>NZ_CP031093.1:3600000-3900000 GCF_004851605.1 Hydrocarboniclastica marina
AGTGGGACAGCAGGGCGTCTTGACCATCACCGGCATAGCACCGTAGTTGACTTCGGTGGGCTCACCCGCGAGCGTCTTCGCCAGCGCGCGTGCGGATGCCATCAGCGGCAGGACATAAAGCAGCACATAGCCGTCCACCTCAGCACAATCGCCGAGCGCATATACATCGTCCGCACTGGTCTGAAGCGTCCGGCCTACCGCAATGCCACGCCCAACCTCAAGGCCAGCCGCGCGCGCCAGTTCAGTGCGGGGGCGCAACCCGACCGCAGAAATTATGAGATCCGTTTCAAGCACTTCGCCGTTAGCCAAGTGCACATCAACACCGCCGGTACTGTTGCGGTCGACTCGCTCAACAACAGTCTCAAGATGAAAGCGAACGCCTTCTGCCTCCAAAGCACGACGTATTGCTTCTCCACCTTCAGGCGGCATCAGCCCCGGCAGGGTCGTGTCAGAGGGGGCCACGACGTCGATATCAAATCCGCCGAGCCGCAGGTCGTTAGCGAACTCACAGCCGATCAGGCCGGCGCCCATGATGACCACACGCTTTTTCTTGGCGAGCGCGCGGCGGAAATCCCGGTAGTCGATCAGGTCGTTTATGGAGTAGACCGCATCGCGTGCGTTACCGCCGAGATCCAGCCGGATCACATCGGCCCCCCAAGCGAGCACCAGCTTGCTGTACTGAAGGGATTCGTCACCGAGACGGACCCTGTGGTTGGCTGTATCCAGGCCGGTGACCGTGGTAAAGGTACGGATAGTAATATCGAGCTGCCGGGCCATCGTATCGGCGTCAGCCTGTGCCAGTTCATCCGCTTCCTTGCCCTTGGTGAAACCGGTCGAGAGCATGGGTTTGGAATAACTGTGGCCATCGTCGGCGGTGATCATTATCACCGGTGTGGTTTTGTCCAGCTTGCGGAATTCCCGCACCAGCGAATATCCGGCAAGGCCGGTGCCGATAATCACTACAGGGGCGTCGTCGTTTCTCGTCATTATCCTTTCCACCATTGGTCCGGCAACCGGTTGTCCTGCTTTGCCGGAAACACCCATCATCCCAAGTTACCTGCCAGTGCCAATACACAGGCTCTGAAATAACCCAGGCTGCGCCAGTTGCCGGTTTAGCCGATCTCGATCATTTCAAAATCTTCTTTGCCTACACCGCAGTCGGGACAGACCCAATCGTCTGGCACGTCTTCCCAGGCAGTGCCCGGCGCGATGTTGTCTTCGGGCCAGCCTTGTGCCTCGTCATAAATCCAGCCACATACTACACACTGCCATTTCTTCACCTGAGAATCCTCCGGATACGGTCGTGATTAAATTTTTGAGACGACATCATACTTTGATACGCCCCCAGGCCCAAGGAGACTGTACAAAACATCGGCGATGCAGGTCGGCCACGAGAGGCGCTGACAAGCACCAGCACCCGACCCGGCGAACGTACAGCCTTCCTGCGCACGCCGGCCGGTCGGATTCGGGCTTCCCGCCCAACGCCAAGCCGGGGCAACGATGAAAGGGATAACTGTTTAATCAGGGCAGATGCACGTTATAATCACGCCCTTTTCCGGCTGGACGGACGCGCCCCTCAGGCCAACAACTCCTCACCTGAACCGACTGAGCAGGCCCCCTATGAGTCAAACCCTTGCCGATATGCAGCAAATCCTGGATGAGGCAGACTGCCTCTGTCCGGAGGCTGAAGTGCAGGCGGCGATCACGCGCATGGCCCGTGCGATCACGGAGAAACTGGGCGACAGGAACCCGGTGCTGTTCTGTGTCATGAATGGCGGCCTGATCTTCACGGGGCAGCTGCTGACGCAGCTGCATTTTCCTCTGCAAGCCGAGTACCTGCACGCAAGCCGATACCGTCACGAAACGTCTGGCGGCAGGCTGGAATGGAAGGTCGAACCCAACTTCGACCTCAGGGGCCGGTCCGTTCTGATCCTGGACGATATTCTCGACGAGGGCACCACCCTGCTGGGCATATCCGACTGGTGCGCGGCCCAGGGTGCCCGCGAGGTACTGACAGCGGTACTGGTGGAAAAAGACCACGCCCGCAAGGCCCGCCCTGGACTGAAAGGCGATTTCACCGGCCTAGTAATCGAGGATCGCTTTCTGTTCGGCTATGGCATGGATTACAAAGGCTACTGGCGAAACGCCCCGGGTATCTATGCGGTCAAAGGGCTTTAGCCGGCCCTCACTGAGCCGGGCCGTCTGAACTCTTAGGAACCCATGCTTTTCTTCAGTCTCTCGCCTTATAAACTCTCGTCGCCAAGGCCGTTGGAATGTCGCCAGCTGTTCATGCTTTAGCCTACCAGGACGCACGTTTTGCAAGTCGGGCCGACTTTCAGTTGCCGCGACATCGACGGCTGGAGCTGCACCGTCCGGGATCACTCTCAAAGTGGCTGCAGCGGTGGTGTCCAGGCACGCTACCCGTAACCGTGCTGCGCCAGGGCCAGTGCCTGCCCACCCCGGATGAGGCCCGCCTGCTGGCGTTGAAGCCGCGAGAACGGGTCTGGGTTCGGGAAGTATGGTTAGGGCCGTCGGAGGCGCCCTGGGTGAAAGGCCGCACGGTGACGCCGCTGCGGGAGATGAAGGGACGGCTGCAGGCCCTACGGAACCTGGGCACCCGGCCGCTCGGATCAGTGCTGTTCACCGGCCCAGCCTGGCACCGCAGTGCCTTCCTCGTAGGCTACCTGCTGCCACCCGACAGTCACGCGCACCCTCTGCCTGCCCGGCGTTCGATCTTCTCCCATGGACAGAGCAGGCTGCTTGTCACCGAGGGTTTCTGCAATGCGTACTGGCAAAGGCTGGAGGCCGAGAATGCGGCTCGTCCTCGCGGGCTACCCGCCCGGGCCGGGCAATCAGCGTCGCGACCGAATGTAGCGAGTGATCATGTCTGAGTTGATACAGCGCTTTCGCGCGCGGCTACCTGACTACATTCAGCTTATGCGGCTCGACCGCCCGATCGGCAGCTTGCTGCTGCTGTGGCCGACCCTTTGGGCGCTCTGGTTGGCCGCGGACGGCACACCGGCCTGGGGCAACCTTATCGTTTTTGTTGTCGGTGTATTTTCCATGCGTGCGGCAGGCTGCGTTATCAATGACTTTGCTGACAGAAAGGTCGATCGCCACGTCAAACGTACCCACGGTCGTCCCCTGACCCAGGGGCGAATTCCTGCCTGGCATGCGGTAGTTTTATTCCTGGCGCTCGCCTTTCTGTCTTTTCTGTTGGTGGTGTTCTTCACCAATACCTTGACGATCTACCTTTCTTTCGTCGGGTTGGTGCTGGCGTTTATCTATCCCTTCATGAAGCGCTATACGCACCTGCCCCAACTCTTTCTGGGCATGGCATTTTCCTGGGCCATTCCGCTCGCCTGGGCAGCACAGGCCGGCGAGATTACACCGGTGACGTGGCTGGTTTTTGTGGCCAATGTCCTCTGGACAGTCGCCTATGACACGCTCTACGCCATGGTCGACCGGGACGATGACCTTCGCATTGGCATCAAGTCGACCGCCATTCTCTTCGGCGATGCCGACCGGCTGATCGGGGGCGCCCTGCAGCTGTTGACACTGGTTATTCTTTTCATGATCGGCAGCCAGACTGAACGCGGCCTTTGGTTCTTCGCGGGTGTGGTCGCGATGGGGCTATTTTTCGCTTACCAGCAGTTCCTCATCCGCGGGCGCCAGCGCGAAGCCTGCTTCAAGGCGTTTCTCAACAACAACTGGGCGGGAATGGCGGTATTCGGCGGCTTGTTCCTCGACTACGCGCTACACTGAGACTTGGGAGCGACACAGCCTGTCATAAAACTGCAACCTGGTGCAGGTGTAATGGCACGCAACAAGACTGCAATCGGGTGGTCACATTGCTGCTCCAAGCCAACAGGTCGCGCTCATGTCAGGAAAAACCGTACTTATTGTCGACGACGAAACGTCCATCAGGGAAATGATTGCAGTGGCGCTGGAAATGGCCGATTACGACTATCTCGAAGCGTCAAATGCCAAGGAAGCTCACGAGTTGGCCGTCGACCGCAAGCCGGACCTGATCCTTCTGGACTGGATGCTACCGGGCACAAGCGGCATCGAGCTGGCTCGCCGCCTCAAGCGCGAGTCCATCACCGCTGAAATCCCCATCATCATGCTTACCGCCAAAACCGAAGAAGACAATAAAATACAGGGCCTGGAAGTAGGCGCTGATGATTACATTACCAAGCCTTTTTCGCCCAAGGAGATGGTCGCCCGGCTCAAAGCCGTGTTGCGTCGCACCACCCCTGCCGGGGTCGAGACGCCCATAGAAGTCGACGGCCTTCACCTGGATCCGATCGGTCACCGGGTCAGCGGGCACGGCGAGCCGTTAAGCATGGGACCAACTGAATACCGGCTTTTGCAGTTTTTCATGAGCCACCAGGAGCGGGTGTATACCCGGGGCCAGTTGCTGGATCAGGTCTGGGGAGGCAATGTTTACGTCGAGGAGAGAACCGTCGACGTGCATATCCGGCGGTTGCGCAAGGCCCTCGGCGCACAGCATGATCATCTTATTCAGACGGTCCGGGGAACGGGCTACCGTTTTTCAAATCGTGCCGGCTAGCGTACCCGCAGTGGTCATTTGCAGACACACCAGCGCCGGCACCTGATCGCGGAGCCTCGACGGTCAGGCGCCAGCTCTCTACGAGAACTGAACGGGGCTGGTGAAACGGTTCGCGATCTGAACGCACGGGACATTACATGCATTTCAACCGCAAGCCTTATCTGAAGCGTCTGGCCCTTTACCTTTTCCTGGCTTCGGTTGCAGGCCTTCTGGTCGGCCAGTTGCCGTGGGTACTGCTGGCCGCCGTTTCCGGCTATCTTTTCTGGACGATCAGGCACGCCTTACGCTTACAGCGATGGCTGGCTCACCCGAACCTCAACGAAGAACCTCCGGAGGCGCGAGGCCTCTGGGGCGAACTCTTTGACGGCCTCTACCGGATGCAGCGGCGCCACCTGCACGACCGCGACCGCCAGCAGGCGCTGGTTGACCGTATTCAGGAATCAACCAACTCGCTTCGGGACGGCGTCGTCATGACGGATGCGCGCGGGCGGCTGGAATGGTGGAATATTTCGGCGGAACGCTTCCTGGGGCTTAAAGGGCCTGTTGACCAGGGCCAGGTTATCCACAACCTGATCCGGGCACCCCAGTTCCGGGCCTATTTCGAAGCCAAGCGCTACGCGGATCCTCTGGAGTTGCAGTCGCCAGCGCATCCGCACCTTAAACTGCAGTTCGAGATCAACCTGTTCGGTGACAACGATCGCCTGATCACCGTGAAAGATGTGTCCCGCCTGCATCACCTGGAGTCCATGCGTAAGGACTTCGTCAGCAACGTCTCCCACGAACTGCGCACGCCGCTTACAGTGATAACCGGCTACCTGGAGACGCTCGGCGAACAAAGTGATGCGTTGCCGCCACGCTGGGGCAAGGCACTGCAAAGTATGGCGCGCCAGGCCGCCCGCATGGACGCGCTGGTTAATGACCTGATTCTGCTCGCCAAGCTGGAAAGTGATGACACCATTCGCAATCGCGACAAGCGCACGGTCGTCGGCCCACTGTTGCGGAGTATCGAGCAGGACGCCATCAGCCTCAGCGGTGGCGCAAACCACCATATTGAGTTGACGGACGAAGGCCCTGAACAGCTGTTCGGCGATGAAAACCAGCTGCGTAGCGCTTTTTCCAACATTGTATTCAACGCGGTCCGCTATTCACCGCCTGACGGGCGCATTCAGCTCCGCTGGTGGTCCGACTCAGAGGGCGCCCACTTTTCTGTCCGTGATCAGGGTGACGGTATCGACCCAATCCATATCCCACGCCTGACAGAACGCTTCTATCGCGCAGACCCGAGCCGCCACCAGGACAGCGGCGGCACCGGCCTCGGTCTGGCGATCGTCAAACATGTGTTACTGAATCACGACGGCAAGCTGGAAATCAAAAGCGAACTGGGCGTTGGTAGCGAGTTTATCTGTCACTTGCCGACCGCCAGAATTGCTGAGCCCGGCGAGCCCGAGACAGATGACAGCATTGCCTTGAGCGGCGGCCTTCAGCGTGACTGAAAACGGGATATGAAACGGGAGAGGTCTTCCATCTTCTGCGGGTCATCGTCAACAAAGCGGATGGTTACGGAGACGAACTCGGTGTCCTGAGTGCGCTCAACCGCTTGAAGCTGGTGCACATAGCCATTCAGTCTTGCCACTGTCTCATCAGTAACGGCGATATCGACCACCGCTGGCTCCAGAATTGCGGGCAGTGTTTCCGTACGTCTTGCAACCAGTCGAGCTTCAGTCAGCGTTACGGCTTTGAGAACCGCCTGGACGGTATTATTGGCGAAGCGTAAAGAGGTCAGACTGCTGGTTGATACCTCGGCGTTATCTGAAGCCGGTTGTGTCGCAGGCGCCCGCTGTGGCTGAGGCTTCGCAGTCGGCGCTTCGGCAGTGGGCGTAGCCGCGCCGGTCAGCAGATCCGCAGAACCATGAAAAGCACCGCCAGAGGTTGGGCCTTTTGCCGTGCCCGCGGCAGCGGAGCGCAACCGGGCGCCCATGACCTTGGTGATCTTTTTGCCCAGCGATTCCGGGCTGAAAGGCTTGCCGAGATAGTCCGAAACCCCTTCTTTTATAGCTTCGATCACGTTCTCGCGGTCACCCCGACTGGTCACCATGACAAAAGGCGTCTTTTTGTAGGCTTCGTGCTGGCGGCACCACTGCAAAAGCTCCAGCCCACTCATCTGTGGCATCTCCCAGTCGCACAGCACCAGGTCAAAGGTACTACGCAGAAGCATGGCCTGCGCTTTTCGGCCATCGGGGGCTTCTTCAACGTCAATGAACGGAAACTGATTACGAAGCGTGCGCCGCATCAGGTCCCGGACAAAGGACGCATCATCCACGACCAGTGCTTTCAACGTGGCCATTACAACACCTCTACAACGCGACTGCGACCGGTTCGCGAGCCTGCTCATCGCGACCTGCAATGACAACCTTTGTACCGGCCGGTTTATTTTCCTGCTGCCCATGCAGCTGAATTACGCAGCCCCCGGAACCCGGTGGCTAGCAGATCAGCGGCTCTGGACACATGCCCTACACTATAGCTGCCGCCCACCGACCCTGCCGACTTTCCGGTCCTCCAGATACTGTTTTTCTCGGACATAATAGGCCGTGGCCCCGCATACCGCGGCAGGGACCACGACCAGATTGACAAGGGGGATCATTGCCCCGACCGCCACGGGCAAGCCGAACCCCATCGCCGAAAGGCGTGTGGACCGCAGGAACTGTTTAAGCTCGCCGAAACTTTCGCGGTGGTTGTCGGACGGATAGTCGACGTATTGCAACGCCATCATCCAGCTGTTGAAGCCAAACCAGAGGAAGGCGACGGGAAAGTTAACCACGGGAATCAGGCTCACTAACAGCAGCAGAACCGCACGCGGCAGGTAATAGAATATTTTCTGCATTTCGCGCCAGAGGGCACGGGGTACGTCGGCCAGAATCTGACCCCAGCCGCCGACATCCGGAAGCGCTTGACCGGTCAACTGCTTTTCGGTCATTTCTGCCAGGTAGCCATAAAAGGGCGAGCCTATGAGGTTGGCCAGAATGACGAATCCATAGGCCATCGCCAACACAACTACGGCCCCGTAAATTATCCAGAAAAGCCAATCCAGCGCCTGCAGCCAGGCCCAATCGGGGAGCCAGCCCATAACGGCCGGGATCATCAGGGTAAAGGCGTGGTATAGCCCGGCAAAAAGCGCGATAAAGACCAGCAGGTTGAGTAATAGCGGAATAATGACAAACCGCCGCAGCCCGGGCTGACCGATAAGCCGGAAGCCCTCCCGGAGGTAGCCGGTGCCTCGCATGAAATTACCACCCATCTTCAGTACTCCTGAAACTCGATTTGCGACTGTTCGGGTACAGGCTGTGCAAGCCCGGACCCGGAAGCTAAACTGCCCGCTCCTGCCCAGTTGAAGCACTGCCCATGCAATTAGAACGGGAAATCCATGAGTTCATCCGACAGGTCGGAATCTGGCGTGCCCTGCTTTACCCGACACTGATACTTATCCTCTACCTGGCGACAACGTCCCAGGCCTACCCTGTGCCGGCGGCCTCAAGCGATAAAGTCAATCACATCATGGCGTTTGTCACACTTGGTATTCTGCTTCGGTGGAGCTATCCCGCCCTCGGCATGACCTGGGCGTTGTTACTACTGGTTGGTTATGGGTTGGGTATCGAGGTGATACAGTCGGCCTTGCCTTACCGTCAGTTTTCTCTGCTCGATTTACTCGCCGATCTGGCCGGCAGCGTCGCCGGGCTCCTCGCCTCGACCTGGCTGCTGAGAAAATCTCAACAAGATGACCGGCCGTAGGTCAACGCGCGCCTGGAATCTGAAGTGCGACATTTGCCCGTCTCTGTGTAGGAGATCTCCTACACAGAGCGTAGGAAAAACACGCTAAAAGCTGCAAAAAAGACTCTGCCAATCTCAGACAAAAACTCTATAGCGCTGTTTTAATTGCCTTAGTTTAACCAGTCCCGCTTCATCCCGTCATTTCGCCGCAGCCTCAGCGATGCAAAAGATTGTTATAGTACTTGCGTCAGGGACGACAGGGAAAAGCAAGGAACGTATCAGGATGGCTCCCTCAGAGGAACTGAGGGGAAGCAGGGACTAAAAGGACTTTTTGCTTTAGGGAATTTTTTGCAAGGTCTGTTCGCCGGTCAGTCCAGGGCCAGGAGGATCACCGCCAGGGTAGGCCAGCTTCAGCGGCACGGAAAGCGGCCCTCAAGAGACCAGGCGAGCAGTCAAGCAAAGGAATAACTTGACGGTTTATGCCGACAGGCCAGGGATGGAGGACCAGGAAGGTCCAGAGACAGGGCGGAAGGACGACTGCCAGAATCAGCAGGAGCACGCGACCTGCTCCGTACGGGCGACCTCACAGTCGCCCTTTTTTTCGTCAGAACCAGCAGATGCTAGGCCGTAAGCATTCCCGCGCGCGCTCCCCTATAGATTCTCACTTTGTTGAATTCCTCAAACTCATGCAGATCAGGCCAGGTTCGGCATTCGACCGTTTCAATCTGGCAGTATTCTCCATCTTCGAGATTCCGCACCCGGGAATCGGCTAGCAACACTTGTGGCGCGGCCGCCAGGAAATGGCTGAGGAACGGGCGATTATCCCGGTCGTATAGCACATCCGCAGCGGTGACGAGATCAAATTGTCCGGTTCGCCCGAACCAGTCGCGACAGCAACTGACCGAAACCTCATTGAGGGCGGCATTGGCCGAGACAGCCGTCAGTGCCTGCGGGTCAAGATCGCATGCCACGGCCTCTGCCGCTCCGGCGAGAGCTGCCGCGATGGCGACTATTCCGGAGCCACTGCCAAAGTCGATGACGCGTTTGCCGGCGACTGACGCAGGGTGAGCGAGAATGTAACTCGCCAACGCCTGGCCACTGGCCCAGCAAAATGACCAATAGGCCGGCTCCGCGACTACCGCGGCCGCTTCTTCATGGCTCAGCGGACCTTCAAGAACGCTGGGGTCAAATAGATGTAGCGCTATCTGAGGGCAGCCCCGCGGCCGCGTCACGGCGACCCGGCCGTGGCGTATCTGGGCCTGAATGGCCCGGTTGAGGATCTGTTCGGTCATTGCTCCCTCCTGGCAATCGTGGGCAGAAGCCTAACTGAAAGCCGGCCAGTTGTGAAAAGCCCGGCAATTGTCGGAGCGGTTGCGAAGGGGGGAACGCGAAAGAAGGCCTGAAAGAGAGTTCCTGCCCGAAGTTCGCTATACTTTCGTCTTTTGCGGCACCTGGGTTTCCAACTCGGGTGCTCCGCGCCCGTGACCGCTCTGGATTGCCCCGTTTATGCCCGCACGACCCGATACAGACCAGTTTCAGCAACTGTTCCTGCACGACATCCCGCTAATGGATGTGCGTGCGCCTGTAGAGTTCAGCCAGGGCGCCTTTCCCCAGGCGGAAAATATACCGCTGATGAATGACCAGGAGCGTCACGCGGTCGGCATCCGATACAAGGAATCCGGCCAGGAGGCGGCGCTTGAACTGGGCCATTCACTGGTTCGGGACAGTATAAAGTCGGAGCGAATAGCGGCGTGGCAGGACTTCGCCCGCCGGCATCCTCATGGTTATCTCTACTGCTTTCGCGGCGGCCTTCGATCTCGTCTGGTGCAGTCCTGGCTCGCTGAAACGGGTCTCGAGTATCCGCTGATCCAGGGCGGCTACAAGGCGCTTCGACGTTACCTTATTGATACGCTGGAGGCTGAAGTAGCGCGCCAGTCGCTGGTTCTTGTAAGCGGGCGTACCGGTACCGGCAAAACGCGCCTCCTGGTTCAGCTGCCCAAACAGGTTGACCTGGAAGGGCTCGCCAAGCACCGGGGTTCGAGCTTTGGCCGCACACTCGAGCCCCAGCCCAGTCAGATCGACTTCGAGAATGCGCTGGCAATAAACCTGCTCAAGACCGGGACACAACCAGGACCACTCTATCTTGAGGATGAGTCGCGACTGGTGGGCCGCTGCGCCTTGCCGCTCAGTCTGCGCGAGAAGATGGCCAGGTCGCCGATGATTATTCTTGAGCGGACGCTGGACGAGCGTATTGACATCATTCTTGAAGATTACGTGGTTAACATGGCTTTAGCGTTCCAGGACCGATTCGGGCAGGAAACCGGCTTCGCGCAGTTCAGCGAATTTCTCCGGGATAGCCTCGCAAGGCTGCGGAAACGTCTGGGCGGGGCACGCTACCAGCAACTGGATAGTGTCATGGTCGAGGCGCTCGAGTCTCAGGCATCACGGGGCGATCTCACCGGCCACCGCGTGTGGATTCATGAGCTTCTGACGGGCTATTACGACCCCATGTACGACTATCAACTGGCAAACCGGCAAGGAGAAGTTCTCCACCAGGGTAGCCTGGATGACCTTCTCGATTGGACCGCAAGTCGTCCTTCGGCTAACGCCTTGACGGGGCTCTAGTCGCTTAAGGACAACTATTGTCGTACGCTTAGCTCCTTTGCAGCGCCGTCAGCTTCCGCTGGGGCTGCGTTATCGTTGTTGGATAAATGAACGAGGAAATTTATGGAAGACCTGCTGAACAGCGGGGGCCAGTTCGGCGAACTGGTTGACCTCGCGATGTCGATGGTTTTGGTATACACGCCAAAAGTCCTGTTGGCCCTGGTTACCCTGGTCATCGGTCTCTGGCTGATCAATAAGCTGACCCACCTGACCGAAACCCGCCTGAAGCAGCGCGACCCGACCCTGAGCAAGTTCATGAGTGGCGTGCTTTCGGTCCTTTTCAAGGTCCTGTTGTTCATTTCAGTCGCTTCAATGGTGGGGATCGCCACAACTTCATTCATTGCCGTACTGGGTGCTGCGGGCCTGGCTATTGGCCTGGCGCTCCAGGGTAGCTTGTCCAACTTCGCCGGCGGCGTACTGGTGCTTATCTTCAAGCCATTTCGTGTTGGCGACGCTATCGAGGCTCAGGGCTTCCTCGGCACCGTGGTCGAGATCCAGATTCTGTACACCATCCTCAACACCTTTGACGGTCGACGGGTCGTTATTCCCAACGGCGACCTGTCCAATAGCGCTCTGACGAATTACAGCGTCAACGAGACCCGGCGGTGCGAGCTGGTGATCGGTATCAGCTACGGGGACGACATTAAAAAGGCCAGAGCCATCATCCAGCGCCTGATAGACGCCGACGAACGGGCGCTGCAAGACCCGGCGCCCCTGATTGTGGTGAGCGCGCTGGCTGACAGTTCGGTTAACCTGTCTGCGCGAGTCTGGACCAAGGCTGCTGACCTGTGGCCGTTTAACTGGGACATGCAGGAGCGCATCAAGGAAGCTTTCGACGCCGAGGGCATTACCATTCCGTTCCCCCAGCGCGACGTTCACCACTATCAGGAGACGGTCAGCCGCCAGGAAGCCATTGGCCAGGACTAGTCACTACCTGCCGTATCACCGGTATCTGCAGGCCAATACCTGCAGATACGCTCAATCCCGCCCCAGTTTTTTCTCAAGTTCTGAAACAGTCGACACACTCGACGTTACGGTTACAAAAGCCAACCGTCCAGATTGCGCAATCTGCTTTGACCTGATCTAAGATTTAGGGAGCATGAAGATCAGATGTTACGCAAAGGCGAGAGGTACATGCCATGCCGGTCCAGCAGCTGAAAGAATTTCTCGATAGCCAGCACGTTTCGCACACCTGTGTTAATCACCCCCCTGCTTTCACCGCCCAGGAAATCGCAAAGCACTGCAGCATTGAAGGCGAGCAGGTGGCCAAGACGGTCATCGTCGAGCTGGACGGTAAGATGACAATGCTGGTCCTGCCGGCCAACTGGCGCATCCGCTGGGACCGGCTGGGCAAGGTGCTTGACACTGACTTTGTCGACCTTGCAGATGAAACTGAGTTTCAGGCGCTTTTCCCCCACTGCGAAGTAGGTGCAATGCCACCTTTCGGCAACCTCTTCGGGATGAATGTCTACTGTTGTGAAAGCCTGACACGGCAGACTGAACTGGTGTTTTCCGCGGGCAGTCATACCGAATCACTGCGGATGACCACGGATGATTTTTTGCGGCTCGTCAACCCGGTCCTGATCAGTCAGGGATTCAACAAAAGCGGGCAGGCCAAACCAGCGTGGCTGGCCGGTCGTAAAAAACCTGCAACGCTTCAGCAGGGGCTCGGCTAATAACCGGCATCTCTGCTGCCGGATCATTTTAGCCAGCCAGCGTTCCATATGCTGGCCATTTTGTTACTCTTGGGCACTTGGTAAAGCTCTTCACCACCCGCCAATCCTGCCCAGGAGAATTTCATGCAAGAGTCTGCTACAGCGGCGCCTTTCGACATTGTCGTGGTTGGGGCCGGCATGGTCGGCGCGGCGCTTGCACTGGGGCTTGGACGGCAAGGCTGGCGGGTTGCGCTGGTCGAGCGCGCAGCCCCTGCGCCGGTTGAGCCAGGGTCCCAACCCGACCTGCGCGTCTCCGCGATAAACACCCATTCCGAAAAACTTCTTCGCAGCCTTGGCGCCTGGCAGGGTATTGAACAATGCCGCCTGACCCCATTTGACCGGCTCTGTGTCTGGGACGCAACCGAACTACCCTTTCCGCCCCGCGCGCCTGCATTAAGCCGCTCCCAGGATACGCCGCTGAATGAGGTGCGATTCGATGCGCGCGCGTTGGGTCAGGGCCAGTTTGGCCACATTGTCGAGAATGGCGTAACCCAATGGGCGCTATGGTCAGCAATCAGGACAGAACCCGCCGTGACCTGTTTCTGCCCGGACGGGTTGGCGACAATTTCAGATAGCGAAACGGACGTCGAAGTCACACTGGACAGCGATAGCCGGTTGCGGGCACGGCTTGTCATCGGTGCCGATGGGGCGACCTCAAAGGTCCGCTCCCTCGCAGGTATCGGCGTTTACCGCGAGCAGTATGAACAGCAGGCGCTGGTTGCGACCGTCTCTCATGCAGGTCCGCCCCAGACCGTCACCTGGCAGGCTTTCCATCCTTCCGGCCCGCGTGCTTACCTTCCCTTACCGGCAATCGACGGCCAAAGCTGGGCCTCATTGGTATGGTACGACAGTCCCGAGCGCATCGCGGAGCTGAAGCTGCTTTCCGAAGCTGATTTCATCCAGGCCATTCAGACCGGGTTTCCACGTCGGCTGCCCCGGCTCACCGCTGCACCAGCGCGGGCAAGTTTTCCTTTGGCCAAGATGCAGGCGAATAACTATTACAAAGGTCGCGTCGCCCTGATCGGGGACGCAGCCCATACCATCAACCCTCTGGCCGGCCTTGGTGTGAACCTCGGCTTTCAGGACGTGGATTGCCTGTTGGGGCTGCTTGAGCCTCTGGCCGAGCAGCCAAACGCAGACCCGACCCACGTACTGATGCGATATCAGAACCAGCGCCGCCCCGCGGCACAGCAGATGATCTGGCTAATGGACCTGTTCTACTACAGCTTCAGCAACAGCCGGTTGCCCGTGCAACTGGCCCGCAACCTGGGACTGCTCGCAGCCCAGCGCTTACCCATGGCGAAACAGCTGGTTGCGCGCTACGCCATGGGCGTCTCGACCGTACCGCGCTCACTGTCACCGATGGAGCTGATAAGCCATCTCCCTCGCCCGCCGAGTCCTTCAGCGGTTCTGACAAGGCTGCGGCCGAGAAAGCCCAGGGCCACTTCTCACCATTGACTGTTCACCAACTGACTGTTCACCAACTGACTGCTGAAACAGAAGGAAAAGGATATGGCGGAAACGCTGTTCGACAAAATCATCCGGCGCGAAATCCCCGCCGACATCGTGTTCGAGGATGACCAGTGCCTGGCATTCAAGGACATCAATCCGCAGGCACCGGTGCATCTGCTGATCATTCCCAAAAAGCAGATACCGACAATCAATGACCTCGAGCCTGAGGATAGCCCCCTGGTGGGCCATCTGTTTTTGGTCGCCAAGCAACTGGCTGCCGAGCAGGGTTTCGCTGAAGATGGCTATCGGGTGGTCATGAACTGCAACGCATCCGCTGGACAGAGCGTTTACCACATTCACCTGCACCTGCTGGCCGGCAAACCACTGGGCTGGCCGCCCTACACCGACCAGCCCAAACAGGTCTGAATCAACCCCGGCCAGGCAGCACCGAAGGTCAGCTCTGACGTTCCACTGCCTGCTCGGCATATGACATGGGCGCGTGGCGCACGTCTGTGCCTTCAACCATGAAGATGACGTGTTCGGCGACGTTGTTGGCGTGGTCACCGACGCGTTCCAGCGCCCGCAGAACCCACATGATATTCAGGCACCGACTGATGCTACGGGGATCTTCCATCATGAAAGTGACCAGCGCTCGTGTAGCACTGCGGTACTCATTATCCACCGCATCGTCTTCCTTCATCACCGCGAGGGCGACCTTGGTGTCAAACCGGGCGAAGGCATCCAGGGCGTCCCGTACCATGGACGCAACATGGGTGCCGATATGCCGGACTTCCACGTAACCCCGCGGAGCCTGGCCCTCTTCCGCCAACGCCAGGGCAAACTTGGCGATTTTCTTGGCTTCATCGCCGATACGCTCAAGATCGGCCACCATTTTGATAACAGAAACCACGAGTCTCAAGTCGCTGGCTGCGGGCTGGCGCTTGGCGATAATACGGGTCGCTTCCTCATCAATCGTCAACTCGATCTGATCCACTTCCTTGTCTTTCGCCCGAACCCGGTCAGCCAGCTCCGAGTCCCCGTTTACCAGCGCCTCGACCGCGTTCTGGACCTGTTGCTCGACGATGCCGCCCATCACGAGCAAGCGATTCTTGAGTTCGCTCAGTTCGCTGTTGAACTGCTGGGAAATATGCTTGGTATGGGTATCTTTGCTGGTACTCATTTTTCCGGAGATTCCTGTGTCAAGGGCGGCCTGCGCCGGCCAGGGCGAGTCGGCGTTAACCGAAACGGCCGGTAATATAGGATTCGGTCAGCTCATGTTTCGGCGAGGTGAAAACACCGTCGGTTTCTCCTATCTCGACCAGATGGCCGAGATGGAAATAGGCCGTGCGGTGCGAAACCCGGGCCGCCTGCTGCATCGAGTGGGTAACGATTACAATCGTATAGGTTCCGGACAGCTCGGAGATCAGCTCTTCGATTCGCGCCGTAGCGATGGGATCAAGTGCCGAGCAGGGCTCGTCCATCAATACAACTTCCGGGCTGACGGCGATGGCGCGGGCTATACACAGCCGCTGCTGCTGGCCGCCGGACAGCCCGGTTCCTGTCGCATCGAGCCGATCCTTGACCTCGTTCCACAGGCCGGCCTGACGCAGACTCTTCTCGACGATTTCATCGAGCTCGGCTTTGCGGTTGGCCAGCCCGTGGATTCGGGGGCCGTAGGCAACATTGTCGTAGATGGACTTGGGAAAAGGATTAGGCTTCTGAAAGACCATACCCACCCGCGCCCTCAGCTCGACGACATCCCGTTTGGGATCGTAGATGTCCTGGCCATCGAGCATCAGTTGGCCGCTGATCCTGGCCGCAGGAATGCTATCGTTCATTCGGTTCAGGCAGCGCAGGAAGGTCGATTTGCCGCAGCCTGACGGGCCGATAAACGCGGTCACCTGGCGTTCGCCCACGTCCAGGCTGACGTCCCGAATCGCCTGCTTGTCGCCGTAAAACACGTCGACGTTACGCAACGTGAACTTTGGCTTGTCGACATAGGGCGTACCGACGGTACTCAGGTCCATACCAGCACCGGCATCGCCGGCTGCACTCTTGCTTCGATCACTGGCCGACGACTCGACAGAGCCGGCGATACGCTCGTCAGGCTCTATCTGGCGGGCGACGATTTTCGGATTCATGGCGCTCATTGTAGAACCTCTCTGTTTACCAGCGGCGTTCAAGCCGCTTGCGCAGCCACACCGCGAAGGCGTTCATGCTAATCAGGAACGCCAGCAAAACCATAATGGCGGCGGACGCGCGCTCTATAAATGCCTGTTCCGGGCTACCGGACCAGAGGAATATCTGAACGGGCAGCACCGTTGCTGAATCAAGGAAACCGTCCGGGATGTCAACGATAAAGGCAACCATACCGATCAGGAGCAGCGGCGCGGTCTCACCGAGCGCCTGGGCCATACCGATGATCGCGCCGGTCATCATCCCCGGCAGCGCCAGGGGTAATACATGGTGCAGAACCACCTGCATCCGGGATGCACCTATGCCTTCCGCGGCCTCCCGGATTGATGGTGGTACGGTCTTGATAGCGGCACGACTGGAGATAATGATGGTCGGCAGTGTCATCAGCGTCAGTACCAGGCCACCGACAAGAGGTACCGACCGTGGCATACCGAACAGGTTGATAAAGACGGCGAGGCCCAGCAGGCCGAAAATTATCGAGGGAACCGCCGCCAGATTATTGATGTTGACCTCGATAAAGTCGGTAAACCGGTTCTGGGGCGCGAATTCTTCCAGATAGATTGCCGCTGCAACGCCGATGGGAAACGACAGCGCCAGGGTGACGGCCATCGTCAGCAGGGACCCCACTATGGCGCCCAGAACGCCCGCATTACCGGGCTCGCGTGAATCGCCTTGGGTGAAGAAGACATCATTGAAGGCGGTATCTATCACATTCAGTTCGACAAGCCGGTCTACCCATTGGCGCTGTTCTTCCGAGAGACGGATGGAGTAATCGGAGTCATTCCCATGCTTGACGTAAACCTCAACCTCGTCACTGGCAAGGAACGTCATGGTGACGCTCTGTCCCAGCAGGTCAGGGCTCTCCTCAAGCCGCTGCCGTACCTGGTAGGCGGCGTAGCTTCCGACCAGTTGGCCCAGGGCCCGCAGTTCCTGCCTGCTCTCTACGCCAGGCACAACATTCTGCAATGCCGCAATGACCGGCGCCATGAAGTCGCCATTACTGAGCTCCTGGGGATCGGTTGCATCAGCGATGTACATGAGCTCCGGGTCAAAGCTGACATCCAGGGTTACTGTGGTTTTCAGAAAACCGGTGTATCCCTTGCCGATGATGTCCGCGAAAAGCACTGCCAGTGCTGAGAGGGCGATGCCGATCGCCAACAGCCCGTAGAACCGAAAGCGCTTTTCCCGACGGTAGCGCCGTTTCAGGGAACGCCGGACGATTGCAGCCTGATCTGAATTACTCATATTGCTCCCGATACTTGCGCACGACGTGAAGGGCGATAATGTTCAGCACCAGAGTCACCAGGAAAAGCAGCAACCCGAGGGCGAAGGCGGCCAGGGTTTTGGCACTGTCGAACTCCTGATCGCCCGTCAGTAGCGTCACGATCTGAACGGTAACCGTGGTCACCGTTTCCAGCGGGTTAACCGTAAGATTGGCAGCGAGCCCGGCCGCCATGACAACGATCATGGTTTCCCCAATTGCCCGGGATGCAGCCAGCAGGATGCTCCCCATAATGCCTGGCAGTGCCGCTGGAAAAAGTACTTTCTTGACGGTTTCCGAGCGCGTCGCCCCCAGCGCAAGCGAACCGTCCCGCATGGTCTGCGGCACGGCGTTTATGACGTCGTCCGAGAGCGACGAAATGAACGGAATGATCATGACACCCATGACCAGACCGGCGGCCAGCGCGCTCTCCGACGACGCGCTCAGACCGACGGCGGTGGCGACGTCGCGGATGAACGGCGCGACAGTCAGCGCCGCGAAAAAGCCATAGACCACGGTCGGAATACCAGCCAGAAGCTCCAGCAACGGCTTGACGACGCTTCTGACCCTGCTGGAGGCATACTCGGCAAGATAAACGGCGGACATCAGCCCGATGGGCACCGCGACCAGCAGTGCAATCGCCGAAATGAGCAGGGTACCGACAAACAGGGGAATGACGCCGAAAGCGCCGGATGAGCCGATCTGCTCCACCCTCAAAGCAGTTTGCGGGCTCCACTTGGTACCGGCAATAAACTCAACGATGGAAACCTTGCCAAAAAAGCGGATGGTCTCGAACAGGACGGAGAAAATAATGCCTACCGTGGTCAGGACCGCAATGCCCGCACAGATGAAGAAGATCCGCCGCAGGGTGTTCTCAACCTGAACCCGGGCATTCAGCCTTGGAGAAATACGTGTCCAGGCAAGGAATCCGCCGAGGACCGCTACTGCTACCACCAGCCCCGACATCAGTTGCTGGCTTTGATTATTCAGAGTCAACAATAGCTTCGCTGCGTCAGCAATGGCTGGCGGGACCTGGTCGGGTGAGAAGGCGCCGGTGGCGACGTTACGGATCTGCGACAGCGTCAGACTCGCCCGGGACAGATTGTCGGGCTGCAACTCCTGAGGGAGGCTGGCAATAACGATGCCCTGGATTATTTCAGTCTCAAATGAGGCCCATAAGCCCAACATGATAAAGGCCGGGATACCGCTCCATAGTGCCGCCTTCGCCGCGTAATACGAAGGCAGCGACTTGAGGTGGCGAATACCGCCCAGAGGCTGGGATAGCGCTTTCGACCGCCAATAACCCAGCACATAGGCGCCCAGCACCAAAGTCATCAGCAGGAGCAGCAGATAGGAAGTTTGCATGATTCTCTCTTCTGAAAAACAACCTGGTCTTGATTCAATCAGGTGACTTCATCCGGTCGTCGCAGGATCCGAACGATTTTCCGGCACTGAATGCGCCGTCAATAAACACGAAAGTGCGGACGTCTCAATAGACGTCCGCACTGTAGACCTGGGGGCCGATACTACAGCTCTTTACCGGTCATTTCCTTTAGTGCCTGTGCTTCGCGGGCCGATTCCATGCGGACGTTCCGCGGTACCGGGATCAGGCCCACGTCTACCAGGTAGCCATTGTCGCCCCATGCGCTTTCGCTGGTGAACTCGGCAACATATTCTTCGATGCCTGGCACAACACCAACGTGCGCTTTCTTGACATAGAACCAGAGTGAACGGGCTACCGGATACTCTTCCGCGCTGATATTGTCGACCGTTGCCTCAACACCATTGATCGAACTGGCCTGTAATGCGCCGGAGTTCTGGTCGAGGAAGCTGTAGCCAAAAATACCGAATGCATCGGGATCGCTTTCCAGTTTCTGCACGATCAGGTTGTCGTTTTCACCAGCTTCTACAAATACGCCGTCTTCACGAATGCTGTGACAGACAGACTTGAACTTGTCTTCGTCGGAATCTTCCATCTCGGCAATGAAGTCAATCTGTTTACAGCCGCCTTCCATGGCCAACTCGACGAATGCGTCCCGGGTACCGGAGGTCGGGGGCGGCCCCATGACGCGGATCGGCTTGTTGGGCAGACCGGAATCGATCTCGCTCCACTTCTTGTAAGGGTTGGGAACCAGCTTCTCGCTGTTCTCGGACTCTGGAACTTCGGCTGCAAGCGCGAGCCAGATCTGCTCCAGGGTGATATCCATCTTCCCGGATTTTTTGGAGTTCGCCAGCACGATCCCGTCGCTGCCTATCAGTACTTCGGTGATCTTCTTGACGCCATTGTCCTGGCACATTTTGAACTCGCTGGACTTCATCCGCCGCGAGGCATTGGTGATGTCAGGGTGCTGTGTGCCAACACCTGCACAGAAGAGTTTCAGGCCGCCACCCGAACCGGTGGATTCAAGCTTAGGCGTAGGGAAATCGCTGCTGCGACCGAAACGCTCGGCAACGACAGTGGCGAACGGATAGACCGTCGACGAGCCGACGATGTTGATCGTGTCACGCGCCATGGCGGGCATGGATGCTGCGACCAATGCTCCAGCAACCGCTGCGCTGGCGATAGCTGTTTTGAATGTCTTCACGCTGAGACTCCCTCTTTTGCTTAAGCTGTTTTCAGCCAATTATGGTGAGACGCAACTTCAACGTAACGTCCACTCGCGACCGGCTTATCTGTGCCGATGAGGGAATCCTAGAGTCTTTTTGTGACAGTAAAGTGACAGCGCCAATTAACCCAGCGCAAGCAGACGCCCGGGCGGGCATACATATCGGTGGGTCAAAGACTATAATGGTGAAAAACACCTCACCGGCGGCGCGACCTGACGCAGCGCGGACAAAAACGAAGGACACAGATGATGAACGATGACAAGCCCCAGCCGCGGGGCGAGTTAGCGCTGCAGGTTGTGGCACTGCCCTCGGATACGAATGCCAACGGCGACCTTTTCGCCGGCTGGCTGGTCAAACAGATGGACCTCGCCGCAGCGACAACCGCCGGGCGCATATCCCGTGGGCGCACGGCCACAGTGGCCATTGATCGGATGGAGTTTCTGTCGCCGTTACGAATCGGATCCCAGGTCAGCTGCTATACCAGCCTGATTGATATCGGCCGCAGCTCCATGAAGATCAACGTCGAAGTCTGGACACTGGACCAGACTGCCCGCCGTCCACGTAAAGTAACCGAAGCGCTGTTCGTCTATGTGGCCATTGATGAGAACGGTCGAATCCGCGAAGTGCCCGACACTAGCAACGACGCTTCGGTCTGAGACAGGGCGCCGGAGTTCTGTCCGGCGTCAGCGTGCAAAGGTTCAGGCTATGGCCTCAAGCCGGGCGTAGGCCAGCACCAGCCACTTGGCGCCCTCCTCGAAATTGACCTGCACCCGGGCCTGGGCCCCTGCCCCTTCGGCGTTCATTACCACACCTTCGCCAAACTTGGGATGAGTAACACGCTGTCCCAGCCTGAAGCCGGCGTCAGCCAGCCCCGTCGCCTCGTGAGGCCGCGCCATCAGCGCGGGACGGGACACCGTATTGCGCAGGCGAACCTCCTGCAGGTTCTCGGGCGGAATTTCCCGCACGAAGCGTGACAGGGCGTGGAACTTCTCCTGGCCGTAAAGTTTGCGTGATTCAGCGTGGGTCAGCACCAGCTTCTGCATCGACCGGGTAATGCCGACGTAGGCCAGACGCCTTTCCTCTTCCATTCTTCCCGGTTCTTCCACCGACATACCATGGGGAAACAGACCTTCCTCCATACCGGTCAGAAAGACGAGCGGAAACTCAAGCCCTTTGGCCGAATGCAGGGTCATGAGCTGGACGCTGTCCTCGTGCTCGTCGGCCTGGGCTTCGCCGGCGTCAAGCGCGGCCTGTGCAATGAACTCGGCCAGAGTATCCACGCCTTCTTCGCTGGGGTATTCGCGCGTAGCCCCGACCAATTCGTCAAGGTTCTCCACCCGCGCCTGCCCTTTCTCGCCGCGTTCGCTGGCGTGGTAGTCCCGCAAACCACTATCGCGGACCGCGCGCTCGGCAAGCGCATGCAATGGCAGGTCCGGCGCATCCGCGGCGAGTTCCTCTACCAGTCCGATAAAACGTTCCAGTCCAGTCCGGGCTTTGCCCTTCAAGGCACCAACTTCGAGCTGGCGCTGGGCGGCCTGCCACAACGAGAGGCTCTCTGCTGCTGCCATCTCGCGCAGCAGGGAAAGACTTTTCGCGCCGATACCCCGCGCGGGGATGTTTACCACGCGTTCAAATGCAGCATCGTCATGGCGATAATGCACCAGCCGCAGGTAGGCCAATGCATTGCGGATTTCCTGTCGGTCGTAGAAGCGCAAGCCCCCGTAGACACGATAGGGAATAGCCTGACGCAGCAATGCTTCTTCCAGCACCCGGGATTGCGCATTCGAGCGATAGAGAATGGCGCAGTCACTGCGGCGATTGCCCTTGTTTGCCCAGTCGCTGATGGTGTCGGCGATATAGTTGGCCTCGTCCTGCTCATTGAAAGCCGTGTAGAGGTCGATCGGCTCGCCTTCGCTGCCGTCGGTCCAGAGTTCCTTGCCCAGCCGGCCCTGATTGTTGGCGATTACCGCGTTGGCTGCGTTGAGGATAGTCTGGGTTGAGCGATAGTTCTGCTCCAGCCGGACCATTCTTGCCGATGGAAAATCGTGCTGATATTGCTGGATATTCTCGATCTTGGCGCCGCGCCAACCATAGATCGACTGGTCGTCGTCGCCCACGACCGTCAGCGGCACCCGATTGCCCGCCAATACCCGCAGCCAGGCGTACTGAATGGTGTTGGTATCCTGAAACTCATCCACCAGCATGTGCCGAAAACGTTGCTGATAGTGGTGCAGCAACTCGGGTTTTTTCAGCCAGAGCTCATGGGAACGCAGGAGTAACTCGCCGAAATCGACCAGCCCGCTACGCTGGCAATGCTTTTCGTACTGGCGGTAAAGGCGGATCATCGTTGTCAGGTAGTGATCGCCGTTGTCATCTATGTGGTCTGCCCGCAGACCTTCATCCTTTTGCGCGCCGATAAACCACTGTACCTGCTTCGGCGGCCACCGGGTCTCATCTACCTGCAGCTCCCGCATCACGCGCTTGACCATGCGTAGCTGGTCGTCACTGTCGAGCACCTGAAAGTTTTCCGGCAGCTCGGCATCGCGATGGTGGGCACGCAGCAAGCGGTGGGCGATGCCGTGGAACGTGCCGAACCACATCCCCCTTGTGGGAATCTCCAGCATCTCCTCGATCCGGCCCCGCATCTCCCGCGCCGCCTTGTTGGTGAAAGTCACTGCCATCAGGCTGCTGGGCGCCAGACCTTCCATCTTTACCAGCCAGGCGATGCGGTGAACCAGAACCCGCGTCTTACCGCTGCCGGCGCCCGCCAGCACCAGCAGATGGTCGCCCGGGGCCGTGACCGCCTCACGCTGGGCATCATTAAGGGGTTCCAGAATTGCAGTGACGTCCATGGAAAAACCTGTTCATTTATTCAGTGGTCGAAAATTATAGCAGCCTCGCCCGCCCAGCCGAACCCCGGTCTTTGCGGAGTTAGCAGTTGGAGGCAAAGTCGCCCGCAGGTATTATCGGAGCCATGTCGAAACAGCCTGGTGACTCTTGAATACACCCCAGATTCTACAACGCCTCCAGCACCGAAGATCCGACCTCCGCAAGTCCGAACAAAAAGTTGCGGAGTACGTGTTACGGCAGCCGGAAGATGTCATCCATATGCGCATTGTCGACCTCGCAACCGAAGCCCAGGTCAGTGAGCCGACCATCGTCCGTTTCTGCCGGGCCATCGGCCTGGACAGTTTCAAGGCCTTCAAGCTGGCCCTGGCCCAGCAACTGGTGCGTCGTGAACCTCTGGTGCCCTTTGCCATCGGCAGCGGCGACAGCACCGAAGTCCTCGGCCGCAAACTTTTGAATAATACGATTGACTGCCTCAGCCAACTGCGAGAAAACCTGGACTGGGATCAGGTCCAGCGGGCCGTGCTCAAGCTGGCTCAGGCAAAGCGGGTCGACTTCTGGGGTTTCGGCGCCTCCGGCATCGTCGCCAACGATGCCCAGCAGAAGTTTTTCCGCCTGGACCTGGCGGTAAATGCGCACTCTGATCCCGACATGCAGCACATGTCTGCGGCGACGCTGGGACCGGGGGATTGCGTCGTGGCTATATCCCACAGTGGCCGTACCCGCAGCCTGCTACAGAGCGGTACGCTCGCTCAGTCGCAGGGGGCGAGCCTTATTGGCCTGTGCCCGCGCGCAACACCTCTGTTTGAACTGGCGGACATCGCCATCCCGGTCATGATCAACGAAGACAACGAGACTTTTACGCCGATGAACTCACGCCTGGCCCATCTGGCGGTTCTCGACATGCTTGCGACCGGCCTCTACCTGCAGAAAAGCCCTGCTATCGACAGGCATCTGGAAAAGGTAAAACGCAGCCTGCACGATCTGAAAATTCCCCCGCGCGACAATTAGAGTTCGCATTACTGCACCGCCACCCCATACGTTAGTATCGTTTCGATACTGTTCAGGTCAGAAAACACTTGTCTTCCAAAAAAAACATGGCTAGCGTTAGAGGTGTCTGCCCTCCCCATAAGGGTTAAGAGGGGCTTTCAGGGTGTCATACAAAGTTAACAACGACACTTTACGTTAGTTGGAAAAGTCATCGCGTCGGCTGTAAACCATCCGAGCGAAGTTGAAGTATTAGGGAGCCAGGCTTTAGCTGGTTCGATGCGGATGCGGGACCTGTTGTCCTGCCCAACCTGATCTTACAACGGGAGATTTTCTTGCTATGTCTACCGCACAGACCGTCCAGTCCATCCAGTCCGTCCAGGCGGAACTTCTCGATATATTCGGCGACATGCACCGCCACGACGCTGACTATAAAGACAAAGCCGTTGCCCAGAGAAGGCTCGCCGCCCGCCGCGCCATTGAACAGCACTTCGAACGACGCCAACTGGAGAAGCAGATCAGCGATTGCTGGATAGATGACTGAGCTCTAAGGCTACAGCTCAAGCCCCACCCGGAGTCCCTCTGGACCTCTCCAGGTGAGCGCACGGTTTCGCGCGTCGGCGCATATCACCAGGCGCATAAGGGGGTCTGAGATGTACCCCTGCCCCCTTGGCAACTCCGAACCGGCCGAAATTATACTGGCACCCATACTCAAGATGCGGCCGTAGCGCGGCCCTGTCTCTCACGCAACGTAGCCCACCCCAGAGCCCGCGTGTACACTGTACTCAATCCGGTCCGTTGTGCTTACCGCCGCTCTGACGCCGCTTTTACTGCCCGCGACCGCTCCTATAACTCGAAACAAAGCAGGTACTATGTCAGAACAAGTACTCAATGCCCGTGTATCCCCCGAAGGCTCGCTAGAAATACTCTCCCGGCACGAAGTCGACCTCCTCAAAGACAAAGGTGAAGGAGGGCTCTACCGGCTGTTTCGCCAGTGCGCGCTGGCTGTTCTCAACTGCGGCAACGAAAGCGACGATGCGGAAGAAATCCACGACGCCTATCGGGACTTCGACATTCGGCTGGTGCAGCAGCCCCGTGGCCTGAAGATCGAGCTCCTGAATGCGCCGGCCAGTGCCTTCGTCGACGGCGTCATGATCCGTGGCATCCGCGAACACCTCTTTTCGGTACTGCGGGATATCGTCTATAGCCATTCGCTTCTGGCTACTGCAAAAGCCACGGACCAGCAGAAACCGGACGACCTGACCAATCTGATCTTCCATATTCTCAGGAATGCCGGCGTTCTGACCCACGGCAGCCACCCCAATATGATCGTCTGCTGGGGCGGGCACTCTATCAGCCGGCAGGAGTATGATTACAGCAAGGAAGTAGGCCATGAGCTGGGCCTGCGTGGGCTGAACATCTGCACCGGTTGCGGGCCAGGCGCAATGAAAGGCCCAATGAAAGGCGCGACGATCGCGCACGCAAAACAGCGTGTCGCAGGTGGCCGTTATCTGGGGATTACAGAGCCCGGCATTATTGCCGCAGAGTCACCTAACCCCATTGTTAACAAACTGGTTATCATGCCGGACATCGAAAAACGGCTGGAGGCTTTTGTCCGCAGTGGCCACGGCATTGTCATCTTTCCGGGTGGGGTCGGCACAGCCGAAGAGATTCTCTATATCCTGGGCGTTCTGCTGCACCCGGACAACAGGGAGCTGCCGTTCCCACTGATTTTCACAGGGTCTGCGGAGAACGCGGATTATTTCGAGATGATGGATAACTTCATCCGGGCTGCGCTTGGAGAAGAGGCCGCCAGCCGCTACAGGATCATCATCGACGACCCCGCAGAGGTGGCGCGCCAGATGAGTCAGGGCATGGAACAGGTGCGCGACTACCGGCGCCAGAAGCAGGACGCCTACTACTTCAACTGGCTGCTGAAAATCGACCCCATTTTCCAGCAACCCTTCGAACCGACGCACGAGAGCATGCTCGGCCTTGACCTCAGCAGCCGACAGCCACCCCACCTGCTAGCCGCAAACCTGCGCTGTGCATTTAGCGGCATCGTCGCCGGCAACGTCAAGGAGCAGGGCGTGGCACAAGTCAAGCTGAAAGGCCCGTTCGAAATCAGCGGTGACCCCAAACTGCTGGGGCCGCTCGAAGTGCTGTTGGATGCCTTCGTCAAACAGGGTCGAATGAAACTGCCTGGGCACGTATACCGACCCAGTTACCGTATAGTCCCTGCCAAGCACCCTGCGACCTAGCACCTGACCGCCCCGGGATGCGCTCTGTATGAGTGTCAGTTCGGCGCCGGTAAAGCTAGCGGCCTGGCTACGAGAGAGACAGCCTACTTTCGTTCCAGGCTCGCGAAGTAGGCCGCGAGGTCTGCTATGTCCTGCTCGCTCAGGTTGGCGGCCATGCCCTGCATGATCGCCGCCTGACCACCGCGGCGCAGATTTTCCTTGTAGGCTTTCAGGGCATAGACGAGGTAGGCCTCGTGTTGTCCGCCGATGTGCGGGTAGGCTTCGATAGCCGCACGGCCGTCCTTGCCGTGGCATACAACGCAGGGACCGGCTTTTTCCTTCCCTGCCTCTATATCGCCGTCTGCCTGCAGTGTCGCTGGCAGCGTCATCGAAACCAGCGCAAACATTGCCACTCGCTTTTTCCATTTATCCATTGCGTTGCCTTGCCTCCTGATCGTTCGCCACGTTCGCCCGTCCGTCGCCCCTATCCAGATGTATCCTGCCCGTCGCAGTGAGCAATGTAATCGTGATGCCACTGTTTCGGTCAAATATCGCAGTTAAAACCACCGGATAACAAGTTGCGAAACTGTGAGACGCATTTTAGGGAATACAACTGGCTCAACGGGAGCGGACCAGTCCGTGCCAGCTCAGGAACCGGCGCCGGATTGCACCAAGAGCATAACCAGGTCTTCGTTGCCGACCCTGCGAGCCACATCGAGCGCGGTCTCGCCGTCGTCGGGGCTTCGATAGTGAACGTCCGCCCCTGCGTCGATCAGAACCTGACTCATCAGCAGGTCGTTCTGGCCAACAACCTGCATCAACAGGGACTCTCCCGAGCGGGCAACGTTGACGTTGCCACCCCGGCTCAGCAGCAGTTTGACGGTGGACAGGTTACCGTTGCGCGCCGCCCACGCGAGTGCCGTGTCACCCGTGGCGTTGACGCTGTTGATCTCAGCCCCGGCCCTCAGCAGCATCTCGACGATACGACCATTGCCCTCCCGACTGGCGACCATCAGCGCCGTGACCCCGTCAGGTGGCGCCAAGTCTGGCTCTGCACCGCTGCGTAGAAGATACCAGACCACCTCATCATTACCGTTGGCCGCGGCCTGCGTCAGCGGCGTAGCGTCAGGGCCGCGGGCATTGACGGGTGCCTTGCTCTCCACCAGTGCTTTGACCCGGGCGATATCACCCTTGCCTGCTGCAGCGATCAGAGGGGTCGCACTTTCGGCAGTGACGATGCCCAGATTGACGTCCTTCGCGGGCGGATTACTGCATGCGGTCAGCAGCAACATGGCCAGCAGCAGCCAGGAGGCCACGGGTGGTTTCGACTCTTCCCTGAACTTCTGCCCTAACCTCATGCGTTGCTCTCTTCTGAAAAATTGATAGGCGTAAAGGTTCGAATGCGCAATTGTTAACCCGTGCTGTCCCGGGCGATACCGAACCGCTCACAGTTCGGCCACTGCACTGGCTTCAGTCGGACGACCAAGGGCTATGCATGGGTCAGCAATTGCCCCGCGACAGCTCGCAAGCATGCCATCGCGCCTTTACGGCCGCTTGCCAGCCCGAGCGACTGCCACTTTCCCTCGGGCACCTGCTGCAGGATCGCACTGCACCACAGCGCCCGCGCATCGCCCAGCGTTGCCGGCAGAGCTCCCGCCAGAGTTCCCGAAAGAGTTCCCGAAAGAGCTTCCACAAGAGTTCCCGGCGCCAGGCGCCAGGTCAGTCTCTGCAAGGGTAGCAGGGTCAACGCGAGTGGCCGATGACCGTTTGTAAAATCTTCCACCTCCAGCCTGTCCTGCTCGCTCCAGCGCGCTGCCGGAGTCCAGTACTGACCGAGCGTAAGGACGAGGGCCGGCTCCAGCGAAGCCAGTTCAGTAGTCAGCAGCAGCGGCCAGTGCTCGGCGAAACGTTCTGCCTGTCTCTGGCAGAGTTCGCTGCCAGCTTCAGTGATGCCCTGCCCCATCATCATGCTGTACGCGCCGCTGGCGGGATCACGTCGTACGCCCATACGCAATGGCGACAACCCGCTGCGCAGCCAGAAGCTGAACAGCTCTGGGTCGGCTCCGAAACTGGTCCCCAGCACATCAAGGCCTTCTCGCTCAGCTTCGGCCCGAGTGGCCGCGACCAGCTGCCGCCCGACACCCTGCCGGCGGGTGTCGGGATGCACCGCGACACGCACTATACGCCAATACCGCAGCGTCGCGCCCAAAGCATCACCCCCGTACGCAGCCAGGGCCTGGGGCAGCAGCTGGCCGCGGGTACGTCGCTGGCCCTGCCTTACTGCCAGCGCAAGATCCGGCTCGAGCCCTCCTTCCGCCATCAGCCAGATGGCGCCGACCACACTGTCGCCCTTAAGCGCCAGCCAGCAACGGCTGTCGGGGTCGTCCAACAGTAGCCTCAGATCATCGGGCGTTGTCTGGTAGTGGGCGTTGACCAACAGGCCGAATACTGAAGAAAGCCGAGACTCGTCGGCAACCCGGCATGAACGCGGCCACGGAACAATCTGGAATTCCGACGAAGAGGCGACACCGTTCGCGGCAGCCATGGCCGAGTTGGGTAGTGCAGGCGGTAACTCCGGCAGGTCGGCGTCAAGCAGGAGCAGGCGATTCAGCAAGGGCTCGAGCGGATCGGACGCGGCCCAGCGCACCGGCTCTGTCAGGGACAGCGCGTGCCATTGGGGCGTCTTGGTATTGAGATAACGCTCGAATCGAAGCTTGAAGCCCCGTCCACTGCCCTCATAGCCGTGCACGGTGCTGGCAAAGACTATCCGCGCATAGTGGTTGAGCAGCTGTGCCAGTATAGGCACAGGGATCGCGGCCGCTTCGTCGACCAGAAGCAGATCCGCCTGCGGAAGTTCGTCCAGCAACTCGGCCGGTTTCAGGTAATGAATACTGCCCCGAGCCGCGCTCCCAGCGTAACTCTGCAACAGTTCCTTGACGGGTCCGTCGGGCCGAATGGCGGGATCATCGTCGGCATAACCAATGGGACTGGTGGTGGGATAATCGGTCGAGCTATTGATGGGGCCGTCGCTACTATCCTCGAGCCCAATCTTGGCGTGACGCCAGAACGCATCAAGCGCCTTCGGCTGTAGCGCGGTAACGACAATGTGCAAGGGTTCTTCGTTAATCAGCTGAGCGGCCGCCATCCCCAGAATCGCGCTCTTACCCCGGCCCCGATCGGCAGTAAGCACCAGCGGACGGCGGCGATGTCCCCGGCGTACCCGGAGAATGGCCGTGAGTGCTCGCTGCTGATCTCGGGTCGGCAGAGACTGATCCGGCGCCCGTTCGAGAATCGGAAGCGGCGGCGGTGTATTGCCCGGCGTGATCCGCAAAACATGCGGGTCGTTTTCGAGAAGGTGAGCAAGTCGTGCGAGATAGCTTTTTTTACCGGGCGTCGATCCCATGCGGCCATAATCGGGATCAGAATAAAACGGCCACTCATCGGCCAGCGGCGTCAGCAGGAACAGAACCCCTCCGCCGACCAGCGTGCCGGCCAGTGCGCCGAAAGCGTCCGGATGAAAACCGGCCCGCGCATCCCAGACCAGCGTTTCGTGTTCCTGCCCAAGTTGGGCACGGGCCTGATCCGGTCTGAGACCGCCAGCGCCGACCCAACAAGTCTTTGCTGCGGCCGAGACTGAGAGGGCGTCCCGGGTCCATTGCCGGGTGCTCTGCGCTGAGCCCCGCACCCAAACCAGCCTGCGCTCGCGCGCAGGGCGCAGCTGAGTCTTTAGCGCCTCTAGCCAATCGGAAGGCTCTGAGTGTTGAGGTGGGCCTGATGCTCGCTGATGAGACCGGGGCTCTGTATCGTTCGTGGGCACTGGGTGTTCCGCCTGCGGAGATGCGGTCATTCTGTCTGAGCACGGCTTGACCGGCAAACGGTTTCCCTGGTGCTTGCCGAAGAGGGTGGCGACTGGAGCACACCGGTGCTCGACAGCTTAGAGGGGATTGGGAGTTGGCTGGTGGCCCCGTGTATTTGTTTGTTTCGAGTTGAACCTCGGGCCTACGCTTGGGCTTCGAGCTCTTGAAGACAAAGAATTTCGTCCATCGCCTGCGGCGCTGACCGAGTCACTTCTTTGGCAATAGCACCAAAGAAGTAACCAAGAAAGTGCCACCCCGCTGCGCTGCCCCTCGTACCGAGGGGTCCTCTGCGCTCCTCACCGCGCGAAGGCACCCTCTAAACTCGCTTCGCTCAGACAACGAGGTCGCTTTATCTTCGCGCGGCTCCGGTGCTCGACAGCTTAGAGGGGATTGGGCGTTGTCTTAAGATCCGGTGAAAAAACGAAAAAGTGGGCGGGTGCTTGAGCAAAAACTGCCAGAACAATTTTTTCTTTACCTGTCACCTGACACCAAGCTGACTTCCACTCCCTCCCCCTCTGAACTGGCGAGCATCGCAGCAGGCCGGGGATCAGTGGGCTCGTTGTCTGAGCGCAGCGAGTTTAGAGCCCACCCCCGGCCTGCGAGAAGCACAGCGAACCGCTTGCGCAGCAAGCGGCAGGAAGGGGGTGGCGTTTTCTTGGTTACTTCTTTGTCGCTACTGACAAAGAAGTGACTCGGTCAGCGCCGTAGGCGATGGACGAAAGCCGTGGCTTTAGCTTTAGCTTTAGCCTTGGCCTTGGCGTGAAGAGCCAAAACGGCCGCCACCGTTATCCCTCAAACAAATCCACCATAAATTGCGGCTGCGCCAAGGCCGCATGATGAATCGCCTTATTATAATACCGCGTCACAAATGGCCGCTCATCCGCATCCTCCTCCCGGAAATACTGCAATGGCTTGTTCTTGCCAGCCATCGTGCAGCTCCACCACCCGGTCGGATAAACCGGCTGCGGAAACGGCAAGGTCATCACGTGATCAAAGCCTGCCTTAAGCATGTCTTCCCGGGCCCGGCGAATAATACTGTCGGCATGAAGCAGCGGGCTCTCACTTTGCTGAACCACCATACCGCCCTCACGCAGGGCGATCATACAGTCGCGATAGAAGTCGGCGGCGAAAAGGCCTTCCGCGGGGCCGACCGGGTCGGTGCTGTCGACGATAATGAGGTCGATGCTTTCGGGTTCGACGTCGCGCATCCACTGTATGCCATCGCCGAAGAACAGGTTGGCGCGTGGGTCATCGTTGGACTCGCACAGCTCCGGGAAGTACTGTTCCGACAGGCGGGTTACGCGCTCGTCGATATCGACCTGCCAGGCTTCTTCCACACCCGGATGCTTGAGTACTTCGCGCAGAGTGCCACAGTCGCCGCCGCCAATGATCACCACCTTACGGGGATCTTTGTGTGTAAAGAGGGCGGGATGGGCCATCATCTCGTGGTAGAGGAAGTTGTCCCGCGTGGTCAGCATGACGCAGCCGTCGATGGTCATCAGATTGCCGAAGGTTTCCGTCTCCCATATGGCGATTTTCTGGAAAGGGGTCTGTTCCTCGTGCAGTTTGCCTTTCACCTTCAGGGAAAAAGCAGTGCCTTCGTCCTGAAAAATTTCGGTAAACCACCCCTCGTTCAACGCAGTCATAGCCATCCCTCTGTCTCGGTATAAATTAACGTGCGGCTATTGTAGGACCTGACGGGCCCACGGGCGAGAGCGGGATTGAGCAAGCCGGCGGTTTGCTAGCAGAGGCAAAAGCGGAGAGGACACCAGGCCGGGCGATTCTTTACAATGGCCGTCCACACGGACCAGGAGACCTGCCGATGACCGCCGATTCGCGCCAGCGTGCGCTCGACGCCTACAACATTCCCCACTGGAGCGACGGCTACATTGATGTAGACCCAGGCGGCGACGTTGTCATCCGACCCCACCGGGACAGCGACACCCAGTCCATCAACCTGCCGGCGCTGGTCCGGACGCTGGCCGACGCCGGGCTGCAGCTGCCGGTGCTGGTGCGCTTTACCGACATTCTCCACGACCGGGTCAACCGCCTCTGCCAGGCTTTCAATGAGGTGTCCGCGAGGCTGGAGTACACCGGCCGTTATACCGCGGTGTACCCGATCAAGGTCAACCAGCAGCGCCGGGTGGTGGAAGAGATTGTGGCCGCCGAACCCGCCGCGAGCCAGGGGCAGATTGGCCTTGAGGCGGGCAGTAAGCCCGAGTTGATGGCGGTGCTGGCGCTATCCCGGCGCCCGGGTTCGGTCATTATCTGCAATGGCTACAAGGATCGGGAATACATCCGCCTGGCGCTGATTGGGCGCAAGCTGGGCCACCGCGTTTTTATTGTGGTTGAGAAAGTCACCGAATTGCAGCTGATCCTGCAGCAGGCCCGCGAGCTTGGGGTTCAGCCTTTGATAGGCGTTCGCGCCAGGCTCAGCTCCATCGGCAAAGGCAACTGGCAAAACACGGGGGGCGAAAAATCCAAGTTCGGCCTCTCGGCCAGCCAGGTGCTGGACGTACTGGCCCAGCTGGAAGCCGCCGGGGCACTGGAGAGCCTCCAGCTGCTGCACTTTCACCTGGGTTCCCAGATCGCCAACATCCGCGATATTCAGACCGGCCTGCGCGAGTGCGCGCGCTTTTACAGCGAACTGCGCAGCATGGGCGCGCCGGTGGGCACTATTGATATTGGTGGCGGGCTTGGGGTCGACTACGAAGGCACCCGCTCGCGCAGTAGCTGCTCGATCAACTACAGCATCGATGAATACGCCTGGAACGTGGTCCAGACCTTGCGCGAAGAATGCGACCGGGCTGGCTGCCCGCATCCGGACCTTATCAGCGAGTCAGGCCGGGCCATGACAGCCCACCATGCGGCACTGATCACCAACGTGATTGATCGCGAAGCGCCAACCGGCGACATAAGCGGCACGGTTACAGCAGACGCCGCGGCGCCCCTGCGCAATCTCTGGGACGACTATCAGGCGCTGACTTCCGGTACCAGCCCACGCTCGCTGATCGAGCTGTACCACAACATCGTGCATATGATCAGCGAAGTTCACGCCATGTTCGCCCACGGCGTGCTAAACCTGGCCGAGCGGGCCCAGGCCGAGCAGATTTACCGTGCCTCCTGCCTGCTGCTACAGCAACAGCTGCGGCCCGACAATCGGATGCACCGGGAAGTCCTGGACGAACTCAACGAAAAGCTGGCCGAGAAGCTGTTCGTCAACTTTTCCCTCTTCCAGTCCCTGCCCGACGTCTGGGGCATCGATCAGATCTTCCCGATCCTGCCGATCCACGGGCTTGACCGACCCTTGAGTCGCCGGGCTGTCATCCAGGACATCACCTGCGATTCGGACGGTCGGATTGATCTCTACGTCGACGGCGAAGGTATCGAAACTACCCTCCCGATGCCGGCAACCCCGGAGGAAGAGCCTCTTCTGTTGGGCTTTTTCATGGTCGGCGCCTACCAGGAAATACTCGGGGATATGCACAACCTCTTCGGCGATACCCATTCTGTGGATGTCATCGCCGGCGATGACGGCCAGTACCGTATTGACCATCCTCTTGAGGGCGACTCTGTTTCTGATGTACTGCGTTATGTCCACTTCGACCCCGAGGAGATCACCCGGGCCTATCGGGACCAGTTTGACTCAGCAGATCTCGATCCCGCCGAGCGCGAGCGGCTGCTGACCGAACTGCAGCAGGGCATGACTGGTTATACCTACCTTGAGGACTGACCCAGCGTGGCTTGAGGACTGACACAGCCTGGCCCGTTGCGCGCCACCTCAACAGACCGTAACTTGGCCAGTGCCCGGCGGGCCGCCCGGCGATTCAGGTGCCCTGCGGATCAGGTTACAATGCCGCCTTAATTTCCTGAAAGCGGAGTCAGCATGATTTCACCGGCCTACGAGGCTCGGTTTGCGGGGCTGGATCGCCTGTATGGCGCGGAGACCACGCGCCGCTTTCGTGCCAGCCACGTGGCTGTCGTGGGCATGGGCGGCGTGGGGTCGTGGGCGGTTGAGGCTCTCGCCCGCAGCGGCATCGGCGAACTCACGCTGATCGATCTCGACGACGTCTGCCTGTCCAACACCAATCGCCAGTCGCACGCACTTGACGGTCAGTATGGCCGGCAGAAGGTCGAGGCCGTGGCCGACCGGGTGCGGGCCATAAACCCCGACTGCACCGTTCACCCGGTTTCCGCCTTTGTCACCGTGAACAATGTGGCCAGCCTCATAACAGACGAGCTGGACGGCGTGATTGACGCCATCGACAGCATCAAATCCAAGGCTGGTCTGCTGGCACACTGCAAACGTCTGAAATGTCCTGTAATTTGTGCGGGAGGTGCTGGCGGTCAGATCGACCCCACACAGATCTGTACCGCAGATCTCAGCCGTACAACCCAGGACCCGCTACTGGCGAAAGTGCGGAGCCTGCTACGACGGGACTACGGTTTCAGCCGCAACCCCAAGCGCCGCTTTGGCATAGAGTGCGTATACTCGACCGAGCAGCTGATCTACCCCGATGGCACTGGCGGCGTTTGCCACCAGAAGCCCGGCGGTGATACGCCGGTGCGGCTCGACTGTGCCAGTGGCTTCGGTGCGAGCGTCGCCGTTACGGCGAGTTTCGGCTTCACTGCCTGCGCTCGGTTGCTGCTCAGGCTTGCGAATTCTGCGGCACCGACTGATGAAGATGAGCCCGAAGCAACTCCGGGTCCGACGCTGTAGCGGACCGTTTCCCTAAGGACCTGACGAACTCATGGACGTAAACACGACTTTTATTCTCGCCTGTATTGGCGTGCTGTCTCTCCTGTGTCAGTGGCTGGCCTGGCGTGTGCGCGTGCCTGCAATACTGTTCCTGTTAGCCGCGGGTATTATCGCCGGGCCCGTTGCAGGTGTACTGGTGCCCTCTGCGGTATTCGGTGAGCTCCTGTTTCCGCTGGTCTCGCTGTCGGTGGCGATTATCCTTTTTGAGGGCAGCCTGACTCTGCGCTTCGGTGAGATAAAGGGCCACGGCAAGATGGTTCGTAACCTGATCCCCGTGGGCACGGTCGTGACATGGCTGATCGGCACGCTAGCTGCAAAATGGGCGCTGAACCTTTCCTGGCCCATCTCGCTGCTCTTCGGCGCCATTGTGGTAGTGACCGGCCCGACGGTAATCGTGCCATTGCTACGGTCGGTCCGTCCGACGTCGACCATCTCCAATATTCTACGCTGGGAAGGCATCGTCATTGACCCCGTGGGGGCTTTGCTGGCGGTTCTCGTGTATGAGGGTATCGTATCAAGCGGCCAGGGCAGCCTGCTCGGTCATTCACTGTATCTGTTCGGCCTTGCCGTCGCCGTAGGCACCGTGCTGGGCTGCCTCGGCGGTTACTTCATGGGTTTGGCGTTGCGCAAGCACCTGCTGCCCCAGTACCTGCACAACGCCGCTACGCTGACGTTCATGCTGGGCCTGTTTGCGTTGTCAAACAACCTCGCCCACGAGTCCGGCCTGCTTACGGTTACGGTGATGGGCATCTGGATGGCCAATATGAAGAACGTGCCGATCGAGGACATCCTCGAATTCAAGGAGTCCCTGAGCGTCCTGTTGATATCTGCACTGTTCATCATCCTTGCTGCGCGTATTGAGTTCCAGGCCATTGCTGAACTGGGCACTGGCCTCGTCTGGGTCTTGCTGGCCGTCATGCTGGTGGCGCGGCCGATCACCGTCTGGCTCTCGTCCATAGGGACCGAACTCACCTTGCGGGAGAAACTGTTCCTGAGCTGGATTTCGCCCCGCGGTATTGTCGCAGCCGCAGTTTCGGCTCTGTTTGCGTTCAAGCTGACCGAGCTCGGTTACGAGGACGCCGCTGTACTGGTACCTATGGTCTTCATGGTCATCATCGCAACCGTTACCCTCCAGAGTCTGACTGCGAGGCCACTGGCACGGGCACTGGGTGTGGCACAGCCCGCCGCATATGGGTTCCTGATCATGGGGGCGAATCCGATCGCCCGCCAGATCGCCTCAGTGTTGAAAAAGCGGGAAATCCCCGTAGTGGTAACCGACAGTAACTGGGAAAACATCCGCCAGGCCCGGATGGAAAGTCTCCCGGTGTATTTCGGCAACCCGGTTTCCGACCATGCGCGGCACCACCTGGACCTGATCGGCATTGGCAACGTCTTGCTGGTCTCGCCTTATAAACAGCTCAATTCCCTCGCCAGCTACCATTTCCTCGACCATTTCGGCATGGGCCATGTGTTCAGCCTTTACGAAGGGGACCAGGAGCAGGGCGCCCGTCACCAGCCGGCAGAAAAGATTCAACAGACCCGCGGACTGTTCGGCGAGGGCGTGACTTACGCCAAGCTGGCCAGCCTCACCAGCAAAGGGTTCACAGTAAAGAGCACGCAGCTGACCGAAGAATTTACGCTGGATGACTACCAGCGGCGCTACGATAACCAGGCACTGATCCTCTTTACCATCGATCCCCGGGGCAAGATTCAGCCGGTGACCGAGCAGCGTAGCCTCAAGCTGGATACGGGCTGGGAGCTCATCGGCCTGGTACCTCCGGTTGAAAAAGAGCGCAAGGTCAAAGCAAAGGAGCGCGAGGAATCCACCTCGGGCGGGGCCGAGTCAGCGCTAAACAAAGGCGCAGCCGGGTTGAAGTAGGTACCGCTGGGAATCAAACCCTTTTGGCCAGCAATATCAGCGCTTGAAACGGGAGTTCGACAATGCCTGAGGCGGCGATAACAGAGCGTCTGGCAGCAATACTGCAACAGGGCGGACTTCCGCCGGCGCGCCACAGCTCTCCCCTTGCCGGAGGCGATACGGGCCACAGCGTCAAGGTGACACTGGAGGACAACCGCACCGTTTTCATAAAGTGGGCCGACGCCGCACCGGGGGATATATTTACTGCAGAGGCCGCGGGACTGGACGCCCTGCGAGCATTGGTGCCACTCAACCTGGCCAGGGTGCCCGAGGTGTATCATGCCGCAACTGATGGCCTGGTGCTGGAGTGGCTGCCGCCAGGGGCCCGGCAAGCCCGTTACTGGGAGCGCTTCGGTGAAGCACTTGCCGCCATTCACGCCGAGCCGCAGGATCATTTTGGCTTCGCTCGGGATAACTACTGCGGTCTGACGCCCCAGCCCAACCCCGCCATGAATGATGGCTATCACTTTTTTGCAGAAGCCCGACTACAGCACCAGGCCAAGATGGCCCGTGATCGGGGTCGTTTATCGTGGTCACTCTGCCGGAAGGTGGACCGTCTTTGTGAGCGGCTTGATCGCTGGATCCCGACTCAGCCACCGGCGCTCATTCACGGCGACCTCTGGTCGGGCAATGCCCACGTCGGCCCTGGCGGCGAGCCCGTGCTTATCGATCCGGCTGCGCACTACGGCTGGGCTGAAGCCGATCTGGCTATGACGACATTGTTCGGTCGCTTTGATCCAGACTTTTACAGCAGCTATATGCAGCGAACGAACATCGCGACAGACTGGGAGGAACGTGCGGAGCTATACAACCTTTACCACCTGCTCAACCACCTCAACCTTTTCGGCGCGAGCTATCTCAGCAACGTCCAGCAGGTGCTTGACCGCTGGACATAGAGCTTTGACAGGCGGATGAACCCAAGCCATTCGGTTCGGCTGACGCTCAGGAATCGCCGGGTACGAGGACCAGTTTACCGCGGACATGGCCCTCTTCGAGGCGTCGCTGGGCAGCGGCCGCGTCGCCCAGGTGATATTCGGCCTCAACATGCACCTGTAGGTCGCCCTGCTCCATCAGTTCGAGCATGCTTTCAAGTTGTTCAGTATCCGGGCGAACGGTGAAGTTGACCGCGTGTAGCCCCTGTTCCTCAGCGGCTGCGATCACAGCATCGGCCGTGTTAGTAGGCACTGTAACCAAGGTACCCCCCGTAGCGAGGGTATGAACCGAGCGCCGGCCCACCTCTCCGCCGACCAGATCCAGCACCAGGTCCAACCCGTAACACTCCTCCACAAAGTCATCGTTGTGATAATCGATAACCTCGTCAGCGCCCAGCCCTGTCAGAAAATCGATGTTTTCGTCCGACGCGGTCGCAATAACGTGGACATCGAGGGTTTTTGCGAGCTGTATGGCGAGATGGCCGACGCCGCCCGCACCCGCGTGTATCAGTATCTTGTCACCAGACTTCAGTTTGCCGTGCTCAAACAGCCCCTGCCATGCGGTCAATCCTGCCAGGGGAAGGCCACCGACCGGGATCATGTCCAGATTCTCAGGAACCTGACACAGCCGGTCTGCAGCAGTGACCACCTGTTCCGCATAACCACCGGCCCCGAGCGGAAAACCGACCATCCCGCATGCACGGTCACCCAGCTTCCAATCCCGAACATCGGCGCCAACCGCCGTAACTGTTCCGCTAACCTCAAAGCCTGGCGTCCAGGGCAGCTTATCGCCAATTTGCTGGGCGACAAATCCGAGCCCACGCCGGGTTTTCCAATCGATCGGATTGAGGCCGGCGGCGACAACCTGCAGGCGCACTTCGTTCGGACCCGGTTCCGGTACCGGCGCGCGCACCAGATGAATGACCTCGGCTTCACCAAAGGCTTCATACACAATCCTGCGCATGCTCTTCTCCCTGTGATCGGATGGTTTCCGGCTGGCTGAACGGTCCCTGACCGCGCTGTCCTGGCAGACTGATGTTGATGCAATGACCGTTGTCGGCGCCGCTATGGTGGTTAGCTTCCCCGAGTGAAACACTGACATGACACCAATACAAGCGCCACGAGCAGGAAGCACCGACCGGCCTGAGGTCAGTTTCAGGTCGTCGCCGGCGTTCCAGCCAGGAAACGCATGGCTTCGGTTTCGCCAGCCAGGGCGTGGTTGTTGCGTGCGGCGGTGTAGTGATCGGAGAAAACACTGAAATAGCTGTGCATCTGTCGGGCCTGGTGTTGCGCGCCCGCGAATGCCAGCAGTTCAGCCGCCACTTCGGCGGTACAGAGCTGGCCCGGATGGACCGCTCGACGCAGCCGGTAGTTCGAAGCGTTTTGAGGACTCAGGCTTAGTACCGGAAGTGATTCCAGGTAGCGCGTCAGACGAAACATCTTGCCCGCCTGTTGCCAGGTTCCATCCAGCAGGATAAACGCGGTTTTCCCCCCGGTGTCCGGGAGCGTTTCAATCAGCCGTTCCTCGTAGCGGTCGGGCGGAGCCGGAAAGACAATGACAGGCGCATAGGTCGGGTCACGACAGAGTTCCAGAAAACCAGCCGGGGCTTCCTTGCGATGCCAGGTAAATACGCGGGTGCGGGGCAGGCAATCGCGGATCAGACGACCCGTGTTGGTGGGTTTGTACTGCTCGTCCGGATGCATCAACAACCAGAACTCGGGGAGCGAATCGCAACAGGCACAGGCGCCATTGCAAGACTCAAGCGCGCCATTCGCACAACTGCAACCGGGCAAGCGGGGCCGGAAACGGCATATACAGTGGCTGTCAGGCAGTTGGCAATCGCCGCAGCGTTTCACGAACGAGCCACGCGCCCGGAACTCCCGCCGGGGCGGGTTTTCCAGGTAGCCGACCTGGGGCTTGCTGCGGCTGCGCTCGGCCCTGGCGTCGTCCATACTCAATCGATGTCTCCCCGCACCAGCGCCCCTTCCATGATGGTCTTGATACTCTGGGGTATGCGGGCGGGACGCTGGGTCTTGAGGTCAATACAGGCATGGCGGGAAATAGCCCGGGCGATAGTGCGCTGATCGCTGCACCGCACTAATTGGAAGCGCCTTGCTGAACGGATCCGGCCATCGTAGTCCACCAGCCAGGTGCCCAGTATCAGGTTGTCCCCTGCAAGGGCCGAGCCGAGGTAGTCGATCTCTGTACGGGTGATGGCCATAGCCCGCCCTTCCCTGAGCTGCAGCTCCCAGGTCATACCCAGACTCTCGATATGTGCCCAGCTGATATCCTCCAGCCACCGGACATAGACAACATTGTTAGCGTGGCCCAGACGATCCACATCGGTCTCGTGGACCGTCAGCGACAGGGTGTAGGGGGTTGGTAAATCCCACTCGATGTCGGACATAGTCATTCCTGTAATGATGAATCCGTCTGCGCTTGCCACCGATGGACGCCGGCCTGTTTGCCAGTCACGCCCCGTCCAGTCCAACCTGTATTCAGTCTGACGTCGGCAGCTCAAGTTCGGACAGGGCCAGTCTGCCGATACGATCGTTATGCAGCGAACCCAAATATAGAAAATCTTCAACCGGCTCCACCGAGGTAATCTCCTGCAGGTGCTTTCCCTCGGTGTCGTGAAAGCTGGCAAGGATTTCGCCTTCAGGCCCGAGCACTGCGATCAGCCCATACTCCTGGGCCTGGGGCTGAATCGCTTCCGGCAGTTTGGCCATTAGTTCCTTCAGCCAGGGATGGGGATGGGCCCGATCGACAGTGGCGTTGCGCAGTGTTGGCAGAGCCAGCCAGTAACGGCCCTGTTGGTCCCTCGAAATGTTATCCGGAAATCCAGGAAGATTATCGGCGAACACGTCGGTGGTGCCTGCGCGCTCACCGGCGAGCCAGTGACGCAACACGCGGTAACGCCAGGTTTCATTGACGAGGACAAAGCGCTCTTGCGGGTCCACCGCCACGCCATTGGCGAAGTGCAGCGCAGGCATCAGCACGACGACTTCTCCCGTTGCAGGTTCGTACTTCAAAAGCCGGCCGTGAGGCCGGTTTTCCAGCAGGTCGAGCTTGAAGTCCGGCTGGTTGAAACGGGAACTGGCGTCGGAAAAATAAATGGTACCGTCTGATGCAATATCGAGGTCATCGGTAAAACCGAAAGGCACGCCCTCGGCCTCGGTCGCAAGCGTTTTCAGGGTTTTGTCGGGGGCTATCGAGATCAGTCCTTTCCAGGCGTCGGCAACGATGAGGTTACCTTTCTGGTCAAAGTCCATCCCCAGCGGCCGGCCCCCGGTGTTGACCCAGCGTTCGACCACCGCCTCTGCCCCGGCGCCTGGAGGCTGGGTCCCGGCGCCGGCCAGCCGGACGATCCAGCCATTTTCCATGCCCGCATAAACGTTCCCTGCGGCGTCCACCGCCACGGCCTCGGGACCCTTGACGTCTCCTTTGGCGAGCAGCTCCGCTCGTTTCAGGGCATTGTTGGGTTGCCACGGTCCGTCCATGGCCGCTTCTGACGGTGGCGTCCAGGCAACCGGATCGATCGGTGATGGCGCCAGCGCCCACCCGACCAATACGACCACCAGACCGAGCAGTACAAAACAGATTCCCCGCTTCATGGTACAACTCCAGCGCAGGTCAATTTGTGGCTCCCATCAATCCAGCTCACCGGTCAGAAACCGTTCGCAGAGATTGGTGAAAAGCTCCGGCTTTTCGGCGTGCAGCCAATGCCCCACCCCGGGAATTACACGCAAGGTTGAATTCGGAAAGAGCCGGCTTACCTTGTCACGGTGTTGTTCCCGGATGTAGTTCGAGCTGCCACCTTTGATGAATAGCACGGGCTCGTTGAATGCTGAATCCGATTCCTGGCCGGCGACGATGTCGTCATAATTTTCCAGAATAGCCTTGAGATTCAGGCGCAGAACGAATGCCCCCTGGTCGTCCCGGACCAGATTCTTAAGCAGGAACTGTCGCACCCCGGCCTCCTGTACAAAGTCCTGCAAGACTTTGTCTGCCTCGGCACGCGAGGCCAACCTTGCCGCGTCCAGGGCCTGCAGCCCTTCGAGAATAGCCTCGTGATGGGGTTCGTAATCGACGGGCGCAATGTCAGCAACAATCAGGCGGGAAACACGTTCCGGAGCGTCCAGCGCGAGCCGCATGCCGACTTTACCTCCCATGGAGTGACCCACAATGGCGGCTTTGCCGATGCCCTGTCGGTCCAGGTAGTCGAGTACATCCTCCGCCATCTCCCGGTAACTCATCGTATCTGCGTGGGGCGAGCGGCCATGGTTGCGCAGGTCCAGCGAATGAACTGCCATCGTTTCGGCGAGTTTGCGCTCAACAACACCCAGGTTCTCCAAAGAGCCGAAGACACCGTGCAGCAACACAACCGGATCCTTGGCCTGTGAAGTCCCGGGCTCGGCCACTGGGCCGGATATTCTGGAATAAAGTGCCAATGCCATAAAGATCCTGGTGTGCGTTCAGGGTCGGTGCAACTAGGTCATTATCACCGTTCGAGCCAGGCCGCAAACTCGCCAAGTGCCGTAGAGTTAAGCAGGTAGCTGACCTCGTGAGCGACCGCCAGCTGCTGGACTTCCCGAAGCAGATCGGGCAGAGAGCCGCCTTGGGGATTAACCGTCGAATGCCGCGAAACATAGCCCCACATATGCTGGAGCGCGTTGCGCAGCCCTTCTTCCTGAGGGGGGACGTGGGTGGCGTTGATCAGCGATGGCCAGAGTTGCTCCAGCGGAAACGACCGCGCGGCGACCCGCTGGCCGATGCGCGAGTAGCTGTTCTGATTGCGCGCCAGCACCGCATATTTATAAGTCGCCCAAAGCTCGTGGTCATTACGTGGCAACCGAATGCGCCCGGGAGGCCCCGCAGCCACATCTTGCAGTTGCTGGCGCAACCGGTCCCGATCCAGTGCCGGCCAGAGAATCGACTCGTCCGTCAGTGCCACCGGCTCCGGTGTCGCAAGCCCTCGCAGGCGTAACTCGCCAATAGTCTGGTTCAGCCGCAGCGACAGCGCATCTTCGTAGCCGACCCAAACTGTCGGGTAGTGTTCGGGGTGGGGCCTCGAACGGCTGGTTACCAGTCCCACGAGCAGCCGCATCTGAGCGGCGAGGCGATGGTCATCCAGAAACCCCGGATCCACATCATAAACCGGATTTGAAGCCAACCTGGCGCTCCTTAATACGATGACCTGAGAAGTTTGGTGCCCGGTATCCGCATGCGCCCTGCAGGGTCGCCCGCGGCCTTTTTCGGGGCTCGAAACCGAGCAATGCTGATCCCGCAGACACTGAACACCCTACGTGACGCTGCGATCCACATGGAAAAAAGGCAGCTGTCATGTTAACCAAACCGTGCTCGACAAAACAGCGGCTACAGCACAGGCAGTAACCGGGATGGTTTCCTATACTGAACCGGGACCAAACAAAACGAGAGCATTATGGGACAATCAGAGGGCAATACCGAACGGCGTCACCTGCAGCGCTTTCCCGCGCTGGAACTGGAAGCACAGATGAAGCCGCAAAAACGTGTGCTGGGGCCTTGGACTGACATAGAAGCATTTGATTTCACCCGCACAGGACTGTCCATAGCTACCCCACAGACCCTGGCGCCGGATGACGTTGTTATGCTCAGGTTACGCCTGCCTTTGGCGACGGGCGACCTTACGGCTGAACGCCTGGTCGCAGTTGTCCGCAACGTCCAACCACAGCCAGACCATACGTTCAGGTACGGTGTCGAATTCGATTTCGGGGCCAGCCGACACATGAAGAGAATGGCTACAAGCGCATGTCTGGGACGAATCGAAGGGATACTGGACCGCAGTGAGAAATTGCGTAATCGTTTGATGTCTCAGCAGGAGTTGCTGAAGAGCCTCGAAAGCTGATCAACAGTCCCGGTGTGCTTCGGCTCTAACCCGGCTGAAGCCGCAACCCACGTAAAAAAAGGACCACACTGCTGGTCCTTTTTTGTCCGGCCTGCAAGTGCTGGTCGACCTGCAAACGATGTCAGTCAGTCCACGGGACTGATCAATTCCCGTAGTAAATGCTTTCAAGGTAAACGGCAAGGGCATCAACGTTCTGTGCTTCAGTTTGGTCGTGCGGTACGAAAATTTGCGTTTCCATTGGCTTCTCTCCACGCTATCAGGTTGAATCAGGCGGCAAGAGTGCGGCCTTTGCTTAACCAACAGACTACAGCCGTCCGCCCATACTCGCTTGACCGCCTGTGCCAACATGTTGACAGCAGCTACCAGACAGGAACCGTCGTGGCCGAAGATACTGAGTTCAGCGCTATTTCGACTGAAACACTCAACCCAGACGACAGCGCTGGCCAAACTCACGGCACCGCCCCGACTGTTAGCGCATCCGGTACCCTGGCGCTCGCCCACTACCTGATAGAGAAGCACGGCGCGTCATCCGCCCGCATCGAAGAAATTCTGGGCCATCATCTGACAGAGCTGGAAAACCCCGACTACCGGCTACCCGTTCAGGACCATTACCGGCTGTGGCCATTCGCCGCAACGCAAAGTGGTGATCCTGCGGTGGCGTTGAAGTTCGGCGAAATTGTCGACCCCGACCACATGGGCCTGATGGGCCACATTTTCTTCAACAGCGATACGCTGGGCCACGCGATTGACCAGTACCTGAAGCTCCATCGCCTGGTCAATGAGTCGGTGATTATCGAAAGGGTCGACGAGGGGGAGTGGGTGCGCCTGCTTTGGCGGGTCGAGTCAGAGGACGACTATTGCCAGGCTGATATGGAGCGCACACTCGCCGCCGCCGTGGTCCGGGCACGGCATTATATTCATCCCAAGCTGGAAATAGACCAGCTAACCTTGCCGCACAAACGGCCTCCGTGGGTTGCCGAGTACCAGCGAATATTCCAGTGCCCGCTGGCTTTTGAAGCCGAGCATGCCAGCGTCAGGTTTGCCCGCCGTTACCTCGACTGGCGCATGCCGCGCCGCAACCCATACCTCTACGGCGCCCTGCTCGGCCATGTCAATCGCATTCTTGCGCCGATACGGCCCAGGCGTCTGGTGAGCCGGGAAGTGCACCGCCGCATTGCCCGTCAGCTTGCCAACGGCTCAGTGGAAGCCGAGACCATTGCCGAACAGATGCACATGAGCCGGCGCACGCTTTTCAGGAAGCTCCGGCACGAAGGCTATAGCTTCCAGGCGCTGGTGGAGGAAGTACGGCGTGAGCGTGCCCTCCGCTATGTCTCCGAAGACCGCTACGCCCTCAGCGAAATTGCTTTCTTGCTGGGCTTCTCGGAACTCAGTGCGTTCAGCCGGGCGTTCAAACGCTGGACGGGCGAATCCCCGGCCCATTACCGTCAGAAACAACTGGTGAAGCCGCGTTGACGCGCCGGCAATGATGATCGGACTTGGCTAGCCCTGGGGACGGTCGCCGGGCACGGCCGAAATGCCGTAACAACTGATCTTTACTATACTATCTGCCCAAAGACTGATGCCCCGAAACAGACGCGACAGGAACCCAGGCGGGATGACTTCGACTTTCAAGCCACATACCACGCTGACAGAACAGGTCGCCACGCACCTGGAAGACCTGATCGCTTCCGGCCGACTCAAATCCGGCGAACGTATCTACGAAGCCAGCATGGCCAAAGAGCTTGGCGTCAGCCATGGTTCCGTTAGAGAAGCGTTGCTCCAATTGGAACGACGCCACCTGATCAGGACAGTTCCCCGTCGGGGCGCGTTCGTAACCGAACTTGACGCCCATTTTGTCCGCAGCCTCTATGAAATAATGCATCTCTACCTGAGCTATTCAGGCATGAGGCTACTGCGAGGCTGGAAGCCGGAAGACATGGAGCGACTGGAGGAGTTGTATGAGCGCATGCAGGGGCACTACCAGAAAGGCGAACTTCTGGCCTTTCTCGACGCAGGGATTCAATATACCCAGGCATCCCTGGCCTATGCGGACAACTATTTCGTCAGTAGCGCCATACGTGACCTCTGGCCGTCGGCCAAGCGCTGCGCGTTTGTAGCGCTCGCCCAGGGCAATCGGGTACTGGAGGATAACCTCCACCACATGCGCGACTCCCTGGATGCAATCCGGGACCGTGACGAAGCACGTCTGCAAAAAATTCTGAGCGACTATGCAGAGCAACAATGCGAGCAGGTCCTTGCCTGTCTCCCGCCCGAGAAAAACACGCAGTCATAGTCTGGCAGTGCTGGTTCTTGTGCTGCTGTCCGGCTGTACCCTCGCGCCACCCCAGTCTGAGCCCGAGCGTCCGGTCCCCGTGGAAGTTGAACTCGATCCCCCCGCGCAGCGCCCGACACCGGAACCGCCCAAGACTGTGGTCAAGCCGCCCTCTCCCGCTTGTGAGTGGACCCATACCAAGGGCGTTGCAGAGGTAGTCGCTCTTGACGACGATGAAGCAGAGTTTCGTTTCTACCCGGGTAACATCCCGGTCCCTGTCGCGGAAAGCCAACGCTTGGAGAGCGGTACAGAATTCAAAGCTGTTCTGCTTCAGGCCGACGGCTGCGCGCCCAAACTGAAAGTAGTCGACTCTGTACCCTGAGCGTCAGCCGGTCTCTCCCGGCGGCAGGACCTTGAGATGCGAGGTATCGGGAACAGCGACGGGTGGCGCTTCCTCAGGCTCGACCAGCCGTGCCCCCGGTTGCGCCAGTGACCAGCTTTCGAGCTCGTGGAACACCGGCGCTTCTTGCTCCTTTGGCTGGCCCAACGTTTCCCCCGGGCGACCCAATGTCAAACGGGAGCCGGCAAGAACCTCATCAACCCGCTCGCCCGCCACGGACAAACGCTCACCCGGCTCGACCACAACCCCTGCCGTCGCTGGGCCAGCGGCTTGCGGCTTGGCCTGTCCGTACTCTTGAGTCGGGGCGACTGGCCGCCCCGGAGCGGGTCGCTGGACGGCCTCTGCCCCGGCTTGCGTGGCCGTGGAGCTGGCGCCCGGCATCGGCTCGATGTGGACCACGATGCCCTGTTTAGCCAGTGCCGCCTTGAACTTCTCAGCGGCGTCGCTTTCAAGCTTGTTGCGGATCACGACCCGCTCGCCGCTGAACATGCGCTCAATCTGAGCCTGACTCGCCTTGAATACCTGCGCAACGTTGGCCCGGGCCGTTTCCGGGGCAACCCCCGGCTGGCACTGGCCCTTGAACACGAGCTGGAACATTGACGTAACCTTCTGCTATCCGGCACGCTTTCTGCCGTACGCTCTTCAGACCTGCACGAGCGCGGGTTGATCTTCTGGACTGTTCACCTGCCTAAGCATAGCAGCGTTTTCCCGGGACGGGCGGGCCTCCTGGGAAGCCCACCAAATGTCAACAACTGACAAATATTGAGGCGGTCGTTGGCAACCTGGTGATGCACGACGATAATAGTCGCTTACGTACCGTTACATTCTACCGCCGGAACCAAACCATGAAATTCGCAGCCCGAAAGACAGCACAAAGGACGCTGACTGTATTGTTTTGCGGATTGCTTGCGGTTCCGGCAGTAGCTCAAACGCTAAAGGTTCAGCTTGAGACAGCGCTTGCGGCCCAGCCCGCGCCATTCACCGGCTTTGAGACTGCAGCTGAGGCACTGCCGGATGCGCCCGGCGCCGACAAGTATCTGGTGCTTGATTTCCGCTTCGCCGAGCCACAGCCGGAAGAACAGCTCCAGGCCAGCATCCACCGGATCTGCCAGACTGTCCTGCTTAACCAGCAACTTGTTAAAACGCTGAGCGACGACGGATTCAACCGGCTCGCCGTTGCGTTCGACCGCGAGTCACAATACGACTGCTTCTGATACGCGCCCAGCCGCACCGATGATAACGCTGATTCGCAGAAAGGCCGGAGAATGACCAGCCGTCCCTGTTGAATACCTGAATGAACCTTGAGTTGATTCGGCCCGAACCCGGACGGCCTTCAAGGCAACTGATCAGGGGACTCGACCGGAACCCCCACGGGCGGGAACTGGGCCAGCAGCTCAGCGACACGGTCCAGATCAAAGCCATCTATAGCGTCCAGCAAACCTTCACAATAAGCGACGATTTCGAGTACCTGCTCTTCACGACCGCATGCAAGCAGCGTTTCAGCAAAGGCTCGAAGCGCCGCCGGATCGCCGCTGTCGATCAGGCGTTCGCGCCAGTCGCTGAACTCCCGGTAAAGCCTGGCCTGCAGACGCCGCTGCCGCCGCGCCGGCAGGTCTGCGAACGGCACGGCTGATATGCTTTCGTGGGCAACCTGTTCGCGTCGCTCGTGACGCAGAAAACGTGCAAGCTCTGCCAGTAGGGTAAAACGGCTGACGGGCTTGCGCAGGTAACCGTGGAAGCGCGCGCCCCGGATTCGGGACGCCTCGCTAGGCATCACAGAAGCCGTCAGGGCGACCACGGGCACCGACGCCAGCTCGGCGTCGCGGTTAAGCGCAGCGCGCGTCTCAAAGCCATCCATGTCCGGCATCCGGATATCCATGAGGATCAGGTCCGGTTTCTCTGCCGCAGCCATTTCAAGCGCTTCCCGGCCCGTGCTGGCTTCGCTTATCCGCAAACCCGCCGGCTCCAGCATGTCCCGCACCAATGCCCTGTTTGTGCCGTTGTCGTCCACGACCAGCACCAGCGCCGGCTCAAACCAGAAGTCATCGACCAGGGCCGCACTTTCGAGTGCATCACCCTCGGTGCTCGCCACCTCCACCAGCGGTATATGCACAGTAAAGCAGGAGCCCTGACCCACTTCGCTCTGGAGCGTTAACGTACCGCCCATCATTTCAACCAGTTTGCGACTGATAGCCAGACCCAAGCCGGTGCCACCGAACTGACGGTTGCTTTGTCCTTCCTGCTGCTCAAACGCATCAAAGATTCGGGCCTGCTGCTCAAGAGGAATACCGATGCCGCTGTCCCGTACGTCGAATCTCAGCGTGAAACGACTCTGGCCATCGGGGTCGACAACTTCGACTGCTTGAGCAATCAGTTCGACCTTGCCCGTCTGGGTGAACTTGATGGCGTTGCCTACCAGGTTGAACAACACCTGCCGCAGCCGCGTATCGTCCAGAACCAGAGTCGGCGGCAGCTCACCTGCAAGTCGCGTCTCAAGCACCAGTCCCTGCTCCATCGCGCGTGCCTGGAAGATGCGACGCACATCCTCAAGCACTCGAGTCAGGTCCGTGGGCTGGTACTCCAGTCGCATCTTGCCGGCCTCGACCCTGGACAGATCGAGGATGTCGTTGATCAGCGTCAACAGGCTGCGACTACCGGACTTGATGGAGTCCAGGTAACCGCGCTGTCGCGGGTCTCTGAGATCGCGTTCCAGTAGCTCGGTGTATCCCATCACCGCGTTCATGGGTGTCCGGATTTCATGAGACATATTGGCTAGAAACTCGCTCTTTGCACGGCTGGCAGCCTCAGCCTGTCGAGCCAGCGCCTCGGCGCGCGATTTCTCTTCCCGCAGCGCCTCTTCACTGCTACGTAGCGCGCGCTCGCTGCGCACCCGCACCTCGACTTCCCGGGACAGTTTGCGATTCCAGTAGAGGAACACAGCCAGTATGACCAACGCGATCACCACGACCCTGCGCAGGACGGTGTAATCAGTTTCGCGGTCCATGTCCAGGTGGATCCAGCGGTTGTAGATCTGTTCGTAGCCCGGCTGGTCGAGCTGGGACAAAGTCTTATTGAGAATACCCACCAGCTCTGGCATATCCGGACGCACACCCATCCGCAGTTCGTACTGGTAAGGCGTGACGCTGGTGATACGCAGATTGCTGAGACCCAGGCGCGCCACAGAATAGGTCACACCCGGAATGTGGGTGATCATCACATCCAGCTCGCCGTTTGACAGCTTGATCAGCCCGTCCTGCATTGACTGCACGGGGACAATGTTCAGGTCGGGATGGTTGATCAGCAGGAACTCATGGCTTGCTTCACCCTGGACCGCGCCGATCCGTTCGCTGCCGAGTTCCCGCAGGTCGCCAATAAATCGCGAGTCATCCCGCGTCACCATGGCGATCGGCAGTTCCCGGTAGGCCCGGGTAAACAGAAAACGGCCCTGGCGTCGGGGGGTCGGTGGCAAAGCCGCGACGATGTCGAGATTACCCACCTCGAGACGCCGCTCAGCTCCGGCGATCTGGCCGAGTTCCTGGCGTTTGAACCGGTAACCGAGCTGATCTTCCAGCGCGCTGACAAGGTCGGGAACAAATCCCCGGGCCTGGCCATCCTCACTGAACTCCAAGGGCGGCCAGTCGCCGCGAAAGGCAATGCGGAGATTGGGGTGTTCGCGTAGCCAGCGCCGCTCATCCTGGGTGAGCTCGTTGCTGACTTTGCCGCCCGGGCCCAAATCTTCCAGCCAGATACTGCGCAACAGTTGATGCTGTGCACCGCTTATCGAGTCCACTGCGGCATTGAGTATGCGCAACAGGGGCTCGTTGTCCGGCAATACCGCCATAGCGTAACGACGGGGCTCGTCCGCCAGCACCATGCCGATCTGCAACTGCGCCCCGAAATTTTCCATAAACGCCTGCCCTACCGGCACAGGCACCAGAAAAGTATCGGCCCGACCCGCGTTGACCTGAGTCATGCCTTCCTCAACAGAACGCACGGGGCTGGGTGTGTACTGCTGCAGGGGCTCAATGAGGGTGAAGGGAAAGTCGTCGTCTTCGCTCAGGGCGATGCGTTTATGTTCCAGGCCGCGCAGGCGACTTATGCTGGCATCGCCCTGGCGTACAAAGGCGGCATAGGGCACGCGAAAAAGCGCGTGCGTCAACTGGAATTCACGCTCAGCCCAAGTGCCCGGACTTGCCATGGCGAGCGCGTCAATTGTCCCGTCTCGCAGGCTCTGCTCAAGCGCTACCGGTGAACCCGGGACAATCTCTATCGGGGTGGACAGCTTGCGCGACAGTAACCGCAGGTAATCCGCCATCAGCCCTTCCGGCTGGCCCTGACGGTCAACGCCCGCGAGAGGGTACTGGTTCACGGGCAGGCCAATGACGAGTTTGTCCTTGGCAATCAGCCAGTCAACTTCATCGCCACTGAGCATGGGCATGTGAACGCTGACATAGGGGTCTGCAGGGGTCGACCCGGCACCGAAGACGAAGCTCAGAAAGAATATAATGAAAAGCCGCAGCAAAAGGCTCGGCGGGCGTTTAGCGGCAGGCGCAACCTCACTCATCGCGCGCCTGCGGCTTCTGGTCTGAACCGGATTGTCGCCGGGCACGGGGATGGGCGCGGTCATAGACCTGGGCCAGATGCTGGAAGTCGAGGTGCGTGTAGATCTGGGTGGTGGAGATATCGGAGTGTCCGAGCAACTCCTGTACGGCTCTCAGATCGCTGCTCGACTCGAGCAAGTGGCTGGCGAACGAGTGCCTGAACAAGTGGGGATGCAGCCGCCGGTCGGCCCCAACGGTCGTCCCCCATAGGGCAAGCCGCTGCTGCACCGAGCGCGCCTGCAGACGCCCGCCACGCTGGCTCAGAAAGACAGCCTGACAGTCAGCATTACCAGCCCACTGGGGCCGCAGTGCGAGCCATTCCGCCAGCGCCGCACGGGCCGCCCGACCAACCGGCAGCAAACGCCGCTTGTTGCCCTTGCCGGTGACCATCACTTCTCCGGCATCCAGATCCAGCTGGGGCAGATCGAGACCAACCAGCTCTGCCAGGCGCAGGCCCGACGAATAGAACAACTCTACAATAGCGCGATCACGTACCTCGTGTGGGCCTTCAGCGGCACGCGGGGCATCGAGCATATGGCTCAGGCTGTCGACGTCTATTACCGCAGGCAGACGGCGTGGGTGTTTGGGCGCGCGCAAATCCAGGGCCGGATTGTCCCGGGCCCGACCTTCGCGAATCAGAAACACAAAGAGCCGCCGGGTAGCCGACAGCTGGCGGGCAATGCTCCTGCCAGAAAGGTGCTGTCGCGCCAGAGAAGCGGTAAAGCGACGCAGGCAGTGGAGATCAAGCTCATTCCAGTCGCTGACGCCGTGATCGGCGAGATAGTTGGCCAACCGCCGCAAGTCACGCTGGTAGTTTGAGCAGGTGTGCGGCGAGCTGCGCTTTTCGCGCTGCAGGTACAGCAAAAAGTCCTCGATCGCCACCACGAGCGCCGCAAAGTTGGCGGCACTTTCGGCTGTCATCTGCGGACCGTCGCTCATCCGTTCATTCCCTGGCTGTCGTTACCTGGCTGTCGTTACCTGGCTGGGGCTACCTGGCTGGAGCTACCTGGCCTCTCCGGCAGCGGCTGCCAAAGTCTCGGCGGCATCCACTTGAAGCAGGGGCGGTAACATACGGCTGAGGGTATCACTGATGTACGACAGGAAAAGCGAGCCCATGCCACTTTCGAAGTAGTCGTTTTTCTTGCTGCCCACTGCGAGCGCACCGAGCAGATCATTGTAACGCAGCGGGATGATAGCCGCTGACCCGATCTGTTCGGACGTGGGAAACAGCAGTTTCAGCTGAGGTTCACGGAAACGCCCGCAGAGAGCCTTGTCGCCAACGAGTAAAGAGCCCAGAACCTCATCCGCTTCCTGTCGGGTTACGAAGTGGAGGCTGCCCTGCTGCGGGAGCGCCGCACGGCTGGAGAAAAGCACCAGCCCCGTAGCGTCTAGGCCGAAATCGTGGCGCATGCATTCGTCCAGCGCCGCAGCAATATCAGCCAGAGAATCAGCTTCGAGCAGCTTGACCAATAGCCGCTTGCTCAATTCGAACAGGCGGTCATTCTGACGGGCAATGGAAACCAGTTCGCCCAATTCCCGGCGCAAGGTGTCGCGCTGCTCCCGGAACAGGTGGACCTGGCGTTCAACCAGGGAAATCGCCCGGCCACTGTCGTGGGGCAGGCTCAAGTCAGCCAATACATCCGTATGGGAAAGAAAGAACTCTGGATGCTGGCGCAAATAATCAGCCACGGCATCAGCAGTGAGCTCCGACGCATCGTGCGACGTCATGGGGTAACCCTCGAATCGAGCAGGCGCTAGCCTGAAATGATTTTTTTCGACCAGAGTGGATCTGTCGGTGTTTATTTTTTTCTGGCGCCGCCACTTCTGCGAGGCCGGCGCCTGCTGTTTGAGCCAGCTAGCCAGAGCTGACCTTCAAAAACGGTTGTCGCAGGCCCTTCCATCATCACCGGGTGACCCTCACCGGGCCATTCAATAATGAGGCTGCCGCCTGCCAGGAGCACTTCCACCCTCTCATCCAACAGGCCGCGCAAGCGTCCCGCCACCACCGCCGCACAGGCGCCAGTGCCACATGCGCGGGTTTCGCCAACGCCGCGCTCGAAAACCCGCAGACGCACGCGGTCGGGTGATTCCACCTGCATGAACCCGACATTAACGCGGGCCGGAAAGCGCGGATGCGACTCAAGCTCAGGTCCAAGGGTCTCGACAGGCGCCCGCTCGACCGAGTCCACGACCAGCACAGCATGCGGATTACCCATGGAGACCGCACTTAACGTCCAGGTCTGGCCCTGTGTCTCAACAGCATAGCTCAGTTCGCGGCTTTCGGCTTTGAACGGAATAGCGGCAGGATCCAGCTCAGGCAGGCCCATATCCACCCGCACGGCGCCGTCCGGCTTGATGCTCAGCTGGATCAGCCCGGTATTGGTCTCGACGTCGATAATGTCCTTCCGGGTCAGGCCCTGTTCCCGCACGAAGCGGGCAAAACAGCGGGCGCCGTTGCCGCACTGTTCGACCTCGCCGCCGTCAGCATTGAAAATCCGGTAGCGGAAATCAACGTCAGGCCGACCCGGCGGCTCGACCAACAGAAGCTGGTCGAATCCCACCCCGAAGTGTCGGTCAGCCAGACGCCGAATCTGGGCCTGGTCAAGCTGGACCTCCTGGGTGACGCCGTCGATCACCATGAAGTCATTGCCCAACCCGTGCATTTTCGTGAACCGCAACTGGCGGCTCTGGCGCGAAGCGGCCATCAGGCCTCCCCGGGAAGACAGGTCTCCAGCGCGACCTGATCCTCAAACGATTCCCGGCGACGGACGACGTGCACCTGGGAGCCATCGACCAGCAGTTCCGGCGGCCGGTTTCGGCTGTTGTAATTGGAGCTCATGACGAAACCATACGCGCCCGCCGAGCGCACGGCGAGCAAATCGCCGGCAGCCAGGTCAAGCTCGCGGTCTTTGCCGAGAAAATCACCGGTTTCACATATTGGCCCAACCAGATCATAACAACGGCGGTTGCCATCCTCGCGCGGTACCACCGGGACAATGTCCTGCCATGCGCTGTAGAGCGCAGGCCGGATGAGGTCGTTCATGGCGCCATCTATGATCGCGAAATTACGGTGCTCGCTGCACTTCAGGGACAAGACGCGCGTCACCAGAATGCCGGAGTTGGCCGCTATTGACCGACCGGGTTCAAGGATCAGTTCCAGCGGGCGCTGGCCCAGACGCTCAAGAATTGCACCGATGTAAGTCGCCGGCTCGGGCGGCGTTTCGTCCTGATAGCGCACCCCGAGCCCGCCACCCAGGTCCAGGTGCCGGATTGCAATTCCTTCAGCCTGCAGGCGGTCTACCAGCGCCAACACCCGGTCGAGGGCGTCGAGAAAGGGCGCGACTTCCGTCAGCTGGGAGCCGATATGGCAGTCCACGCCGGCGACATCAAGATGTTCGAGCTCTGCCGCCTGGCGATAAAGCCGCTCGGCGCTGTTTATATCGATACCGAACTTGTTGTCCTTGAGGCCGGTCGATATATAAGGATGGGTACGGGCATCCACGTCGGGATTGACCCGCAGCGATACGGTGGCGACCGCACCCTCCTCTGCTGCAACTGCATTGAGCTGGAACAGCTCGGCCTCGGACTCCACATTAAAACAACGCACGCCCACGGCGAGCGCCCGACGCATTTCATCAGGCTGCTTGCCGACGCCTGAAAAGACAACTTTGGCCGGATCACCACCCGCTCGCAGCACCCGTTCCAGCTCGCCACCGGAAACGATGTCGAAGCCCGCACCCAAACGCGCCAGCAAATCCAGCACCGCCAGATTGCTGTTGGCTTTGACCGCGTAACACACCAGGTGGGGTCGGTTTGCCAGTGCTTCATCGTAGGCCCGGAACTGGGCTTCGAACGCAGCCCGGGAATAAATATACGCCGGGGTGCCGTGCTGGCGTGCGATCTGCTCGACCGGTACATCTTCCGCGTAGAGCTGGTTATCGCGGTACTGAAAGTGGTCCATGGAGAATCCTGTCTGAGTATTACTGGAGCCTGTGCCCTGATATTTAGTGTGGGAGCTTAGGAGCCTCTGATTAACTCCTGGGTCAGGCGTTAATCAGAGGCTTCCTTACTGTCCGAACTCCGCTGCTTCGCGGCGATCGTTGCCATCGCTATCGGCCTCAACCTTCTCGGAACGTGCTTCCGGTGCCGTGCCTTCAGCTGGCGCCTGGTCCGGAAACGCCTGATCCTGAGATGCGGCGGGCGGCTTTTGTTCCTCATCCAGCCTGGCATCAATCTCCTCGGCCGCAGCGGGCGGCGCCGACGCCGCGGTCTGCTGCTGGGGCGGGATATAGAGCGGCCCTTTCTGTCCACAGGCTATCAGCAACGGCGCCGCGAGCAACGGTATCAACACAATTAGCTTTGGCATACTATTACCTTTTGAAATAATCGCCTCTCGTAATAACCCTACTTTGGGCGCGACATGCAGCCCGGCGTCGGGAGGCAGATGCGAACCCGCTGAAGATTTGAGCGGACAAGTATACGGTTTACGCCCTGTTTTCTCATCTTTTCAGAAGCAGGGCGGTTGCCCCGCCCGCGGGCCCGGCCTTAACTCCCCCGCCCTTTCTGGCTATAGTGAGAACCGACAGACCGAGGCAGAATTAACTGGCGGGAGCATCAATTCGCCGCCCAACTCCAGAACAGGACCACCGCTTGAAAGAATTTGTTGTCAGTCGCCACGCATCCGGGTCCACCGATGACTCCAGCCCTCGCAGTGCGCATTTCCGGGCCGATGACCGCGGCGTCCTCACATGGGCTGACAACGGCGCCGAAAGTCTGTTCGGTTACAGTAGCGGCCGATTCCCAGGCATGACGGTGCGACACCTGGTCGCCGGCAGCGAAGACGACCCCTTCTCACCGGCTCACGAAGAAACGCTCAACCATGGCCAGAAACTGACCCTGACGTTTCGCCATGCCAACGGCTTTTTCTTTACAGGTCATCTGCAGCTGGGCGCCAGCCACCTGGACGAGGATAACGCCGCGAGCGCCATGATCACCTTGTTGCCAGAAGCTTCTCTCGAAAGAAGCCGGTTACGACAGATCGAGATTGGCGCAAAGCTCGGCACCTGGGACCTTGGTGTCCAGAACAACAATATCCATTGGTCAGAAGGGGTCTATAACATCCTGGAATTACGCCCCGGCGCGGAGGTCAGCCCGGAGCACGCTCTGTTCTATTTCCAGGCAGGACAGACCCGAATCCGCGCGGCACTGCGCCGCTGCCTGCGTACCGGCAAAGCATTTGCGTTCGACCTGCCCATTCTAACTGCGCAGCAGCGCCCCCGCTGGGTCCGCCTGACAGGTAATGCTGAGTATCAGGGTGAGCTCGTCGACAAAGTAAGCGGCGTGTTGGTAGACATCACCCCCGAGCATGATCAAACGCTCAAAGCGCAGCGGTGGCGGCATCTGCTGGACGGGATGCTCGCGTCGACCGACGAGTTGATCATGGCTGTCGACCCCGAGTTCAAAGTCATACTGATCAATGAAGCTGCGGCCTCACAGTTTGAAACAACATTTAACCTCCGCCCCGCGGCGGGCGACTCGCTGCCCGAACTGCTGCAGCAGTACCCCAACGAAAACCGGCTCTACCGGCGCCTTTGGCAGCGGGCAATGGAGCGCGACTTTTTCTGTGTTGAAATGCCCCTCTCCCAGCAGGACCCGGACCTCGCGGTGTTCGAAGTGCATTTCCACCGGCTCACAGATGGCGCGGGCACTGTCATTGGCGCGGTCTTCCGGGCGCAGGATATGAGCGAGAAGGTGGGCCAGGGAACACTGAGCTACGTCACCAGCCACGACCCGGTGACAGGACTGCTGAACCGCAGGGAATTCCTGCACAGGTTGAAACGGGCGCTGCTGAACAAGGCCGAAAAAGGCAATGCGCACGCGCTCCTCTATCTCGACCTGGACCATTTCGAGAAGCTGAACGATACCCACGGTACCGGTGCGTGTGACCGCTACCTCCGCGCGCTGGCCATGCGCCTGAGCTCGCGTATACGCCAACGGGACGCGCTGGCGCGGGTCGGCGGCGACAAACTTGCTGTGCTGCTGGACAACTGTGACGAGAACGAAGCACGCAAAGTCGCCGAGAATCTGCGCCTTGCGTTGGGTGAGCTTACCCTGGAATGGCGTAACCAGAGCCTGTCCTGCACCGCCAGCGCCGGTCTGGTGCCTTTACCTAGCCAGATCGACGAGCGCCCGGAGGACCTTCTGGCGTTGGCCGCAGACCTCTGCCAGACCGCCAAGACAGCGGGCCGTAACCGCCTGCATGTGCATCGGGACCCCGGCAATCTGGCGGCGGAAGAACAGACCAGCGTCAGGCTCCAGCAGTTGCAAACTGCCATGACCAACAGAGCCGTTGAGCTTCGGTTCCAGTCGATCCGCCCCATCGCGAGTGTGACCTGGGGTGACAACATCGAGATTCTGTCACGGCTCAAGGTCAGCAGTGAAGCCACCTCGTGGGGGCCTGGAGAATTCCTGCCCCTCGCTGAACGCTTCGACCTTGCCTCACAATTTGACCGCCTGGTGGTTGCCGAGACGCTGGCCTGGCTTGCGCGTAATCCGCTTATGGAGCCGCGCTTGAAGATGTGCTGTTTCAATGTGTCCCAGGGAAGCCTGATGGACTCCGCCTTCGCCAGCGAAATCGGCCCGCTGCTGGCGGAGAGCAACTACGCGCCCTCCGTATTCTGCTTCGAAGTCCAGGAAAGCGACGCAGTGCGCGACCCGTCAGCCGTCGAGGAGCTCTGCCATGCCCTCCACGAACTGGGCTGCAGGGTGGCGCTGGAGGGCGTCAGCGGGACCGGCCAGAGCTATAACCTGATCTCCCGCCTGCCGATCGACGTGATCAAACTTGACGGCAAACTGATGAAGTCGATGATGGATGAGCCTGTGCAGCAGGTCATGGTGGAGTCGCTCCACCGGGTGGCGGAAGTGTCGGGGAAAATCACCATCGCCCAGTACATCGAGGATGATGAAATGCTCAAACAGGCGCGTGCGCTTGGGATCCACTTCGGCCAGGGCTACCGCCTGGCGTCACCCCGCCCGCTGGATGAGCTGGCACCACCGCCCTGGCAGGACGTCGTCAACTGATGCTGACGGCGGCACCGCGGTTTACCAGCTGAGCGAAGCCGGCGTTGGCGAAGCCCTCAATTGGGAACAACAGCTCCACATGGTCACCTGTAGCGGGTACCAGGATGAGTGGCACCAGCCGTAGCTTCTACCCGGCGTCCCGCGCTTCGAGCGAAGCCCGTGCACGACCAACCGCGGCGCGGACCTGGGCCGGTGCTGTCCCGCCCAGGTGATCCCGGGCCGAAACCGAGCCTTCCAGTGTCAGGATATCAAACACATCCTCGCCAATGGTGTCGGAGAACTGCTTGAGCTCGGCCAGAGTCAGGTCCGCCAGGTCACGCTTTTCCCGCACCCCAAAACCGACGGCTTTACCGACAACTTCGTGCGCGTCACGGAATGGCATGCCTTTCTTGACCAGATAGTCGGCCAGGTCGGTCGCGGTGGAGAATCCGCGCCGCGCCGCCAGACGGGTTTCTTCGCGGTTGACCTGCAGGGCCGGAATCATGTCGCCATAGGCTTTGAGGCAGCCCTTGACCGTATCGACCGCGTCAAACAGCGGTTCCTTGTCTTCCTGGTTGTCCTTGTTGTACGCCAGCGGCTGTCCTTTCATCAGGGTCAGTAGCGCGATCAGGTGGCCATTCACCCGGCCGGTCTTGCCGCGCACCAGCTCGGGCACATCGGGATTCTTCTTCTGGGGCATAATCGACGAGCCCGTGCAGAAGCGATCCGGCAGATCAATGAAATTGAACTGTGCTGAGGTCCAGAGCACCAGTTCTTCGCTGAAACGGGACAGGTGGGTCACCAGCATCGCCGCAAAGGCGCAAAACTCAATGGCAAAGTCGCGATCGCTGACGGAGTCGAGGGAGTTGCCGCTGGCGCGGTCAAAGCCCAGCAGTTCCGCTGTAAATGCCCGATCGATGGGATAGGTCGTACCAGCCAGTGCGGCGGCCCCGAGCGGCATGACGTTGACGCGCTTGCGGCAGTCCAGCAACCGGCCGTAATCGCGCTCCAGCATCTCGTACCAGGCCAGCATGTGGTGACCGAAGGTGACTGGCTGAGCGGTTTGCAGATGGGTGAACCCGGGCATGATTGTGTCTGCCTCTCGCTCGGCCAGTGCGATGAGCCCCGCCTGCAGCCGGGTCAGTTCCGCCGCGATAACATCGATCTCGTCGCGCAGGTAAAGCCGGATATCGGTCGCCACCTGGTCGTTACGGGAGCGCCCCGTGTGCAGCTTTTTCCCCGTGCTGCCGATCCGGTCAGTCAGCGCAGCCTCGATGTTCATGTGAACATCTTCAAGCGTGACAGACCATTCAAAGCGCCCGGACTCAATCTCTTCCTTGACCTCACCCAACCCGGCGATAATCTGGTCGCGCTCGGAATCGGTCAGTACGCCCACTTTTGCCAGCATGGTAGCGTGCGCAATCGAGCCGGTGATGTCGTGGTGATAAAGCCGCTTATCGAAAGAGACCGATGCGGTGAAGCGCTCGACAAACGCGTCGGTGGGCTCGGTAAAACGGCCCCCCCAGGGTTTTTCGGCGCGGGTCTTGTTTGCGGTCTGGTCGTCGCTCATGGTCTATCTTTATCCTGCTGGCCGGTTACTTTGCTGGCGCTGAGTATAAAGGATGGCACGGCCTGCGGCGACTCCGGTGCTTGCCGGGTTCGAATACCTCAATCACGGCCCAAACAGGAGCATGCCGATGTCGGCAAGCGAACGGGAAACTGAGACTTTTATCCCCGACCTCTGCCGGGTCCGGGCCGTGTTTCTTGTGCTGGTCACCACTGAGCTGGTCGCTATTCTGTTCGCCCTGGTGCGGGGAACCGAGGGTTGGCTCGACTGGGACTACCTGGGTCTGGTTTCCCTGTTTGGCCAGTGGACCGTGCTAAGCAGTTCCGCGCTCGTCTGTCTGATGCGCAACCGTTTGAACAAGCTGGGTATCGCTGGCACAACCATGGCAGTGCTGGTGATCGTGCTGGCAGACGTCGCCTTCTTCACGCTGGCAGCGGAGCAGCTGCTGTATGGCAGGGCACCCGGATTTGACTGGCGCCAACTGAGCCGTAACCTCATCATCGCCGGTTTGATTACACTGCTGGTACTGCGCTACTTCTATCTCCAACACCTCTGGCGCTTCCAGAAACAGGCTGAGCTGCAGTCACGGCTCGGTGCCCTGCAGGCTCGCATCCACCCCCATTTTCTCTTTAACAGCATGAACTCTATTGCTGCGTTGATCGATTCTGACCCCCGGCGGGCTGAAAATGCCGTCCTGGATCTGTCTGAGCTTTTCCGGGCGAGCCTACGCACGGATCAGCAGTGGACCGGCCTGCAAGACGAACTGGCCCTGTGCCAGCGCTATCTTGCCATCGAGAGCCTGCGCCTTGAGCACCGCTTGCAGCAGGAGTGGAAACTTGACCCCGACGCCAGTCACCAGGCCCTGCCGCCGCTTACCCTGCAGCCGCTTTTGGAAAACGCCATCTACCATGGTATTCAGCCCAGGCCCGAGGGAGGCCTGGTCCAGGTGGAAACCGAACGGCGGGGACCCTGGGTTTATATCCTGATACGCAACCCGCTGCCGCCTGAGCAGGGCCGGCAGCACGAAGGCAACCGCATGGCCTTGGCCAATATACGCGCGCGGCTGGAGATGCTGTTTGACGATCAGGCCGTACTCAAAGCGAGCCGCCACGACGGCTGGTACACAGTTACGCTGCGACTGCCGTGGCGCGACAACCGGTCGCTCCGCAAGAGCCCGCAAAAAGGCACAGCACAATGGTAACCAAAGTCATAATTGCCGACGATGAGCCGCTCGCACGCAGGCGCTTGCAGCGGCTCGTCGAAGCCGTTCCCGGGTACGTGGTCGTCGCTACTGCCGAGGACGGGGATGCACTGCTGAATACTGTGGCCCAAACGCCGCCGGACATCGTTCTGCTCGATATCCGCATGCCCGGCAGTGATGGGCTGACCGCTGCCGCAGCCCTGGCCAATCTCAGCGAGCCGCCGGCTATCATCTTCTGCACCGCCTACGACGAGTATGCACTGGAAGCTTTCCGGCACTCGGCCGCCGACTATCTACTGAAGCCCGTCCGTCAGGAAGCCCTGGCGGAAGCCCTCGCACGCACTGGCAAGGTAAATCGGGTCCAGAGGGCAGCCCTGGCACAACCGGCAACCGACATCACGCTGGCGGTTAAAACCCATCGCGGTACCGAACTGATAGACATGCGCCAGGTATTTTTCTGCGAAGCGGACCAGAAGTACGTCACTCTGGTACACCAGGGTGGTGAAACACTTACCGACCTGACCTTGAAGGAGCTTGAAGCCGCCTACCCCGACAGCCTGCTTCGCATTCACCGCAATACACTTGTCGGCCAGAGGTACATCAAGGCCCTGGTCCGCGACAACAGCGGCCATTACTTTGTCCAGCTCCACACAACGCCACGTCGACTCAATGTCAGCCGCCGCCATGCCGCCAGCCTTAAAACCTGGCTTGAACAGCAATAGTCAGCCTGCATGTCGGCGCTGGCCTTGCCGCTAGCCGGCCGGTGCCAAGACATCACCGCCAGAAAAAGTTATCGTATGCCTCTTTGATACATTTCACTCGACGCTGAGGCACCATGGCCCGATCCACCCTTCGCATTGCCACCCGCAAAAGCGCCCTTGCCCTGTGGCAGGCCGAATATATCAAGTCGGAACTGGAGCGGCTCCATACCGGGCTGCACGTGCAGTTGCTGGGACTCTCGACCCGGGGTGACAAGATCCTCGATGTGCCCCTCGCCAAAATCGGCGGCAAAGCGCTCTTTGTGAAAGAGCTGGAGGACGCCCTGCTTGATGGCCGGGCCGACCTCGCGGTTCATTCGATGAAAGATGTCCCCATGGAGTTGCCCGACGGCCTGGGCCTGAGTGCGATTTGCGAGCGAGCCGACCCGACCGATGCTTTCGTCAGTAACGATTATGCAAGCGTCGACGACCTTCCTCAGGGCGCCGTCATAGGCAGCGCCAGCATGCGCCGGCAATGCCAGCTCAAGGCGTACCGGCCCGACCTGGATATCCGCACGCTACGGGGCAACGTCAATACCCGCCTATCGAAACTCGACGCCCGCGAGTACGACGCAATCATCCTCGCCACCTCTGGCCTGCGCCGGCTCGGCTTTGATAGCCGGATCCGGTACGAACTACCCGACCAGTTGTGCCTCCCCGCTGTGGGGCAGGGCGCACTCGGCATCGAGTGTCGCAGTGACGATACTGAACTGGCGGAATTGCTGGCCCCACTGAACCACGCACCCAGTGCCGACCGCGTCCGTGCGGAGCGTGCACTCAACCGCCGCCTACAGGGCGGCTGCCAGGTTCCGATCGCGGCCTACGCCGTCCTCGAGGGTGATACTGTGTATCTTCGCGGCAGAGTGGGCGCGCCGGATGGCACAAAGCTCTATCATAGCGAGGGCCGGGCGCCCCGGGCTGAAGGTGAAAAGTTGGGCATAAGACTGGCCGAAGATCTTCTGGCCCAGGGCGCCGGTGACATTCTGGCTGAAATCTACGGCCATGACGTTCGCTAGGAACGTTTTGTCCGGCCGCCGTATCCTGGTGTGCCGCCCCGAGCCCAGGGCATCAGAATTGTGCCGGGAATTGCAGCGAAGTGGTGCAGATGCGCGCGCGCTGCCTATGTTAGCAATTGCTCCGGTACCAGAAACCGGCGCCCTGCGTACGGCGGTTATGAACTTTGATCAATTCCGCCACGTGATCGTAGTCAGCCCCATAGCCGCCGGCTTTCTCCTCGACTACCTGGATCAGTGGTGGCCACAGCGGCCGACCGGCCAGGCATGGTACGCCGTAGGTTCGGGCACGGCAGGGCTGCTTGAACAGGCCGATATATCCTGTCTGCGCGCCGAGCAGGGCCACGACAGCGAAAGTTTGTTACAACTGCCGGAATTGGCCCGGCTGGACAATCAGAAACTAGCCATAGTCGGAGGAGAAGGTGGTCGCAACCTCTTGGCCGAAGAGTTGACTCAGCGTGGTGGGCTGGTCAGCAAACTGGCCCTCTATCGCCGCCTTAAACCCGACTACGCGGAAGAACGTCTTGTTGAGGCACTGGTGGATTTTGATCCCCAGGCCCTCGTGGTCCTCTCGGGAGAGACGTTGAACAACCTGCTGAGCCTGGGACAGAATGTAGACAACCGGTTACGGCTTCGCGGGCTCCTTGTGCCCACGGCACGGGTGGCCGAGCAGGCCAGATCCGCAGGTTTCACCCGCGTCGCTATTGCCTCGGATCTCAGTTTTTCCGGGCTTGAGCAGGCCCTGGCCGACGTCTTTTCTGCCGGGACAGAGCCCGGTCCGCTTGCCAAGCGGCCTCGACCCAAGGATATTGTGTGAAACGGATATTTACCCGAATGAAGTAGCCGTGGGTAACGAGTAATCCGGGCCGGACGGCCCGCAAACCTAAACCTGACCGATCAAAAGGACGCCCGTGAGCGACGAAAAAACTACTCAGCCGGAATCGACCACGCCGCCCACTCCACCACCACGTCCTGGCCCGGCGACGCGACCGCAAAAAGCGCCGCGCCAGCGTACGCTTTGGCTGGCTATCGTCGTTCTCCTGCTGGGGCTTATTGCAATGGCTCTCGCTACCGGCTGGCTGTGGCAACAGAGACAGTCTCTGGAGCAGCAGGTCAGCGAGATCGGGCAGTCGGTTGAAGAGATCAGGGGTCAGAGACAGAACGCAGGTTCGGAGCTGAGCGGGCGCATAGAGCAACTGCAGGCCAGTCAGCGCGAGCAGGCCGAACAACAGCGCAAGCTTGAGAGACAGATAGATCAGGCCGCGCGTTCCCTGCTACAGATGGGTAACCGAACCCGTAATGACTGGCTTCTGGCTGAAGCGGAATACCTCTTGCGGATCGGCAACCAGCGGCTGCGTATGGAGCGGGACATCGACGGCGCTTTGGCGCTGCTGGAGAACGCCGACGCCGTGCTCGCGGAAACCGAAGACATGAGCACCTACCCGGTCCGGCAGGAACTGGCCCGCGAAATCCAGGCCCTGCGAGCGGTGGAAGACGTCGACCGGGTCGGTCTCTACTTGCAGCTGGAGGCGGCTATTGAACAGGTAGAACAACTCAACACGGCCAGCCTGGCCAATACCTCAGCACTACCCCAGACGCAGGATGGCAAGGATGAGTCAGCCACAGCCAGCGCTGATAATACTTCGGATTACCTGGCCAGGGCCTGGGAAGCGACAAAACAGACGCTGTCTGAAGTCGTTGTTATCCGTCGCATGGATGAGCCCGTCGATGCGCCGCTCTCACCTGAGCAAAGTGCCTATGCAAACCTCAATCTGCGGCTGATGCTCGAAGAGGCAGAGATGGCGCTGCTACGGGCGAACCCCGTGCTTTACCGGCGCACTCTCGAGAAAGCGCAAAAATGGCTGGAACAATGGTATGACGAGTCCAGCAACCAGGTCGCAGCTCTCGCGCAGACGCTCTCAAACCTGGCCAAGCGGGACATCAGACCGGATCTTCCTGATATCAGCGATTCGCTCAACCTGCTCAAAGCACGCATCGCCGGACGTCTTCAGGACAATCAGCAAGCCGGTGACAACGCCAATAGCAAAAGTGATACCGCGACCGGCGGCAGCGACCAGAGCAATGGCGATCGTGCCGGTCAGCCTCAGGGCCTGAGGGAGGGCCAGAGCACTGATCAGGGTACTGATACTAATCAGGGCACAGATCAGAACGAAAGACCGGCCGACGGTGGCCAGGCTAGCGGGTCCGGATCATGAAGCGCGTACTCATAATCCTGCTACTGGCGCTCATGGCAGGCGCATTGCTCAGCGCCGCCATAAACTACGACACGGGCTATGTGCGGGTGAGCCTGGGACACTATTTGCTGGAGACTAACTTCTGGGTTGCCCTGGTCCTCTTCCTGGCGTCCGTTTTTGTTGTCCACGTTCTGTTAAACCTTGGCCGCAAGGTCAGCCATCCGGCAGGAAATGTCTCGCGCTGGTTTCGTCGCTCCCGCCAGCGGCGGTCTCGCGATATGACGACACGAGGGCTACTGGAACTGGCGGAAGGCAACTGGCCGCGTGCTCAGAAGCTTCTGACTTCCGCAGCACCGCATGCAGACACTCCCCTGATCAATTATCTGGCCGCCGCGGAAGCAGCCCACGGCCAGGGCAAGGATCAGGACGCGGAGAAACTCTTACGGAAAGCATTCGAAAGCGCTGACGGCGCAGAAATGGCGGTGGGCCTGAGCCAGGCAAAATTACAGCTGGCTTCGGGTCAGCTGGAACAGGCGCTGGCGACGCTGCTACGCCTGCGGAAAAAAGCCCCGCATCACCCTTTCGTGCTCAAACAGCTCAAAGTGGTTTACACGCAACTGGAAGACTGGCGCGAGCTCAGTATCCTGCTGCCCGAGATGCGTAAACAGGGCATCGCTACCGCAGATGACACCCAACCCCTGGAACGGCAGGTCTGGCTCAACCTGCTGGACGGCGCGGCGGAGCAAGTCCGTCGCCAACCCGGGGACGAGCGCTCTACCGCGTCGATCGACCGGGTCTGGGATGAGTTACCGACGACCATGCGAAAAGACAGCTCTGTTATCCACGCCTATGCCCGGCACCTGGCTGAGCTGAATTTTGACGAGCGGGCTGAGACGCTACTGAGAAAAGTGCTGCGAAACCACTGGAGCGACCAACTGATCAATCTCTATGGGCGTATTAAAGGAAATTCGGTGGCCGAACAGTTGTTAACAGCGGAAAACTGGCTCAAGAAGCGCCCGAATAACCCCGAACTGCTGCTGGCTCTGGGGCGTATCAGCCTCCGGAACGAACTCTGGGGAAAAGCCCGTGAATACTTCGAGACCAGCCTGCGCTTGCAGCGCAAGCCCGAAACCCTTGGCGAACTCTGCCGTCTGAATGCGCACCTCGGCGATCAGGAGCAGAGCATTCGCTTGCTCAAGCAGGGGCTGCTGCAGGACGCGGGTCTGCCCGAATTGCCCATGCCCCACCCTAGCGTGCTGGGCAAGAACCGGGCAGCGGAGAGAGCAGCATCGGCCAACGCCCGATAAGGCGTACCGAGCAATCGGCGTAAGGGTTTACTCTATAAAAAGAGTACGCCATGTAAAGAGTACTCCACGTAAGAAGTGCTCCACGATAAGGGGTTCTGCACGGTAAGGAGTACGCTGTGACAAGGTATGCTCCCCTAAGCGGTGCTTCGCTTAAAGCCGCATCACTCTGAGACTGGCCGCCGCCCCGCTAGCGCGGGGCGTACTCCAGCACATCGGAAAGGAAGGCCTCTTGCGGCAGGCCTTCTGCCACCAGGGCATCCATCAACGTGTAAACCATAACCGGCGAGCCGCTGGCAATGACCAGCACGCGCTGCCAGTCATGACGTCCGGCCACTACCGACTCGGCAAGCTGATCATGGTGGCCTTGCCACTCACTGTCCTCGTCATTACCGACAACAGAAATGAACCGGAAATCGGGCATTGAAGCCAGCCACTTGCTGGGCAACTCGGGCAGGTAAAGATCTTCCTGTTGCCGGACGCCCCAGTACAGCGTGATGGGCAGTGGTGCTGCCCCGCCTCCTTCTGCCCTTTCGGCGATATAGTCCAGAATACTCTTCATCTGCGCGAAGCCCGTGCCGGCGGCAACCAGCACCAATTCGCGATCCGGGTATTGCGCCAGGCAGGCTTTACCGAACGGTAGCTGCAGGGGCACCCGACGCTTCTGGCGCAGATAGGCAATGATGCCTTGAGCAGTAACCCAATCGCTGCCCGCCTGAATATGCAGCTCCAGTCGATTTTGCCCGGGCGCGCTGGCGATGGAAAACCAGGCGGGTTCCTCATCGGGGAGGGTTATAGCCAGATACTGCCCGGCATGAAAAGGTATATGCCGGCCTGGCGGCAGACGTAACTCAACGCGAAATATGTCGTGGTTGAGCGGCGCCAGGTCCACAACATCCGCGGTCACTGTCTCGACGGCATGCTCGCCCGCGCCCATGACACCCTCAGCTTCAATCACCAGATCTCCTTGTGCTTCGGCCCGGCATAGCAGGACCGTTGCTCCGACTTCCAGCGGCTCGTCACGGCGGCTGTCAAAAGCCCGGCCGGCCCTCAGAATACCACCACAGATTTCACAGACTCCATTGCGGCAGGCCACACGGATACTAATGCCCGCTCTTGTCGCGGCCACAGCCAGCGCCTCGCCCGAACGAGCTTCAAAGCCGATCCCTGACGGAACCAGTGTGACCTGAAACCGGTCCGGCCTGTCCCCGCTCAATTGTCGATGCCCAGGCGGGACCAGATCTCATCCACCCGGGCTTTTACCTCGTCACTCATCGCAATCGGTGTCCCCCACTCCCGGCTGGTCTCCCCGGGCCATTTATTGGTCGCATCGAGACCCATCTTAGAGCCCAGCCCGGCAACCGGCGACGCAAAGTCCAGGTAGTCTATGGGTGTGTTCTCTACCATGACCGTATCTCGCTGAGGGTCCATCCTCGTCGTCATGGCCCAGATGACATCCTTCCAATCCCGGGCATTGACGTCGTCGTCCGTCACAATAACAAATTTGGTGTACATGAACTGCCGCAGAAATGACCATACGCCCATCATCACCCGTTTGGCGTGCCCGGGATACTGCTTGCGCATCGTCACGATCGCCAGGCGATAAGAGCAACCCTCGGGCGGCAGGTAGAAATCCACGATCTCCGGGAACTGCTTCTGCAGAATCGGGATAAAAACCTCATTCAATGCCACACCGAGAATGGCGGGTTCATCCGGTGGCCGGCCGGTGTAGGTGCTGTGGTAAATGGGGTTCTCGCGATGGGTCACACGCTCGACCGTAAACACCGGGAACTGTTCGACCTCGTTGTAATAACCGGTGTGGTCGCCGTACGGGCCCTCCGGCGCCATGTCATCCGGGTAAATGAACCCCTCGAGGACAAATTCTGCGCTGGCAGGGAGTTGGAGATCACTGAGCTGAGCCTTGACCAGCTCAGTTCGCGAGCCCCGTAGAAGACCGCTAAACGCATATTCCGACAGAGAATCCGGTACCGGTGTTACCGCCCCGAGAATGGTCGCAGGATCAGCCCCCAGCGCAACAGCTACAGGGAACGGTTTACCCGGATGCCGTCGCTGCCACTCCTGGAAATCCAGCGCTCCCCCGCGATGGGACAGCCAGCGCATAATCAGGCGGTTGCGACCGATTAACTGCTGCCGGTAGATGCCCAGATTCTGTCGCTCTTTCTCAGGTCCCCGGGTGATCACTAGCGGCCAGGTGACTAATGGACCCGCGTCGCCGGGCCAGCACGTCTGGATGGGCAAGCGGTACAGGTCCACTTCATCTTTCTCAAGCACAACAGCCTGACACGGCGCCGAACGCAGGACCTTCGGCCCCATCTTCATCACCTGCCGGAAGATGGGGAGTTTCTCGAAGGCATCGCGGAAGCCCTTGGGCGGGTCAGGCTCCTTCAGAAAAGCCAGCAATTTGCCGATTTCGCGCAGGCTCTCCACGTTGTCCCGGCCCATGCCCATGGCAACCCGCCTGGGCGTTCCGAACAGGTTGGCCAATACGGGAACATCGTAGCCTTTGGGATTCTCAAACAGCAGGGCCGGGCCGGCCTGTCGCAAGGTGCGGTCACAGATTTCGGTCATTTCGAGGTAGGGGTCCACTTCCATGGAGATGCGCTTGAGCTCGCCCACCTTTTCGAGTTGAGCAATGAAGTCGCGTAGATCCTTGTATTGCATTTCCGCCCCTTTCAGCGAGAAGTGATTGGCACCTTATCTATTGGCGGCCAGCAGGGCTGGTCAGTCCGGTAAAACACCGGCCCCACAACGCAATACCGGGCCTGGAGGCCCGGTATTCATGCAAGCGGGGAAACCGCCAACCTGTTAGCGCTTCTTCATGGACAGGAAGAACTCGTCATTGGTCTTGGTATCACGCAGCTTGTCGAGCAGAAACTCAATGCTCGCCACATCGTCGTCCATCGAATGGAGCAGCTTGCGCAGGATCCAGACCCTTTGCATTTCTTCCTCGGTCATCAGCAGGTCTTCACGACGCGTACCGGAACGACGAATATTGATGGCGGGATAGACGCGACGCTCAGCGGCTTTACGGTCCAGGTGCACTTCCATGTTGCCGGTGCCCTTGAATTCTTCGTAAATTACTTCATCCATCTTCGAGCCGGTGTCCACCAGAGCGGTCGCAAGGATAGTCAGACTGCCCCCTTCCTCAACATTGCGCGCGGCGCCGAAGAAACGCTTGGGTTTTTCCAATGCGTGGGCGTCTACACCACCCGTGAGCACCTTGCCGGAAGACGGGATAACAGTGTTATAGGCGCGCGCCAGACGGGTAATAGAGTCTAGCAGGATGATGACATCCTTCTTGTGCTCAACCAGGCGCTTGGCTTTTTCGATGACCATTTCAGCAACCTGGACGTGCCGGGCGGGCGGCTCATCGAAGGTCGAGGCCACCACTTCGCCGCGTACAGTACGCTGCATCTCAGTGACTTCTTCCGGCCGCTCGTCGATCAGCAGGACCATCAGATGGCACTCAGGATTCTGGCGCGTGATGGACTGCGCGACGGTCTGCATGAGCAGTGTCTTACCGGCCTTGGGTGGCGATACGATCAGCCCGCGCTGACCCTTGCCGATTGGGCAGACCAGATCCAGTACCCGGGAAGACAGGTCTTCGGTACTACCGTTGCCCGCCTCGAGGCGCAATCGCTCGTTCGGAAACAGGGGCGTAAGGTTTTCAAACAGAATTTTGTTGCGGGCGCTGTCCGGCTTGTCGAAGTTGATCTCGTTGACCTTCAGCAGCGCAAAGTAACGCTCGCCCTCTTTCGGGGGCCGGATCTTACCAGCCACCGTGTCGCCTGTACGCAGGTTGAAGCGCCGGATCTGGCTCGGCGAAACGTAGATGTCGTCAGGCCCCGCCAGATAAGATGCGTCAGATGACCGCAGGAACCCGAAACCATCCTGGAGAATCTCCAGGACACCATCGCCGTAGATATCCTCGCCACTCTTCGCGTGTTTTTTCAGAATACTGAAAATAACGTCTTGTTTACGCGAGCGCGCAAGGTTTTCAAGCCCCATCTGCTGGGCGATATCCAGCAGTTCAGTAACGGGTTTCTGCTTCAGTTCGGTCAGATTCATAAGCGTATGGGAAATAGCCTGGAAAGGGTTGTCACGGGGTTAATGTGAACGTGAAAGTAAGGGATGCGGATTCAGTCAAGGGAAATCGAAACGCACCGTAAGCCAAGGTCATCTATAGCAAATGGCAACAAAGAAGCTGGTTATGCTCTTGCGACAGACCCGGACAGGGTAGTCAGAGCGAAACTATTCGCGCAATTGACACGCCTGAGTAGAGCTGAGTCCGCGAAGCGGGCGCTGCGCAGCATTCAGAGGAAGCGTTTAAGCTTGGCGGCATTATAGCAATAATCTGCCTGATTACCAGCCACGGAAAATCCGCCTCCAGAACCCGTACCGGGGATCATCCAAAACAGGGTCGTAAGTACGCCGTTGCCTGGTCCTGCTCCGCTCGCCCAGAACGCTGGGTGCACTCTGGTCGAGGGGGAATGCGCGGCCTACCAGGCAACATTCTGATAACATATAGCTTCAGCCGGGCGGAACGCAAGCACTGAAGCTGGTCCGGACCACAGAAAGACGCCACTACAGGGAGTTTTTCTGCTAAACCCGAGGCGCATCACAACTCAAACTTCATCGCGCCTTTACCCACTGCTGCCATCAGCGATAACAGCTAAAGGAGGCCCGATGGCCGAGTTCCAAGGCCTGAACCTGGCGGTACTCACAGTGTCCGACAGCCGCACCCATGCTAACGACAGCTCTGGCCAGTATCTGGTAGATCAGGCGCTGGCGGCTGGTCACGGCGTGTCTGCCCGCCATCTTATTCCTGACGATGTTTACCTCATGCGGGCACTCGTCAGCCGCTGGATTGCCGATCCCGAAATAAACGTCGTTCTGATAACCGGGGGCACAGGTTTTCACGAACGCGACAGCACGCCCGAAGCACTGGTTCCGCTGTTCGACAAACAGGTGGACGGATTTGGGGAGGAGTTCCGCAGGCTGTCTGCCGCCGAGATTGGCTCTTCGACGATACAGAGCCGGGCCCGGGCCGGACTCGCCAATCATACGCTGATATTCTCCCTTCCCGGTTCAACAGGGGCCTGCCGGACCGGCTGGGAAGGGATATTGCTACATCAGCTGGATAATCGTCACCGACCGTGCAATTTCAGCCAGTTGGCCCGGCGCAAACCCGACCGTGATTTGACACCGATCGACATCCAGCTGCCGCTCGACCCGCCCCTTACTGATCGAGGGCATGGACATGCCGACGGCGAGTGACCTTCTTCCGCTTGAGGACGCCCTCGCCCGACTGCTTGCAGCTGCGCCCGCGCCACCCGAGGCAGAAATCGTGCCGTTGCGCCAGGCGCTCAAGCGTGTTCTGGCGCAGGAATGCCGCAGCCGCTGGGCCGTGCCGCCGCACGATAACAGCGCAGTAGATGGCTACGCAGTTGCCATTGCCGACCTGGGCAAAGGGTCTTTGCCAGTGCGCCAGCGTATAGCCGCAGGGGACTCTCCGCGGGCCCATCTACCGGGCTCCGCATCCCGCATTTTCACCGGCGCGGCAATTCCTGCCGGTGCCGACGCCGTAGTGATGCAGGAACAGACCAAGCTTGCAGGTGAAAACGTGACTCTACTGCAGGCACCGACGGCCGGGCAGAACATCCGCCCGCGGGGGCAGGATCTGCCTGCGGGTGGACATGCCCTAGACGCCGGCACACGGCTCCGCCCACAGGAGCTTGGCCTTCTCGCCAGCATAGGAATGGCTGAGCTGGCAGTCCATCGCAAACTCAGGGTAGCAATTTTGACTACCGGCAACGAGCTGATCCCGCCCGGGCAGTCGCTTGCGCCGGGGCAGATCTACAATACCAACCGCTTCAGCCTACTGGGGCTGTTGGATGGTTTGCAGCTCGACGTCGTCGACTGTGGCGACGTAGCCGATACCGCAGAGGCCACGCGCGAAGCACTGCGACAAGCCGCGAAGCGCGCGGATGTCATTATCACCACCGGGGGTGTATCCGTTGGCGAAGAAGACCATGTTCGCGAGGCGATAGAGTCCCTGGGTCAACTTGAGCTCTGGCGGCTGGCAATAAAACCGGGCAAACCGCTGGCTTTTGGCCACATCGAACGCACGCCGGTGCTCGGGCTGCCCGGCAACCCTGCTGCTGTGCTGGTAACCTTCCTTATGCTGGCGCGTCCTTTTCTATTGAAGATGCAGGGCATGAAAGGCGCGCTAACGCCCCACCCCGTTCCTTTACCGGCTCATTTCAGTGTACCGCTGGCCGGAAACCGGCGGGAATTCATGCGCGTGCTCTGCCAGCAGGACGCCGAAGGCCAGGCCTACCTTGAGGCCCATCCGAACCAGAGCTCCGGCATGCTCAGCTCAGCGGCCTGGGCCTCTGGGCTGGCAGTCATACAGGAGGGACGCACCCTGAAACTCGGCGAGTCCGTGCCCTACTACTCATTCGACGAGCTACTTTCCTGATCCGCTGGCTGAGGCACCCCATGATTACCATAAAATTCTTTGCCAGCCTGCGTGAGGCGCTCGACATTGACCAGTTGGATCTGCCCGATTGCGGTGGTACCGAAACCGTCGAACAACTTCAGGCGCGACTTTGTACGCGCGGTGATCAGTGGCGCGCTGCGTTGAACAGCGGCCGGATCCTTGCAGCGGTTAACCAGGTTATGGCAAAGCCCGACCAGCCGGTAAATGATGGCGACGAGGTTGCCTTTTTTCCTCCGGTAACAGGAGGCTAGGATGTCGCCGGTAATCAGAGTCAAAGTCGGACCAGAGCCATTTGACCCCGCTGCGGAAACGGCAATCCTGGAACGAAGCACAGCCAATGTTGGCGCGGTCTGCACGTTCACAGGACTGGTCAGGGTGACCGGAGATCAGGCCGGCGTGCGGGGTCTGAAAGTCGAACACTATCCGGGCATGACCGAACGGGCCATCGAAGCCCTATGCCAGAAAGCAGCCCAGCGCTGGGGCATCACCGCGATCAGCGTGATTCACCGCGTCGGTGCACTGGCGGTAGGTGAGCGCATCGTATTCGTCGGCACCGGCAGCGAACACCGAAGCGATGCCTTTTCGGCCTGCGAGTACCTTATGGATCACCTGAAAACCGAGGCGCCGTTCTGGAAGAAAGAATGGACAGCGCACGATTCGCGCTGGGTTGTGCAGAAGCAGCAGGACATTGCCCGCGCCCGCCGCTGGGACGCCTGACCTTTTGCTTATGACGTGCAAAGCCGTTTATGGCGCCAGGCGGGTGTGATCTGCAGGTGTATTGACGTTAGCAAACTGGGCGGCAAGGTCAGTACAGTCCAACACCATCGGCTTCTGCGACTCAACCCATACACCAGCCCGCCTCTCACCCTTGGCAAGGGCTTCAGTCAGAGCCGGCTCCAGTGCCACCGGATACCAGCCATGCAGAGGTTGCAGCCGCCCCTCAACAGTACAAATGTGAACGCGTTCGGGCGCATCCTCAACATGGCTCCGGAGCCGCTGAAGCCAGCGCTCCCCCAGGCAGGGTGAATCACAGGGCGCAACAAAAGCGCCCGCACAGCCCTGCCCCCTGGCCCACGCCAGACCCGCCGCAAGGCCGGCTAGCGGCCCTCGGTCAGGCCAACGGTCATGTACGAAACTGAGATCGACAGACGCCAACGCCTGCTGATAGGCGTGCTGGCCTTGCTGAGTCACCAGCGCGACAGGACCGACACGGATCAGGAGCCGCTGCAGATGCACGACAAAGGGTTCGTTCCGGTAGTTCAGCAACCCCTTGTCGCCGCCGCCCATGCGCGTTGAGCCGCCGCCTGCCAATATCAGTGCGGCATGCGCTGGAGGAACCGGTCGCGGGAGATCAGGTAAAGCGGGCACGAGGCTGGAACGACCCGTGAAAAACAATATGGGGTCGGGTCCCTGCTAACTTGCAGACCCGACCCGGAGGGGTGTCAGAGATTGCTGTCAAGGAAGGCTGTAAGCTGGGATTTCGACAGCGCGCCGACCTTGGTCGCATCGACATTGCCGTTCTTGAACAGCATCAGTGTCGGAATGCCGCGGATATTGAACTTCGGCGGCGTCTGCTCGTTCTCGTCGATATTAAGCTTACAGATCTTCAGCTTGCCCTCGTATTCATCAGCGATCTCTTCAAGAACAGGGGCAATCATCTTGCACGGGCCGCACCATTCTGCCCAATAATCGACCAGTACCGGAGTATCTGCCTGAAGAACTTCCTGCTCAAAGGTCGCATCACTGACCTGTACAATATTTGCGCTCATTAACTTTTTCCCGCATTCATAGGACTGGGAGCATGCCGGAGTGCATGCCCTGTGTAATCGGGACCGCAAAAGGCGATCAGAACTGCGCTCAGGAGCTGTAACGACCCTCTGAGGCGCATGGCAATGCTTTGAGGCTCTTTATCATCATTGCTGCAATGAATCGCCTGCAACTAATGAACCGCAGCGGTTCGCCGGTGCTGACACTGGCGCTGACCATCGCGTATAGTTGCACCAGTGCAACGGTCAGCCCCACGGTTTCCACCTTGGCCGGCGGGACAATAGAATTTCTGCCGGTCCGACGATCTATCTGCTGGTAAGCATATAGGTCCCATCGAGAGGATTTCAAGATACGTGGCAGCACATCAATCAGTGAATAGCCCCTCAGAGCTTATCGCCGCCATCGATCTTGGCTCCAACAGCTTCCATATGGTTGTGGCCCGGCTGGTCCAGGGCGAAATCCGTACCCTTGAAAAAATGGGCGAAAAAGTACAGCTGGCGGCTGGTCTCGACAGTCGTAACAACCTGTCTGAGGAAGCCCAGCTCCGAGGGTTGGAGTGTCTTGGCCGTTTTGCCCAGCGCATCCGCGGAATGGACCGTGGCACGGTACAGGCTGTGGGCACCAATGCGCTGCGTGCGGCGCGCAATGCCCGACAGTTCATTCACCGGGCAGAAGAAGTGCTCGGGGTACCGGTCGAAATCATCGCCGGCCGTGAAGAAGCCCGCCTGATTTACCTGGGCGCTTCGCATACGCTGGCTGACGACGTGGGCCGCAGGCTGGTGATCGACATCGGTGGCGGCAGCACAGAGTTCATAATCGGCGAGCGCTTCGAGCCGCAGGAGATGGAAAGCCTGCACATGGGCTGCGTGTCCTTCCGCAACCGCTACTTCCCTGATGGCGAAATCACCGCCCGGCAGATGGACCGCGCGGTCACCCATGCCGCACAGGAGCTGCTCAACATCCGCTATCGCTTCCGCCAGCTCGGCTGGGACAGTTGTGTGGGTACCTCCGGCTCGATCAAGGCTGTGGTTTCGGTCGTGGAAGAAACCCTGCGCACCAGCTCGAACGGCGGTATTAGCCTGGACGACCTGAAACTCGTGCGTGAGCGCATGCTGGAGCTCGGCCGGGTCGATCGCCTGGAGACCATCGGCGTACGTGAAGACCGGCAATCCATTTTCCCGGCCGGCTTCGCGATTCTGCTGGCGGCGTTCGAATCGCTTGGAATCGAGCGACTGTCTTTCGCAGACGGCGCCCTGCGTGAAGGGCTTCTTTACGATACTGTCGGGCGCAGGCGCCATGAAGATGTACGCGAACGCACTATCCAGGCCCTGCAGACCCGCTACCACGTCGACGCGGCCCATGCCGCTGCGGTTGAAGAAACCGCAATGGCTGCTTACAGCCAGGTCGCTATCGCCTGGGGACTCGACGGCCCTGAGTTCGCCGACCTGCTGCGCTGGGCCTGCCGGATACATGAGGTTGGCCTGACAATCAGCCACACCCAGTACCACAAGCATGGCGCCTATCTTATACGTTACTCGGACCTGCCCGGGTTTTCGCGGGATGCCCAGACCACCCTCGCGACCTTGGTACGCGGACACCGCCGCAAGTTCAGCAACAATATTTTTCACGCGATTGAAGACGAAGACGAAGAGCGCCTGCGTCGCCTCAGCATTCTCCTGCGCCTGGGCGTGCTGTTGCAGCACGCCCACAACCAGGAGCCACCGCCCCCCTTCAGGCTGAAGCCCGGGAAGCGCAGGCTGGAAGTACGGTTCCCCACGGGCTGGCTCGATCAGCACCCTTTGACACGGGCCGACCTCGAAAATGAACAGGATTATCTCAGCCGCATGGATTACAAGCTGATCGTCGGCGAGGCTGACTAGTCACGGGGTCAATCCACGAGTTGCGCTTCCAGCTCCTCTACCGCCTCCCCGACCTCCAGCCACTCTGCTTCCGCATCGTCCAGCTGTGCTTTGGCCTCTGCCTGCCGAGCCAGCAGGGCCTTGAGATCAGACTTGCCCGCTTCTTCATATAGACGGGTATCGGTCAGGCTCTGCTCCAGTTCGGAAAGGAATTTCTGGAGGCGCTCGATGGTGGCTTCCAGGCTCTGCATCTTCTTTCTATACGGACTCAGCTGACGGCGCACCTCAGCTTCAGCCCGCTTGCGGAGCTTACGCTCATCGGCACTTTCGGCCCGTTCGTTACCGGTTTCTGTTGCAAGTCTGCCGGCAGCCGCCGATGACAGATCCGGGCTCGCTGTCGCCGCACGCCGCTCGACCAGCCAGCGCTCATAATCGTCCAGATCACCGTCGAACTCTCGCACCCGCCCCTGTTCCACCTGCCAGAACTCGTCGACCGTGTGGCGCAGCAGATGGCGGTCGTGGGAGACGACGACGAGCGCGCCCTCAAACTGCTGCAATGCGAACGTCAGAGCATCCCGCATGGCCAGATCAAGATGGTTGGTCGGCTCATCCAGCAACAGCACATTAGGTTTTTCCCACGCTACCAGCGCCAGAGCCAAGCGTGCTTTCTCGCCACCCGAAGCATTGCGGATTGTTGCCAGAGCATCGTCGTTGGAAAATCCGAAGCCACCCAGGAAATTACGAATGACCTGGTCGCTGACCTCCGGGGAGCGCCGATGCAGGTGCTGGAACGGGCTCGCGTTGAGGTCAAGCGCCTCAAGCTGGTGCTGGGCAAAATAGCCTGGGCGGAAGTGCTCGCCGGTGATACGGTCACCCGAAATCAGCGAGCGGGCGCCACGTAGCACTTCCATCAAAGTGGACTTGCCGGCACCGTTGGCACCCAGCAGCCCTACCCGCGTACCTGGCAACAGTGTCAGCTTGACCTCAGACAACAACGGGACCCCGCCGTGTCCCAGCACACCATCACGTATGGACAGCAGCGGATTCGAGGTCTTGTCGGCGGCCGGGAAACGAAACTCCAGCCCGGATTCAGACTGAACCGCAGCAATTTTTTCCATCCGCTCCAGTGCTTTGATACGACTCTGGGCCTGCCGCGCCTTGGTCGCCTGTGCCCGAAACCGGTCAATGAATCGCTGGATTTCGCCAATTCGCTGTTGCTGCCGCTCGAACTGCGCCTGCTGCTGAGACAGTCGCTGGGCTCGCTGTTGCTCGAAACCGCTGAAGTTGCCGGTGTACAGATCAAGGCGGCGACCCTGCAGGTGTATAATGTGCGTCGCCACGCGATCCATGAAATCCCGGTCATGGGATATGAACACCAGCGTGCCCGGATACCGCCGCAGCCACTGTTCCAGCCAGAAACAGGCATCGATATCCAGGTGGTTGGTCGGCTCGTCAAGCAGGAGCAGATCCGACGGCCGCATCAGAGCCTGTGCCAGATTGAGCCGGATGCGCCAGCCGCCTGAAAAACGGCTGACAGGCTGGTCCATCTGCTCGTCATTGAAACCCAGTCCACGCAGCAGCTCCTCGGCGCGACGCGGTGCAGACCAGGCTTCCATCAGGTCGAGTTCACCATGCAGGCGAGCTTGCCCCATATCGTCACCGGCCGCTTCAGCAGCCGCCAACTGCTGCTCAAGTAGCCGCAGCGGCTCATGGCCGTCCAAAACGTAGTCACGCGCCGTACGCTCAGAAACCCCGACTTCCTGGGCCATGTGGGCAATGCGGCACCCACCGGGCAAAGTGATACTGCCGGCATCCGGTGCGAGGTTGCCCAGGACAAGCTGGAAAAGGCTGGACTTGCCAGAACCATTGGCTCCAACCAGTGCAGCACGTTGACCGGGATGTATAGTTACGCTCGCGGCTTCCAGCAAGGGCTGGCCGCCGCGCTGCAGGCTCAGATCAGTAATTGTCAGCATCGGCGCATTTTATCCGCAAAGGCCACCTGCTGTCTGTCATATCAGCAACCCGGCCTGGTAATTCGGCGACGCCTCCACCCAGGAGCGTGAGCATCGCCGGGAGGCGATCTAAACCGACCGAACACCAGAGCCTGGGATCTGTGAGATAATACGGCGCTAAACGACAGGCCTCATCTCGCTGCGCATCAGGCCGGCGAGCGGTTAAAGCACAAGCCCAGGTCGCCCCATGGTCAACCAGACAGCGCAATTGCCCCCTGCACCTCTCCAGACTGACACGCCCCTATGGCAGTTTTCAGTCAAACTCTGGGGCAACCCCCGGTCAGCCGACGCAGCCCTGGCGTTACAGGCTCAGGGTTGGGTCGTTAGTCACCTGCTGGTAGCGGCCTTTTCTGCCCAGCAGGGCCGCGTCTGGGACGGTCGGGAGCCTGAAACCATCAAAGCGTGGCGGCAAGAAGCGACGATGAACCTGAGGTCTTTGCGGCGGTTTCTGCCAAAATCCCGGCCGGACCTGTCGGACCTGCGCCAACGATTGGCTCAAGCCGAACTCGAAGCGGAACGGATCGAACTCGCCTGGTGGTCCCTCCATCTACAACAGCAGCCGCTCCCGTCGACGCGCGCGCAAGGCGCACTGGCACTGCTCGCCGATAATCTTGCAGCAGCCGCGGAGCCGTCAGCACAGACAGTGGAACTACTGGCTGACTTTGCCTCGGAGCTTATCCCGGCAGCTACGCGAGAAGCGCTCACCGAAGCGCTGCAGGCCAGGGCAGGCTACGCGGACGAGCAAAAGTGAAGCGTGCGCTGATACTTGCGATGATTCTCCTTGCGATAGGCGTGGGACTGGTTTTCCTGAAATGGGATCCGGCTACGCGGGAACAGAGCCGCACGGCACACTCCGTCACACTGCCAGGCGCATTGCCGCCTTTTGAGGCCGAGGTACCGCTGCCACAAAGGGGCCAAAACAACCCTATTGTCTTCAAATGGAAGGACAAATACGGGACCTGGCACTACGGGGACTCGCCACCGCCTGATTCAGAAGCACAAGTGCTGAGGGTCGAACCCTTGGGTCCCGCCCTTGCAGAGCCTGCTCCAGCCAGCGCCAGTGAGCGAACAGCCCCACGCTCTTAACCTCACCGGTTTTCTTCCTGCGATCAGCGCCCAACGGCTATGGGAGCCGCAGGCCAGCTAAGCACTGGCGCGCATCATTGGAATCGAGCGCTTAAAAACGCTACCTTTAGCAATCATTAAAGCGCTCACCCTGGGGGCCACCACCCTGCTGCAGCTATTGAGCACAAGGTGCGCGGCGAAACAGGGCTCAACTTGGACCGGAAAAAGGAAAAGGAAAAAGCCATGAAGAAATCGCTACTCTCACTATCTATGGCGGGTCTGCTGCTCTCAACCGGCGCAGTCGCTCCGGCCATGGCGGCAGATGCCTCCCTGGAGACGGAAGAACAGAAAGTCAGCTACAGCATGGGGCTCGTATTCGGCCAGAGAATGCTGAGCGACATCGGTGAGATCGATACTGACAAGTTTATCGTCGGCATTCGGGACGGGCTGGAAGGCAACGACCCCAAGCTGACACAGGAAGAGATCCAGGGCGTTTTGCAGAGCTTCCAGCAAAAACAGCAGCAAAAGCAGATGGAGCAAATGAAAGCGATGGCCGACGATAACCTCGCGGCGGCCGAAGAGTTCCTGGAAGAGAACGCCGAGCGCGAAGGCGTCAAAACGACTGAGTCAGGCCTCCAGTACGAGATCATCACCGAAGGTTCGGGCGAGAGTCCTGAGCCCGGCGACCAGGTGAAAGTGCACTACGAGGGCACGCTGATCGACGGTACAGTGTTTGATAGCTCCCGTGAGCGCGGCGAGCCTGTAACCTTTGGCCTGAGTGACGTCATTCCCGGCTGGACCGAAGGCCTCCAGTTGATGAAGGAAGGCGGCCGCATGAAGCTTTTCGTACCCCCCGAGTTGGCCTACGGCCCAGGCGGAAACCGCTCCATTGGCCCCAACGAAGCACTCGTGTTTGACGTGGAGTTGCTGGAAGTGAACCCGCAGGACTGAGGTTCTTATAAACCCTGACACCCGGCCCGGCTCCGGAAGTCAGGGTGTGCGTTTACGGGCTCCGCTGGCTACCCGTGGCCTGGCTGACCATCCGCCAGGAGGGAATTAGAAATGGCCGGACCGCTGCCTATGCAGGCAGCGCGCGGTCTCACTTTCAGGCCACTTTTTCGGCGTGAACCGTGTGCAGGGATTCGATCAGCAAGTCTTCAAGCTCAAAGCGCTCTTCCAGAACCTCGCCCAGCTCAGACAGCCTTTTGTGCAACCCCTTGACCTCAACCTCTGACAGCTCAGCGTTACTGGCTTTGGTCGCGTCAAAGCGGTCGTTGAACGCCAAGGCGTGTTCGGTAGACGCGCTGATGCGCGGATAGATCTTACTGGCCAGCTCCAGACCGCCGTCGTCATATTCCCGCGCTTCCTGGATCAGCTTCTCGTACACCTCAAAATGCCCTGCGGAGACATAGTCGACCAGGATCTCACAGAGATACTCAAGACGGCGCTTGACCACTACTGTGTCGTTCATAGCCGAGACGCCACTCAGGCCACAGTACTGGACAATCAGATCCTGCCGCTCCCTGAGCCAGCGTTCAATAAGCTCTCCCACACTTCCCCACCGCTCTCTGGCGGTGCCAATGTTATCAGGCATGAAGCCTCCAAGACGTTATGGTTATTATTGGATAGTTTCAACAAACGTTACCCCAATCATTGATTTGCGGCAAGCAGACGGCGGAACAGAAGATAGACCATTGCGCAGGCGAACAATATAAAAGCAAAAAGGGTCCAACCGGGAATACTGATACCGAGAAACGTCCAACTGACCTTTGCGCAGTCCCCGGTCCCTTGCAAGGCAATCATGATGACATCCATCAGCGGAAAGGCCTCCAGCAAATAGTCCACACTGGGTCCGCACGCCGGCACCTGATCCGCCGGCAGACTCTGCAACCACAATTGGCGGCTGGCCAGGGCAGCACCGGCTGCCGACAGCAGAATAACCAGCCCGGCGTAAATGCTTGTACCCGTGCGTCCGGCCGGATTATGTAAGGCGGCCAGCAGTGCGACCACCCCAACACCAATCACAGCGACGCGCTGCAGCATGCAAAGCGGGCAGGGCAACAGCCCCATCACGTGTTCCATGAACAACGCAATGGCCATGAGTACGGCACAAGCTAAAAAAACGAGCAGAAACAGGGAACGGCTCAGCCGCATCGAAAATTCCTCTCAAGGTTTAGTAACGCAATGCTTAGCGCCAGCACTGGCCCAGGCGAATAGCCGTGACAGGGCCTTACCAGCGCTATCCCGTAAAGGCGCCAAGGGTAACCCGGAATGCGGCTGTGCTAAAAGCAGGCTGAGAGAGCGGCAGAGGGGCCAATCACCGTCTAAACTTGCGGGATCGGTTATTCAGGAAAATCTCCCAATGCCCATGCACACTCTGCGACAACTTTTCAGCACCCGCGCGCTCACTCTTCTGGTGCTTCTGACGCTGGCCGGACCCGCGAATTTTGCCGGCGCTGCAGCCAAGCAGGAAGACGGTACCGGCCCCGCTTATCTGGACCTTGGGCCTGCTTTTACGGTCAATGTTGGCGAAGCTGGCAATCAGCTCAGCTACGCCAAGGTCGAACTCACCCTGCGTATCGAAGGCAAACCCAACCTCGAGCGGGCAGATCACCACCGACCGGCACTACGGGACATTCTGGTTACCCTGCTGAGCAACCAGCCGCTCGAAAAGGTACAGGACAGTGATGGACGGGAAGCGGTACGCCTGACAGCGCTGGAACAGATACAGGCCTTTCTCGAGCAGGAAGAAGGCGAGCAACTGGTCACTGACGTGCTGTTCACCACTTTCGTCGTGCAACGCTAGAGTCTGGCAAGGCTAGAGCCCTGCAAGGCAGGGTTTTTGCGTCAGAAGATGCCGTAGCAGCGCCAGAGTTCTGCAATGCATTAACAGTCCGGCCTTTGCTCTGAACGGCGCCGGACACATGCCAACGGGACAGTCGTTACGCCAGCACGCCAATCAGCTCAGGCGATGCGGACCCGCTCGACTTTATGTGCCTCGGCGAGCGTGATCGCGCCATCTTCCCAGCCCGCTTCCCAGGCAGAGACGACGACGTCCCCACGGTAGGGGCAGCGATCCCGGGCCATACCGATATAGCCGGCTGCATAGCCCTGGCGGTACGCCCTGCTAAGGGATTCGAGGTCCCACCCAAGCCCATTCTGACGGGGCATGACCAGTCTCCTTGTGAACAGGTCAGATTTCAGTCGCAGCGTCCGCCTGCCCGCTACTGTAGTAAGTCGACTGAAACAGTAGCACCCGATCATAAATCGAACAATTGACTGCCCTTCCAATCTGTGGACCAGTGCTCGGTTGTCCGGAGGGAAACTGTCTGGTTGGGACGAGGTCTACCTAAAGGGCCTCTGATTAACGCCTGGATCGCCTCTGGTTTTCGAAGCTACTCACAATCAAGTCGGGACTTTCCTGGAAGGCTGGCTGCCTTTCAGGAATTCGCAACGCAGAGTGTGGGTAGCTTTGGTGGAGTGTGGGTAGGTTTGAAAGCCCCGAAGGGCGCGCGGAGGCGCTTACTGCGCGCGGTAGTGCGCCAGAAAGGCCTCAAAATCTGCTCCATCCTCGGCCTCGAGCTGCCGCGTCGCCGCAAGCGATGCCTCAGCTGCTGCACGCTCTGCTTCCATTTCTGACACGGTTAGACCTTCTTCACGCAACGCGCGTTGCTGATTTTCAGCCAGGCCGAGACTCCACTCGAGATAACCCACGCCCTGGGACTCCATTGCAGCCAAAGCCCGGGCTGAGGCAGTCTGGCTGTCGTCATCGAGTTTGGCGCGTTGCACTGCCAGAGCCCTCGTGTATTGCTGTCGACCGCTACTGCGGTCCAGCAGCTCGGCCAGCGGCACCAGCCGGTCGAATATGCGCGCGCCACAATCCCGGAGGCTATGCGATTCTTTGTTGACCTCCAGGCTCAAGTCGGCCCGCCGGCCTTCATTCACCACCTCACGGAAGTTATTGTCGAGAACGTCGCACTCCCGCGGGTCTATAGCGGGGCTCTCGCTCAGCAGGCAGTCCAGCAGGAACAGGTCAAGAAAATCGACCTGGGCCGCACTGATCCCAACTTCTGCAAACGGATCCAGGTCCAGGCAGCGCACCTCCACATACTCCACCCCTCGTGCCCTCAGGGCGTGGCTGGGCTTTTCGCCGCTCTGGGTGGTGCGTTTGGGCCGCATGGCGCTGTAATACTCGTTCTCGATCTGCAGCACGTTGGTATTGATCTGGATAGGCTCGCCGTTACGCCACAGCCCGATAGCCTCATAGGCCGGCCAGGGTGTGTGAATCGCCCGCTCCAGGGTTTCAATGTAAGTGTCGAGCCGGTTGAAACAGATGTTGAGCGAGGCCTGGGCATTGTTGTGGTAGCCCAGGTCGCCCATACGCAGCGATGTCGCCTTAGGGCTGTACCATGTCTGGTCGTCCCAGCGCTTGAGGTTGTGGGGCCGGCCGGCGACAAAAGACGCGTCAAGGGCAGGCGAACTGCCGAACAGGTACATCAGCAGCCAGGAGCGACGCCGGAAATTTCGGATCAGCCAGAAATACTGTTCGGACTTGAAATCCTGCAGAGTCTGGCCATCTGCGGCTAAACGCTGCCATTGTTTCCAGAACGCATCTGGCAGGGAGAAGTTATAGTGAGTGCCCGCAATACTCTGCATCACCCGGCCATAACGCACCGCCAGGCCCTGCCGGTAAACGTACTTGAGCCGACCCACGTTGGAGGTTCCGTACTCGGCAATGGGGATGCTGGCGTCCCCGTCTATACGGCAAGGCATGCTATTGGGCCAGAAGAGCTCATCGCCCAGGTTTAGCTGGACGTAGCTATGGATCTGACGCAGGGAGTGCAGCAGGGATTCTGTACTGTCACAAACCGGCGTAATCAACTCCAGCAGTGCTTCGGAGTAATCCGTGGTGATCCGGGGATGCGTCAGGGCCGAGCCCAGCGCGACCGGATGAGGGGTCTGGGCAATGAAGCCATTCCGGTCTACTCGTAACCCTTCCCTTTCAACCCCTTTCAGAAAGCCCGGCCACTGCTCGGCGATGAGCTCCTGAAATCGCTGCAGCCGCAGTTCGGCCATAGCTGATACTCCTGACATGTAAATGTACCCGCCGAGCGGGCCGTTAGGTTCGACGCCCTGCTTTGCGCATGGCTTCAGCCAGGGCACCGGCCATGGCGCCCCCTTGCTGACCTGCTCCTGCAGCCGTGCTCTCCCGGCCGCGTGAAGCCTGTTGTGGGCGGTCTTTCGCTCCGGGCGAGGCATTCCGCGCTGACCGGCCAGCGTTAGGCGATGATGTGTCGCCTGGGCGGCTGGCTTCACCGGGCTGATCTTCCATACGCATGGTCAGGGCGACACGTCGGCGTTTCTCATCGACTTCAAGAACCTTCACTTTAACGATATCACCGGTTTTGACCACTTCCCGGGGATCCTTGACGAACCGGTTGGCCAGCGCTGAGATATGGACCAGCCCGTCCTGATGCACGCCGATGTCAACAAAGGCACCAAAGTTCGTGACGTTGGTGACGCTACCCTCCAGTACCATGCCCGGCTTGAGGTCGGCCAGGCTTTCCACACCTTCCTGGAAGCTGGCAAAGCGGAACTCCGGGCGGGGGTCACGCCCCGGCTTTTCCAGCTCGGCGAGAATATCGCGCACGGTGGGCAGGCCGAACTTATCGGTGACATAGTCTTCCGCCCGGAGAGAGCGGAGGAAGTCGCGGTCCCCTATCAGCGAGGCAATATCGCGCTTGTTGCGTCGCGCGATTTCCTCGACGACGCCGTAGGCCTCAGGGTGAACAGTGGACGCATCGAGCGGGTCGGAACCGCTCATGATGCGGAGGAAACCGGCCGCCTGCTCAAACGTTTTCGCCCCCAGGCGCGGTACTTTCAGAAGGGCGCGGCGACTGGTAAAGGCGCCGTTCTGGTCACGGAAACTTACGATGTTTTCAGCGGTTATCGGGTTAAGCCCTGAAACCCGCGTCAGCAAAGGTGCCGACGCGGTATTGAGGTCGACCCCTACGGCATTCACGCAATCTTCCACTACCGCGCCCAGGCTGCGGGACAGCTGGACCTGAGAGACATCATGCTGGTACTGACCGACACCAATGGACTTGGGTTCGATTTTCACCAGTTCCGCCAATGGATCCTGCAAGCGCCGGGCGATTGAGACTGCTCCGCGGATGGTCACATCCAGGTCGGGCAATTCCTTGGACGCGAACTCAGAGGCGGAGTAAATCGATGCTCCCGCCTCACTGACGAGAATACGCGTCAGTTTCAGCTCAGGATGCTTCTGCATCAACTCGGCCACCAGCTTCTCTGTTTCCCGGCTGGCTGTGCCGTTGCCAATTGCAACGATCTCGATGGCGTATTGCCGACACCACCTGGCCAGCTGACTAATGGATTCGTCCCACTGATTCCGGGGCGCATGAGGAAAAATGCCGCCGTGCCCGACCACTTTGCCAGTCTGGTCAATAATCGCGACCTTGACACCGGTTCGCAGCCCCGGGTCCAGGCCCAGTGTCGCCCGCGGACCTGCTGGGGCAGCCAGCAACAGATCCTGCAGATTGTTCGCAAACACGCGAATGGCCTCGTCTTCAGCCGATTCCCGCAGGCGCCCCATGAGATCGGTTTCCAGATGGGTGGCAAGCTTTACCCGCCAGGTCCAGCGCACGACTTCCTGTAGCCAGCGGTCACCCGGCCGGCTCCTGTCTTCGACTTGCCAGCGCCGCGCGATCATAGCTTCACAGGGGTGCGGCTGGCCGGGTGCTTGCTCAGCGTCACCGACGACCAGGCTATAGGTCAGGACGCCCTCGTTGCGGCCCCGAAAAATGGCGAGCGCCCGGTGGGACGGAACCCGGCGCAGCGGTTCCCGATGGTCGAAGTAATCTCGGAACTTCGCGCCTTCCTGCTCCTTGCCCTGGATGACGGTCACCTGTATATCAGCGTTCTGCCAGAGGTAGTCGCGAAGCCTTCCGAGCAACTCGGCATCCTCGGCAAAGCGTTCCATCAGAATGTATTTGGCGCCATCCAGAGCGGCCTTCGTGTCCGCCACCCCCGCCTCGGCGTTGACGTATCCCGCAGCGGTCTGCTCTGGGTCGAGAGCGGGATCCCCGTACAGCTGGTCCGCCAGTGGCTCAAGGCCGGCTTCCCGAGCGATCTGACCCTTAGTGCGCCGCTTTGGCTTGAACGGGAGGTAAAGGTCTTCGAGACGCCCTTTACTGTCGGCATCGGCTATGGCTGAAGCCAGGGCGTCAGTCAGCTTGCCCTGCTCATCAATGCTTTTCAGCACCGCCTGCCGCCGATCTTCCAGCTCCCGCAGATAATTCAGGCGCTCATCGAGGTTCCGCAGCTGGGTATCGTCCAGCGAACCGGTGACCTCTTTGCGATAACGGGCAATGAAAGGCACCGTCGAACCTTCGTCCAGAAGCTGGACGGTAGCCCGGACCTGTTCGGCCCTCACCTGGAGCTCGTTGGCGATCTGCTGGTAAATCTTGTCCATAACACCTCTGGAAGACGGGTAATGATCAGCCGGACACCTGGCAGCCCGGAACTCGAAGGGAGCGGCATTATAGGGCGCCCAGAGCCTTCGCTCCACTGTCGGCCCACTGTCGGCACAGTGCCGGGCCAATCTATAGCCTAATGGCTAATCACGGCCATTTTGCTGACTCTTCATTGGCCACCACTGCTTTTGCTTTGCCAGCCAATATTCTATGCGTCGCCGGCTACTTCGCTCATGCGCTCGAGGACAGCTTCGCCCAACTTCAGTGCCCGCCCCTTCGCGCCGCAATTATGCGGTGCGGCCCTTCCAGATAGTCGAGCAGATCAGCCCAAGGCATCGGCCGCGCGTAATAATATCCCTGGATCTGATCGCACTTGAGAGCGCTCAGAAAAGCCAACTGACCCGCTGTTTCAACGCCTTCGGCAACAACCTTTTTACGCAGACTGTGGGATAGGCTGATGATAGCGCTGACAATATGCTGGGCATCTTCGTCGCTCTCAACGCGCTGGACAAACGATTTGTCGATCTTAACAAGCGAAATGGGCAGGTTCTGCAGATGACTCAGGGATGAAAAGCCCGTCCCAAAGTCATCCAGAGCGAAGCTCAGCCCAAGACTGTGAAGCTCCCGCAGACAACGTTGGGCATAGTCCGGGTCGTGCATCATCGCGCTCTCGGTCAGCTCAAGTTCAAGCAGGCGGGTGTCGATATTGGCGTTGTATATAATACGGAACATCGTGTCCGTCATGCGCCGGTCGTGGAACTGGCGGAAGGACAGGTTGACGGCGAAGACCAGTTCGCTGTAGCCCAGCACAGCGGCTTCGCGCAGGCGCATGCAGGCCTGCTCGATGACCCAGTAACCAATCGGTACGATCAACCCGCTTCGCTCCGCCGCGGGGATAAACTCGTCCGGCGCAACCCGTCCACGCACAGGATGGTTCCAGCGCAGCAGGCATTCGACCCCAGCGACGCCCCGGCCATTTATCAACACCCGTGGCTGGAAATGAAGCTCAAGCTCGCCTTTTCGCAGCGCATCGCGCAGTTCGGCCTCAAGCTGAAGTTGCCGGCCGCCGGCCTGCGCGAAATGGCTGCTGAAATAACGATGGCTGGTACCCGTGTCCCGCTTGGCTTCGAACATGGCCCGGTTAGCGCAGCCGGTCAGGCCATCCACCGTAGCACCTGCTTCTGGATAGATCGCGATGCCGATGCTGACGGTGACCAGCAGGGCCCTGCCAGCTACTTCGAAGGGCGCATTCAACGCATCGGCCAACTTGATAACGAACTCATTGGTATCGAAGCCACTATCTATCGCTTCAACCACCACAGCGAGATCATCCCCGCCAATGCGTATCAGCTGGCCCTTTTCCTGCAGGATCGTTTTAACCCGCTCTGCTAGAAGCGCAAGAATCTGGTCGCCGGCCTGGTAACCGAGGGCTTCGTTAAAAGCTCGAAAGTCGTCCACATTGACATGAAACAACGCGAGCCGCTGCTTGGCTTCATCACAGCGGCGCATCGCCCTTTCCAGGATGTCAAAAAACCGGGCCCGGTCGACGCCGGTGACAGACTGTGGATTTCTTACCGGACCGCTGCGCACCCGGTCTTCCGCCGGCCTGGCGAGCCAGACGCTACGGCAGGCTCGCACCAGGTTCCAGCCGGTGAGCCTCGTCCGGCAGAGATAGTCCGAGGCGCCCAGGGATTTCCAGAAAGCGACAGCTTCCTCCTCGGGCGCATCTCCCAGCACCAGGATCGGCGAATCGCCCCCGGCACTTAGTAGAAGGTTGAGGAACAGCTCATGGGATGCGGGGTCGGTGAACGCGAAGGGCGCGTGCCAGATAACGAGATCAAAGACATTACGCTGCAGCAGATCTTCGCAGGCCTCCAGACGGTGGCAGCGACTTAGCTGAATATTCTCCTGCGTGCACCCGAAAAGCTCGCTCAGCCATTCGTAGTCCTCCTGTTGCTCAGTGAGAACCAGAACCTGGCGCAGACTATCGGGCCACTCCGCCTCGGTATCAACAGTTCCAGACACGCTACGCTCCCTGCTTTTGCGGCTAATGATTTTGTTCTACAGCGTGACTAACGGTTTTGGCGTCCCTGTGGGAATACTGTAGCCCGGTAAAGCCTGCTCTGCCCATTGTAAATTTGATAGAATGCTTGCCCATTGTCGCGAGCCCGTAGAGCCTGTGTCTGAATTAAACCCCCGCCAACGCGAAGCCGTCCGCTATATCGACGGCCCACTTCTGGTACTGGCGGGCGCCGGTAGCGGCAAAACGAGCGTTATTACCCGGAAAATCGCTTACCTGATAGAGCAGAAAGGTATGCCGGCACGGCATATTGCCGCCGTCACGTTCACCAATAAAGCCGCGCGGGAGATGAAGGAGCGGGTGGGTCGGCTGGTGCATCGCAGCCAGACCCGCGGACTGATTGTTTCGACCTTCCATAACCTGGGCCTGACGATCCTGCGCGACGAGCACGACCATATTGGCTATCACCCGGGCTTTTCCATCTTTGACGCGGAAGATGCGAAAGCGCTGCTGCGTGACCTGCTTCTGCAACAGGCGCCCGATAGTGGCGATGAAGTCGCTGATATCCAGATGACTTTGTCGAACTGGAAGAACGCGCTATGGCTGCCCCAGCAGGCACTCAGCCACGCCCGGGATGAGCGCGAACAGCGCTTCGCACTCATTTATCAGCAGTACGCCGAGTACCTCAAGGCTTACAATGCCCTCGATTTTGACGACCTGATCCTGCTGCCCGTGCTGTTATTCCGGAACCATCCGGACGTGCTGGACAAGTGGCGGCGGCGAATCCGCTATCTGCTTGTGGACGAGTACCAGGACACGAATATCAGCCAGTACGAGCTGGTCAAGCTGTTGGTGGCGGACCGCAGCGCTTTCACCGTGGTCGGTGATGACGACCAGTCGATCTACGCCTGGCGCGGCGCACGGCCGGAGAACCTTAACCAGCTCAAGAGCGACTTCCCGAGCCTGAAGATCGTCAAGCTGGAACAGAACTACCGCTCTACCAGCCGCATACTCAAGGCGGCAAACACACTCATTGCCAACAACCCCCACCTGTTCGAGAAAGCATTATGGAGTGAGCTGGGTTACGGGGACCCCCTGCGAATTATCCGCACCCGTAATGAAGAGGCAGAAGTCGAGCGCGTAGCTACCGAGATTATCGACGCCAAGCTCAAACGGGGCCTGGCTTTTCAGGATTTTGCCGTGTTGTACCGCGGCAACCATCAGGCCCGCCTACTGGAAGTCAAACTCCAGGCGTTTCGCATCCCCTACCGGATTTCAGGCGGCACCTCTTTTTTCTCGCGTAACGAGATAAAGGACGCGATGGCCTATTTACGGTTGTTGATCAATCCCGACGACGATGTTGCCTTCTTTCGCGTCATCAATGTGCCTCGCCGTGAGATAGGCCCTAAAACGCTTGAACAGCTCTCGGCCTATGCTCGCCTGCGCAATATGAGCCTGATCCGGGCCCTCTCCGAAATGGGCGCGCAGAGCCATATCACCGAGCGGGCGCTGGCCAAACTGCAGCGCTTCGCCGACTGGTTGCAGCGCACCTGCGAGCGCCTCCATCAGGAAGATCCCATTCCGGTGATCAAGCAGGTCTTCACCGATATCGAGTACGAAGAGTGGCTCCATCAGAACTCCAACACGCCAGCACAGGCGCAGAAGCGCATGCAGAATGTCTGGCTACTGGTAGATTCGATCCAGAGCATGCTGGAATCGGACAAGGGCACCGCTGACGAGATTGATATCGAAACCGCCATCAGCCGCCTGATTCTGCGGGACCTGCTGGAACAGCAGGAAGAGGAGGACGATAGCGATAAGGTCCAGCTGCTTACCCTGCACGCCTCCAAAGGCCTGGAATTTCCCCATGTATTCATAATGGGCCTGGAAGAGGAAATCCTTCCACACCGCTCCAGCATTGAAGAGAACAACATAGAGGAAGAGCGTCGGCTGATGTATGTGGGCATCACCCGCGCGCGCCAGACCCTGACCATGACCTATGCGGCGCACCGGAAGCAATACGGCGAAAAGATCGAGACCATTCCCAGCCGTTTCCTGGACGAGTTGCCACAGGATGACCTTCAGTGGGAGGGCCAGGGAGAGAAGGATCCCGAGATCAACCGCAGCAAAGGCAAGGCCACATTCTCAGCCTTGCTCGGTGACCTGCAGGACAACACCTGACTTACCCACAACATGTGAAGCCGTATCTGGTGCTGCCAGCGATGGGTAGAGGTACTCAGGCCTGGCCGGCGGCCCGGGACAGGTTCGACAGTTTGGGGTTGGGTTTGCGGCTGCGTCGCAGCAGGACGGCAACCCGGCCGATCAGCTGTACCAACTCCGCGCCGGTGGCCTGGCATAGGGCATCAGCCTGTTCCGTACGCGCTTCTTTCTCGCCCCCGGCGACCTTGACCTTGATCAGCTCGTGGTCGTTCAGAGCCCGCTCGATTTCGTCCCGCACGCCTTCACTCAGGCCTTTGTCTCCCAGGGTGACTACGGGCTTGAGGTGATGCGCAATAGCGCGGTATTCGCGGCGTTGGGCCGAGGAAAGACTCATAATGGATGTACTCGATCAGAACGATAGGAATAATTGGAAACGCAGACCCAGCTTCGTTGCCGTATAATGACTATATTGTATCAGGCGAACCGCCTTAGAGGCCTAAGGGATTGTATCAGGCGCACAGCCCCAGGGTGAATCCGCGTTACGCTCAACGGCACAGGTGCGCGCACCAGAATCGTTTGAATAGGCTGGCACCGGATTTCTGACACAAGGTCCGCCGGGTCACAGCGGCTGACATTGCAATCTGTGATCTGGCCCCAACTATGAAAGGGCGGGCTTCTGCAGACCTGGCTCCGTCGAGGACCTTGCTGGAGTCGTCACGCTGGCATTGCCCTGCTGGAACTTGCTATGGAATTTGCGGTCAACGTACGCAAGCCCGGCGACACTGTTCTGACCAACGTCATTCCACAGATCGTCAGCAAAGCCTGATATTCTGAGCACATGAAAACCGGGACATATTGTTCCGAAGCGTTAATCGGGCGACTGGCTGGCACCGGTCGGTTTGATGTATGGTTCTCACGAGGTGTGTCGCATCGGCGGCCACTGATCATTCACAGGTAGGTCACCTTGAACGATATGGCAAAAAATCTGGTTCTCTGGCTCATCATAGCCGCCGTGCTGCTGATGGTTTTTCAAAACTTCAGCCCCACCACACCTGAACGCCAGGTCAGTTACTCCGAATTTGTGCAGATGGTACAGGACGGCCAGGTCAAGGCTGTGACCATCGACGGGCTGACCATAGAGGGCGAGCGGGCCGATAACATCAGGTTCGAGACCACGCGTCCGCCGGTGCCCGACAGCAAGCTGATGGACGACCTGTTGGCCAATGACGTGACCGTCGTCGGCAAGGAACCAGAGCGCCAGAGCATTTGGACCCAGCTGCTGGTAGCCTCCTTCCCGATCCTGATTATCATCGCGATCTTCATGTTCTTCATGCGGCAGATGCAGGGCGGCGGTGGCGGCAAAGGCCCCATGTCGTTCGGCAAGAGCAAGGCCCGCCTGATGAGCGAGGACCAGATCAAGACCACCTTTAATGACGTAGCCGGTGTCGACGAAGCCAAGGAAGACGTTAAGGAACTGGTCGATTTCCTCAAGGACCCCAGTAAGTTCCAGCGCCTGGGTGGCCGCATTCCGCGCGGCGTCCTCATGGTCGGCCCACCCGGTACCGGTAAGACGCTGCTGGCCAAAGCCATTGCCGGCGAAGCCAAGGTGCCTTTCTTCTCGATTTCCGGTTCCGACTTCGTTGAAATGTTTGTCGGGGTGGGCGCGTCACGCGTCCGGGATATGTTCGAGCAGGCCAAGAAGCAGAGCCCCTGCATTATCTTTATCGACGAGATTGATGCCGTAGGCCGTCACCGCGGCGCAGGCATGGGCGGCGGGCACGACGAGCGCGAGCAGACACTCAACCAGCTTCTGGTCGAGATGGACGGCTTTGAAGGCAATGAAGGCGTTATTGTCATCGCCGCCACCAACCGGCCCGACGTTCTTGACCCCGCACTGCTGCGCCCCGGCCGGTTTGACCGACAGGTTGTGGTTAACCTGCCTGACATTATCGGCCGCGAGCACATCCTGAAAGTACACCTTGGCAAGGTCCCTCTGGCCGAAGACGTGGTGCCGCAGGTGATTGCGCGGGGCACGCCCGGCTTCTCGGGCGCCGATCTGGCCAACCTGGTTAACGAAGCGGCCCTGTTTGCGGCGCGTCGGAACCAGCGCCTTGTCACCATGCAGGAGCTGGAGCTGGCCAAAGACAAGATCATGATGGGCGCCGAGCGCAAGTCCATGGTGATGAACGAAAAAGAAAAGAGGAACACCGCTTACCACGAGTCCGGCCACGCGATAATCGGGCGACTGATGCCCGAGCACGACCCGGTCTACAAAGTAAGCATTATCCCACGCGGTCGGGCTCTGGGTGTGACGATGTTCCTGCCGGAGGAAGACCGTTACAGCCACAGCAAGCGCTTCCTCATCGGCCAGATCTGTAGTTTGTTCGGCGGTCGCATCGCTGAAGAGCTGACCCTGGGTCATGATGGCGTGACGACCGGGGCATCGAACGATATCAAACGAGCCACCGAACTGGCGCGTAACATGGTCACCAAGTGGGGCCTGTCAGACAAACTCGGCCCCCTCATGTATGACGGCGAATCAGAAGAACCTTTCCTCGGACGCCAGGCGGGGCAGGGCCAGCGCCAGTACAGCCCGGAAACCGCACAGCGTATTGATGAGGAAGTTCGCAGCATAATCGATCAGTGCTACGAGACCGCACACCGGTTGCTGACCGAAAATATGGACAAGCTGCATGTGATGGCCGAAGCGCTCATGAACTTCGAGACGATCGACGCCAAACAGATCGACGACATCATGGCTGGAAAGGAGCCCCGTACGCCGGACAACTGGAATGACCGCGATGGCAGCGGTGGTGCCAAGGCGACCCGCGACATGAACGATGCAGATCAGGTTGAGCCCGATGAGGGCGATAAAGACCGCCCCCGCCCCGACAGTGGCGTGGGAAGGCCCGCCGGGGAGCATTAAACGGCTCCCAGCTACGCCGCCGCCGGACTCCGGACGGCGGCGTTTTTTATGGCGGTATGGCCAAAGGTTTTACGGCACTTTAACACCGCCCGCTGCCCTGCCCCCCTCGCTTATGGCAAGATAGCCTCCACCAGAAGGTAATCAGGTTATCCATGCAGATGCAGTTTGCCAGCCACAGCCTTGACCTTTCCCGGCCTCAGGTAATGGGCATTCTCAACGTGACGCCGGACTCCTTTTCCGATGGCGGCCGCTACAACAGCCTGGACAGTGCGCTTGCCCATGCCGAGCGCATGATGTCGGCTGGAGCGACGTTTATCGACATTGGCGGCGAGTCCACCCGACCCGGCGCCGACCCCGTCTCCACCGAGCAGGAGCTGAATCGTGTCTGCCCGGTAGTAGAGGCCATCCGAAAAAATCTCGATGTGGTTGTCTCCGTCGACACCAGCACGCCTGAAGTCATGCGCGAGACCGCACGTCTTGGGGCGGGCATGATCAACGATGTGCGCGGACTGCAGCGGGATGGCGCCGTTAAAGCTGCGGCGGATACAGGACTACCTGTTTGCATCATGCATATGCAGGGCCAGCCAAAAACGATGCAGACTGCGCCTTCCTACGATGATCCGGTCCAGGATGTCCTGAATTTCCTGAAAGAGCGTATAGCCGTCGTGGAGGAGGCTGGTATTCCTCGCAGCCGGCTTATTCTTGACCCCGGTTTTGGCTTTGGAAAGTCTTTGGTTCACAACCTGACCCTGCTCGCCAGTCTCAGGCATTTCCTCGATCAGAAATTGCCGGTTCTGATCGGCGTATCGAGAAAGTCCATGCTGGGCGAGATCACCGGCCGCGGCGTGGACGAGCGCTGCGCCGCCAGTATCGCAGCAGCCACGCTGGCCGCCTGGCAAGGGGCACAGATTTTTCGGGTTCATGATGTCGCGGAAACCGTTGATGCGCTAAAAGTAGTCGCAGCTCTTAAAGGAATAGAAAAATGACAGCACGCAAACATTTTGGCACAGACGGCATTCGTGGCAGGGTCGGCGAAGCGCCGGTCACCCCGGACTTCATGCTGAAGCTGGGGTGGGCTGCAGGCCAGGTATTCAAACGTTCGGGCCAGCGCAACAAGATCGTGATTGGAAAAGACACCCGCTTGTCGGGCTACATGTTTGAGTCCGCCCTGGAAGCCGGCCTGTCAGCAGCCGGGGTCGACGTGAACCTGCTGGGCCCGATGCCCACTCCGGCGATCGCTTACCTCACGCGGACATTTCGCGCCTCAGCGGGGATTGTGATCAGCGCGTCACACAACCCCCATTACGACAACGGCATCAAGTTTTTCTCAGGTGCCGGCGAAAAGCTCGACGATGCCCTTGAAATCCAAATCGAAGAGTGGCTCGACAAGGACCTCAAAGTGGTCGACTCCGCCCAGCTCGGCAAAGCGTTTCGCATTGACGACGCCGCCGGCCGGTACATCGAGTTCTGCAAGGGCACAATCCCCTCCAACTGCACACTTGACGGTCTCCATCTGGTACTGGACTGCGCCCATGGCGCCACCTATCACGTCGCGCCCAATGTATTCCGGGAACTCGGCGCCAAGGTCACCACGATCGGCAGCACGCCCGACGGCCTGAACATCAACCTGGAGCGCGGGTCCACCCATCTTGATGCGCTGACCGCCAAGGTACAGGAGCTGGGCGCCGACATGGGCATCGCCTTTGATGGAGACGGCGACCGCGTCATGATGGTCGACCACAACGGTGAGACCGTCGACGGTGACGAACTCCTCTACGTCATCGCCAGCCAGCGGCATGCACACGATCGCCTTAACGGTGGCGTGGTGGGCACACTGATGACGAACCTCGGTGCCGAATTAGCGTTTAAGGCCCTGGGCATCCCCTTCGAGCGCGCCAAGGTCGGTGACCGCTACGTCATGGAGATCCTCAACCGTAACGGCTGGCACCTCGGCGGCGAAGGCTCAGGCCATATCGTCTGCAGAGACTGCACCACAACAGGAGATGGCATTGTGTCTGCGCTTCAGGTGCTTTATGCCATCTCGCAATCAGGGCGAACGCTTGCCGAGCTTCGCGCCGGCATGACCAAGCTTCCGCAGATCATGATCAACGTAAAGGTTTCCACCCGGTTTGATCCGCTTGCCATCAGCGAGGTCAGCCGCGCCGTAGACGCTGCCGAAACCAGGATGGCGGGAAAAGGGCGCGTACTGTTGCGGGCTTCCGGCACCGAGCCGCTGATCCGGGTGATGGTCGAAGGCGAAAATACTGAACTGGTCAACACGATCGCCCGGGAACTGGCCGACATCGTGCAGGCCCAGGCACCACAGTAAGCGGGTCAAGGCCCTGCAAGTTCAGGAATACGCCAACTTGTTGTACAACTTCAACAAGTCCGGTATAGTTCCGCCTCCCTGGAATTCGGGATGTTGTAAATGCGACAGCACAGACAACGGATCGTAGCGGGCAACTGGAAGATGCATGGCAGTCGCAGCTTCGTCAGCGAGTATGTCCCTGCCCTTCTGGGCAAGCTCGATACACTGGATGCCGATACACGAGTCGTGTTGATTCCCCCTTCAATTTATATAGGGGAAGTCCGGGCTCAGGTACAGAATCGCGCAACGCAGCAGCCACGAATTACCTGGGGCGCGCAGAACGTATCAGCGGAAGCTGAAGGTGCCTTTACCGGCGAGATCGCTGCGGAAATGGCGCGGGATCAGGGATGCGACTACTGCATAGTCGGACACTCTGAACGTCGGCACCTTTTTGCCGAAACCGATGAGGTTGTTGCAGCCAAAGTCGAACAGATTGTGGCGCATGGCCTGACAGCCATTGTCTGTGTCGGCGAGACACTGTCCCAAAGACAGGCCGGTCAAGCCGAGCAGGTCGTAGCCAGGCAGGTTGAGGCATGCCTCGCAAAAGTGCCAGGCAACAGCTGGGACAAGATCGTTTTGGCTTACGAGCCTGTCTGGGCGATTGGCACTGGGAAGACCGCTTCCGCGGGGGATGCTCAGGCGATACATGCCAGCATCCGCAAGGTACTTGAAAACATGCAGGCACCGGCGCAGACTATTCCGCTTCTTTACGGCGGCAGCGTGAAACCGGATAATGCCGAAGAATTGTTTGCCCAGCCCGATATTGACGGCGGACTTGTAGGCGGTGCATCACTTGATGCCGAGTCTTTCTCCGCGATATGCCGGGCCTGTTAAGAGACGCACTATGCAGTGGCTTGAAACACTTGTTATTGCCTCCCACGTGGTTGTTGCCGTGGGCCTGGTCGCAATCATCCTGATGCAGCGCGGTAAAGGCGCTGACATGGGTGCGGCTTTTGGTGGCGGCGCATCGCAGACTGTTTTCGGCAGTCAGGGTAGCGGCAACTTCCTGACCAAGATGACCACTGTTCTGGGTATTCTGTTTTTTGTTACCAGTTTTTCGCTGGCTGTATTTGCAAAACAGAAAGCAGAAGTTGCAGAATTCCAGGGTATACCCACGGTCCAGCAAGCGCCTCAGAACAACGCGGCTGAAGAGCGCGGAACGTCCGGAGCACAGGTTCAGTCTGACAGCGAGTCGACAGACGGCGCAGCAGATATCGAAAGCGAAAATGGCGAGGGCGCGCAAGACGACGCGCTGCCGGAGCTACAGTGATGACGAATGCAGGAAATGAGTTTGCAAAGAGTAATGCCGAAGTGGTGGAACTGGTAGACACGCTATCTTGAGGGGGTAGTGGCGAAAGCCGTGCCGGTTCAAGTCCGGCCTTCGGCACCAAGTACGAAAACGGCTTGGCACACACCAAGCCGTTTTTTTTGGTCAGTCCTTGACCAGATTCAGCACCGTCCTTATACTCCGGCGGTTGCTGAAGCGGGGTATCGGCAGTCGATCTCTCGCGCTAACGGCAGAATCGTGATGGCTGTTGTTTCTGACAGGAGTGAAGGCGCCGTGCGCCAACACTCTCGTTCATCAGAAGTCTGATGAACTACAAGCTGCCGTCAGCGCAAAGGACCCTGCGGAGGCCGGGCGAAGCCGAATTTACGGCAATCGCGTGGTTTCCCCGAGGGTCTTTTTGTTTGATCTGCCGAATGCGGCCTTGTGCCGTAAGGGTCAAAGGGCTGTTCAGAAGCCCTTTTTTCGTTTATGGCACAGACTGACGCAGCCCTAAATCACAAGGAGGCAACGACCGAGTGTCGGCAAAGCTGAAACAACTGGAAGATATACTGCGCCCTGTCGTTGAGGCGCTGAATTACCAATTCTGGGGCCTTGAATATCTTGCACAGGGCCGCCACTCCATTCTGCGTGTTTTTATTGACCATGCGGAAGGTATTGCCGTTGAAGACTGCGCGAAAGTCAGTCACCAGATCAGTGGCGTTCTGGATGTAGAAGACCCCATCCAGGGCGAATACAACCTGGAAGTCTCCTCACCTGGCCTCGACCGTCCTCTTTTTCGCCTTGATCAGTACGAACAGTTTAAAGGCCATCAGGTCGCCCTTCGGCTCCAGACGCCATTTGAAGGTCGGCGCAAGTATCAGGGACTTATCAGTGGCGTAGAGGGCGACGATGTTCTGGTGGTAGTGGATGACCACGAGCTGGTACTGCCCTTTGAAAGCATTGAACGCGCGGTCATCGTGCCGGTTTACAAATAAGTTGCAACGAAGTCGCAAAGGTTAGAGGCAGGGCATTCGGATGAACAAAGAGATCTTGCTGGTTGTGGATGCGGTGTCCAACGAAAAGGGCGTCGACAAAGATGTAATCTTCGAGGCCATAGAATTGGCCCTCGCCACCGCCGCGAAAAAACGCTACGAAGAAGAAGACGTGGACATTCGCGTATCCATTGATCGCAAGACCGGTGAATACGAGACATTCCGTCGCTGGACCGTTGTCGACAATGACGCTGTTCCCAGCCTGGGCGCTGACCTCACGCTGGAAGAAGCCCATGAGAAGGATACCAGCCTGCAACCGGGCGACATCGTCGAGGAAAAGACGGAATCTGTCGCGTTTGGCCGCATAGGTGCCCAGGCTGCGAAGCAGATTATTTTCCAGAAGGTGCGGGAAGCCGAGCGTGCCAAGATTGTCGATAGCTACCGCGATCGGGTGGGCGAGCTGGTTTCCGGTACCGTCAAGAAAGTCACTCGCGACAACGTGATTGTCGACCTCGGCAATAACGCTGAAGCGATTCTTCCCCGTGACCAGCTGATCGCGCGCGAGACCTTCCGCATGGGCGACCGTGTTCGCTCTCTGCTGCAGGAGATCAAGGCTGATCACCGCGGCCCGCAGCTGATGCTGAGCCGTACCAGTCCGAACATGCTTATCGAGCTGTTCCGTATTGAAGTTCCGGAGATCGCCGAAGAGCTGATCGAGATCCGGGGTGCAGCCCGCGACCCGGGCTCCCGCGCAAAAATCGCCGTCAAAACCAACGATGGCCGTATTGATCCCGTTGGCGCCTGCGTAGGCATGCGTGGTTCCCGGGTACAGGCCGTGTCCAACGAGTTGGGCGGTGAGCGGATCGATATCATCCTCTGGGATGACAACGCCGCTCAGCTGGTCATCAACGCCATGGCGCCGGCAGAAGTGGCGTCCATCGTTGTTGATGAAGAAAAGAACACCATGGACGTCGCCGTTGCAGAGGATAATCTTGCCCAGGCGATTGGCCGTAACGGTCAGAATGTTCGGCTGGCCTCTGAATTGACCGGCTGGGAACTGAACGTCATGACCGAAGACGAAGCCGGAGAGCGCCAGGAACAGGAGGCGCAGAGGCTGGTCGACTACTTCGTCAAGCATCTTGAAGTAGACGAAGAGCTGGCCCTGGTGCTGGCCGAAGAAGGCTTTACCACCCTTGATGAAGTTGCTTACGTGCCGATGGCCGAAATGCTCAACATCGAGGGCTTCGACGAAGACCTGGTAGGCGAACTAAGAGCGCGCGCCAAAGATGCGTTGTTGAATCAGGCCCTGGCAAGCGAAGAAGCGCTGGAAGGCGCGGAGCCGGCTGAAGACCTTCTGGCAATGGAAGGAATGGATCGGAGCTTGGCGTTCGCCCTGGCCAAGATCGGGGTTAGAACCCAGGAAGACCTGGCCGAGCAATCCGTCGACGACCTCGCTGAAATCGAAGGTATGGACGAAGAACGCGCCGGAAAATTGATTATGACCGCCCGCGCGCCCTGGTTCGAAAACCAGGAATAGTCGGGAGAGGAGGACCAGATGGCAGATGTGACTGTAAAGCAACTGGCCGAAGACGTAGGCGCTCCCGTTGACCGCTTGCTTCGCCAGATTGAAGATGCGGGGCTCAACGGCCGCGCAGCGGATGATATTGTAACCGATAGTGAAAAGCAGACCCTGCTGGCCTTTCTGCGCCGCAACCATGGTGACGACGGTGAGCCCCGGCGTATAACGCTGAAGCGCAAAACGACCACCACACTGAAAGCAGGCAGCGGCGCAGGTCGGGCGAAGACGGTTAACGTCGAAGTCCGTAAGAAGCGCACCTACGTCAAAAGAGCCGAGCCACAGCCCGAGGCTGAGGCAGAGCAACCTGCAGCGGAAGAGCAGTTGCCAGCACAGGAGCAGAACGCTGAAGAGCGTATTGTGGCCGATGCGCAGCCTGCAGAAGCACCACTGGCGGATGAGACCCAGCCCGAACAGGACGCGGCCCCAGCGCAAGCTTCAGACGAGCAGCCCGAGGAAGAGGTCAAGCCCAAACCCGCTCCCCAGCCTGAGATCATGCCCGAGCCGCCAATGCCGGACCCCGCCGCCGAGGCACGCAAGCCCAAGAAGAAGAAAGGGCCGCGGCACGACCTCGACGATGAGGACGGCAAACCCAAGACCAAGGGTAAGAATGCGGGTCATAAAGGCCCGAAAGTTCGGGTCGAAGAAGAGCTGGTCGCGTTGGTCGATGACGAAGACGACGCCACCCTGCGCAAGCCGCTGCGGCACAAGAAAAAGCCTCGCGAAAAGAGACACGCTTTCGAAAGGCCGACCAAACCTATGGTAAGAGAAGTAGAGATCCCCGAAATCCTGACCGTGGGCGAGCTGGCTCAGCGCATGGCTGTTAAAGCCGGCGACGTCATCAAGACACTGTTCAAGATGGACGTCATGGCCACCATCAACCAGCCACTGGAGCAGGACGTTGCAGCGCTGGTTGTGGAAGAAATGGGCCATACCCCCCGCCTTGTGCGTGAGGATGCAATTGAGGAAGAAGTCCTCAATACCGCAAGCTACGACGAAGGCGAAGCGACATCGCGGGCGCCGGTCGTCAGCGTCATGGGCCACGTCGACCACGGCAAGACCTCTCTGCTCGACTATATCCGTCGGGCCAAGGTTGCCGCCGGCGAGTCAGGCGGGATCACGCAGCACATCGGCGCCTACCACGTTGAAACCGATCGCGGCATGGTGACCTTCCTGGATACCCCCGGACACGCCGCGTTTACCGCGATGCGCGCCCGCGGTGCCCAGTCTACCGACATCGTTATTCTTGTAGTCGCGGCGGACGATGGTGTCATGCCGCAGACCAAGGAAGCGGTCCAGCATGCCCGCGCGGCTGGCGTACCTCTGGTCGTGGCCGTCAACAAGATGGACAAGGAAGACGCTGACCCGGACCGGGTCAAGAACGAGCTTTCTGCGCTTGAAGTCATCCCCGAAGACTGGGGCGGCGATACGCAGTTCGTTCCGGTTTCCGCCCTCACCGGTGACGGTATCGACGCGTTGCTCGAAGCCATCCTGCTCCAGGCCGAACTGCTTGAGCTCAAGGCGGTGGCCGATGCACCTGCGAAAGGCGTGGTCGTCGAATCCAGCCTGGAAAAAGGTCGTGGCTCTGTCTCTACCATGCTGGTACAGAACGGCACGCTGAAACTGGGCGATATGGTCGTAGCCGGCCAGTACTACGGCAAAGTGCGCGCCATGCTCGACGAGGCCCGCAAAACCGTCAAGACAGCCGGACCTTCCATCCCCGTGGAAGTCCTCGGCCTTAACGGAACGCCAGACGCTGGTGACGAGTTCCTCGCCGTGGCTGACGAACGCAAAGCCCGCGAGCTGGCAGAGTTCCGCCAGGTTCGGGAGCGCGAGCAGCGGCTGCAACGCCAGCAGGCCTCCAAGCTGGAGAACCTGTTCGAGAACATGGGCAAGGAAGAGGTCAAGACACTCAATGTAGTGCTCAAGGCCGATGTCCGTGGCTCGCTCGAGGCGATCGTCAAGGCGCTAACCGACCTGGGTAACGAAGAAGTGCAGGTCAACATCGTGACGTCGGGCGTCGGCGGGATCACCGAGACCGACGTCAGCCTGGCCATGACTACCGGTGCCGTCATATTCGGCTTCAACGTGCGCGCCGACGGTGCTGCACGGAAGCTGGTGGAACGCGAAGAGCTGGACCTGCGCTACTACAGCATCATCTACAACATGATCGATGATGTACGCGCGGCCCTTACGGGCATGTTGTCCCCGCACTTCCGCGAAGACATCGTTGGTATCGCCGACGTACGCGAGACCTTCCGTTCGCCGAAGTTCGGCCAGGTGGCCGGCTGTATGGTTACCGAGGGTACGGTTTACCGTAACAAGCCGATTCGTGTTCTCCGCGAGAACGTCGTTATCTACGAAGGCGAGCTCGAGTCCCTGCGTCGCTTCAAGGATGACGTGCAGGAAGTGCGTAACGGCATGGAGTGTGGTATTGGCGTTAAAGGCTATGACGTAAAAGTCGGCGACCAGATCGAGGTCTTCGAGCGCGTCCAGGTGGAACGCCAGCTGAGCTGATACGGCGAGGTCATGTTGCTGACGTGACCACCGCTTGCACAAACTGCCGCGGATGCCTTACGGGCATTCGCGGCAGTTTGGCTTTGGCTCAACACGTTTGGGCCCAACATGTTTGCGCTTAACACTATTGGCTTTAACGCCTTTGGCTTAAAGAAAGTGCCGGGAGAGACCCATGCCACGCGAATTCAAGCGTTCGGACCGTATTGCTGATCAAATCCAGAAAGAACTCGCCTGGCTGATCCAGCGCGAGGTAAAAGACCCGCGCCTGGGCATGGTGACTTTGCACGACGTGCGGGTCAGCAAGGATATGGGCTATGCCGATATTTACTTCACGATTCTCAGCACCGAAGAGCTCACACCAGAGAGTGAGGAAGTCCAGCAAAGCCAGCAGGTGCTGAAGAGTGCCTCCGGCTACTTGCGCACTGCCCTGGCCAAGGCCATGAAGCTGCGCACCGTGCCCTACCTGCGCTTTCACTTTGATCGGTTGGCAGGTGAGAGCCGCCAGCTTGATGCTTTGATTAACCGCGCTGTCGCCAGCAACCGCGGCCTTGCTGACGATGAAGCTGACGATTCACAGCAAGAGGACGACCGGTGAGTCAGCGGTCCAGGAAAGGCCGGCGCATCGATGGCATTCTGGTTATCGACAAGCCTACCGGCATGACCTCCAATGCCGTCCTGCAACGGATCAAGCGCCACCTGGGCGCGGCCAAGGCCGGCCATACAGGCAGCCTTGACCCGCTTGCGACCGGCGTGCTCCCCCTGTGCTTTGGCGAGGCGACCAAGTTTTCCCAATGGCTGCTCGACGCCGATAAAGCCTATCGTGCGGAAGGAAAACTGGGAGCCATCACCGACACAGGCGATAGCGACGGCCAAACCGTGGCGACGCACGATCTTCCTGACGGGCTCGACGAGGCAATGCTGCAACGAGCGCTTGAGCCGCTCCGCGGTGAGATCGACCAGGTGCCGCCGATGTACTCCGCGCTGAAGCACAAGGGTCAGCCGCTCTACAAACTTGCACGTGCCGGCCATGAAGTGGAACGTAAAGCACGCCGCGTGACCATCAAGGCACTTTCCCTGGTCTCGTTTTCGGGCGATCGGTTCGAAATCGATGTGCTCTGTACCAAGGGCACCTACGTGCGATCACTGGTGGAAAGCATCGGCGAAAACCTTGGTTGCGGCGCGCATATCACCGCACTTCGCCGGACCGCCGCGGCCAGCTTCTCTCTGGCTGACGCTGTGCCAATGTCGGCTCTGGAAGACATGGACACCGGCGGCGACCTGGACACCTGGCTGCAGCCTGTGGACAAATCCCTGGAAGCACTTCCCGCACTCTGTATAAATCCCGAGCATTGTGTATCGATATTAAACGGACAACCCGTTAGAATACCGGGTCAATCCAACCCGGGTCAGGTACGCCTGTATTCGTGCGACGTCGCCAGTTCAGGCGATGCAGCGACAGAGAGCACTGGTGGAACATGCACTGGTAAAAAATACTCTGGTGGAGAACGCCCTGACGGGGTGTTCCTTGGGTTGGGTGAAATTTTGCTGGACGGGCAGGTTAAACCCCGGCGTCTGGTAAATACGGCCACTTCGGCCTGAAAGACGCAAACTGTAAATATGCGCGGTTTGTCGTCTCTTAGTTGAGCATATTAAGAGGTTTTTGACATGGCACTGAATGCCGAAGAGAAAGGCACGATCGTAAAAGACTTTCAACGCGCCGAGGGTGACACCGGTTCACCTGAAGTCCAGGTTGCGCTGCTGAGTTTCAATATCGACAAACTGCAAGGCCACTTCAAGGCTAACAAGCAGGATCACCATTCCCGCCGTGGTCTGATTCGTATGGTCAACCAGCGTCGTAAGCTTCTCGACTACCTGAAGAGAAAAGACGCTAGCCGTTATGTCGACCTGATCGGTCGTTTGGGTCTGCGCCGCTAACCAGCACTCGCGCAGTTCCTGTGTTGCCGGTTGGCTCTGGCCGACCGGTCTCCCTTCGACCTGGGCGCCCCGGCTCAAGCCGTGCGCTTTCGTGGCCTATTCTCCTCTTTCTGTTTCCGTGCCAGTGTATTTGTTTGCGGAGAAGCCGTAACAAGACATGGGCTCAGTCCAGCCTCCCGGTATCGGTTTCGATCGTCGATCGATATATGGCCGGGCCTCGCGCTCGCCGGATACCAGGCCTGAAGCCAGCACGAACACCAAGCAGTTACCGAACGTACCAAGCCGGTACTGAACGTACTAAACCGGCACTGAAATTACTAAACGAGCACCAGGCAAAGTACACAAACGAGTGAAAAACGACGTACCGCGGTCATATTGGAACCGCATCCTGCATCTGGCAGGCCCTATTGTTACGTAAGAACAGCTTGTTTCGTAAGAACAGCGGCAATAGGTTATTGGCAAACGAGATATATTCAGACTGCACTACTGGAAAGGAGAACCCGTGAATCCAGTTAAAAAATCATTTCAGTTCGGCGATCACACCGTCACCCTAGAGACCGGTCGCATTGCTCGTCAGGCCACCGGCTCTGTGCTGGTCACCGTTGACGACACCTCCGTCCTGGCGACCGTTGTAGCCGCCAAAGAAGCGAAGCCGGATCAGTCCTTTTTCCCGTTGAGCGTGCACTACATTGAAAAGGCGTACGCTGTGGGCAAGATCCCGGGCGGCTTCTTCAAGCGCGAAGGCCGGATGTCGGAAAAAGAAACGCTGACTTCCCGCCTGATTGACCGACCGATTCGCCCGCTCTTCCCCAAAGGATTCCAGAACGAAGTCCAGGTCATGTTGACCGTCATGTCGTCCAACAAAGATGTTGACCCGGATATCGCTGCGATGATTGGCGCGTCCGCCGCCCTCGCTGTTTCCGGGGTACCTTTCAATGGCCCCATCGGCGGCGCTCGGGTTGGTTTTACCGAGAGCGAAGGCTACTTCCTCAACCCGACCTACGAACGCCTCAAGACTTCTGACCTCAACATGGTCGTTGCCGGTACGAAAGATGCCGTGCTGATGGTTGAGTCCGAAGCGACTGGCCTGACCGAAGACCAGATGCTCGGCGCCGTGCTGTTCGCCCACGAGGCCATGCAACCGGTCATCGAGAATATTCGCGAACTCGCCGCTGCAGCTAACGTCCAGAAGTGGGACTGGCAGTCCGTGGCCGACAACAGCACCCTGCTGGACACGCTCAAAGGCGAATACGAAAGCGCGATCACCGAAGCCTACACGATCAGCGACAAGGCCGACCGTTACGCCCGCCTTGCTGAGATTCGCAAGGCCGCCGTTGAAAAACTGGCAGGCGGTGAAGCGCCACAGTACGACGCTGACGAAGTTAAAAGCTACTTCGGCAAGCTGGAGAAGAAAATCGTACGCGGGCGGATCATCGAAGGCCATCCCCGTATCGACGGCCGTGACAACAAGACCGTCCGTCCGATTGAAGTCGAGGTTGGCGTCCTGCCCAATGCCCACGGCTCGGCCCTGTTCACCCGTGGCGAAACCCAGGCACTGGTGGCAGCGACTCTGGGCACGGCCCGGGATGCGCAGATCATCGATGCGCTGGAAGGCGAAAGCAAGGACACCTTCCTGTTTCACTACAACTTCCCGTCCTACTCAGTAGGTGAAGCCGGTAGGGTCGGACCTCCGGGACGCCGGGAAATTGGCCACGGCAAACTGGCCAAGCGCGGTGTTCAGGCTGTCATGCCGAATGCTGAGGAGTTCCCGTACGTAATCCGTATCGTCTCCGAGATCACTGAATCAAACGGTTCAAGTTCCATGGCTTCCGTGTGCGGTAGTTCGCTGGCATTGATGGACGCGGGCGTTCCGCTCAAGGCCCCGGTCGCCGGTATCGCCATGGGCCTGATCAAGGAAGAAAACGGCTTTGCCGTGCTGACTGATATCCTGGGCGACGAAGATCACCTTGGCGACATGGACTTTAAAGTCGCCGGTACCCGTGATGGCGTTACTGCACTGCAGATGGACATCAAGATCGAGGGTATCACCGAAGAGATCATGGAGATCGCGCTGGAGCAGGCTCATCAGGCGCGCGTTCACATTCTCGATGAAATGGCCAAGGTCATTTCTACTTCGCGTGAAAAGCTGTCCGAGAAAGCGCCAAGCATGCTGAGTCTGCGGATCCCGTCAGACAAAATCCGCGACGTCATCGGCAAAGGCGGCGCCACCATACGCGGCCTGTGCGAAGTGACTGGCGCGTCCATCGATATTGAAGATGACGGGCTCGTCCGCGTCTATGCAGCCAATCAGGCGGCCGCTGAAGATGCTATCAACCGCATCATGGAAATTACCGCGGAAATCGAAGTCGGCCAGACCTATAAAGGCCGGGTTGAGCGTATTGTCGATTTCGGCGCGTTTGTGAATATCCTGCCCGGCAAGGACGGGTTGGTTCACATCTCCCAGATTGCCGATCGCCGTGTCGAGAACGTTTCCGATGAGCTTTCCGAAGGCCAGGAAGTCTTGGTCAAGGTACTGGACGTCGACGCCCGGGGCCGCGTGAAGCTCAGCATGAAAGAAGTACGCGAGGGCGAGAAGCCCGTCGACTTCGCTCCGGCTGGCGAGTAGTAACCTGTGAGCAGCCCCGCTGCCCGCAAAATGTAAGTTAGATTGAGCCCTTCGGGGCCAGTCTGAAAAAACCGCGGTTCCGGCCGCGGTTTTTTTATGGCAATAAAAAACCGCCCCAGGGGCGGTTCTTCGGCAACGGCAATTTCGAAATTGCCCTTACTGGCTGTTCTCGATCATGTATTTCACAGCACTGGCAACTTCTTCTTCGGAGCAGCTTCCGCACGCGCCCATCGCCGGCATCGCATTGAAGCCATTGATCGCATGTTCGATCAGCGTTTCCTGTCCTTTTTCAATGCGTGGCGCCCAAGCGTCTGCCTGACCGACCACAGGCGCTCCGGCCGCTCCGGTCGAGTGACATGCTGTGCACGCAGAACTGTAAACTGCTTCACCGCTGCGCGGCTCACCGGCTGCTTCGGCAGAGGCTGCAGCACCGCCGCCCGAACCGCATTCCTGGCCAGCCACACAAACCTCGCCCACTGGCTTGATACGCTCTTTTATCTGGTCTTCCATGGAGGCCGCCACGGCCATACCTACACAGGCCGCCGCGATAACTACGGCGAGCAGCAGTCTCTTCAGGTTCGTCACAGTTCACCTCGTTCTTGGAGTACACCTTTGTCAGCGGGCAATTATAGCGACTGCACCCACTCGAAAACAGCCCAAGCCCAAAAACAGCACCGCTGAGTGCTCGTTTCCGTTGAAACGAACGACCGTCAGTCAAGGTATCGGGTTAAATTTATTTAAATGGTTACGGTTTGCGTTGGGGGTGATTAGACTGTCGCTTGCCGGGATGAGTCTGGATCCTGCCGTGGCGCACTTGGCGATAGGAGATATCAGTGGCATCACAGCAACAGTGGAAACTCCGGCTGGTGGTTTTGGAGGTCATTTCTCTCCTTACCCTGATCGCCAGCCTCTTCCTTCTGCGTGGAAGCGCTGCCGAAAATGGCGCTCCAACTCTGCTGTGGCTGCTGCTCCCGGCCGGCGCCAGCCTGACAATGTTCCTGAGCTTCCTTGGACTGATGTATCTGCGGTGGGTGGCTAGTGCCGGCTCCGGTAACAGGAAGCGCGTCCATACGATCCTCTTTGGCCTTATGACCATAACGCTGCTCAGTATATGGGCGCTTGCGATGGTACAGACCTGGCAGAGCATGAACACGCAGGATGACCCCGTCGCTGGTGAAACAAAACAGCCAGTATCAAGCCCCCCGAGGGTCCACGAGTCTTTAAGGCATGAGCTTCTAACATGAATCGCAAAAGCGCCAGCTTCAGCGTGCTCCTGGTCGGGCTGGGCACCGCCATATCCGCGCTGGCACAAGATGTTAACGAGCCAGGCGGGAACGGAATGACCAATGGCCTCCCTGAAGGACAGCCCGCCCCGACCCGTATCGAGCAATGCGCCGCCATTGAGATGGGAGTCTCCAGGCTTGAGTGCTACGACCAGTTCCTGAAGCCGCAACAGACCCAGCCCGTACAACAGGAAACCGACCCCGACCTGCTGGATGCCGCAGAATCGATCGGCCTGGATCGGGAAACCCTGGACGAAGAAGAGGCTCGGCCGCCAAGCCTGGTCGAGCAATTGCTGGCACGCCAGCAGGCGCTATTTTCCTACTCCGGTACCTTCGTCCGTCACCGGGCCAACTACCTGCTTCCCGTCACATACGGCAGCCCGGTAAACCAGGCACCCAAAAGCGTGCAGTTCGGGCGGGAGCCGTTGCAGGAAGACTTCTCCAATATGGAAGCCAAGTTCCAGTTCAGCGTGCGCATACCACTGCTGACAGGACTATTCCCGGAACGCACCAGGCTGTGGGCCGCCTATACACAGTTATCGTTCTGGCAAGCGTTCAACCGGGACGAGTCGTCGCCCTTTCGAGAGTCGAACTACGAGCCGGAAATCTTCCTCAGCTATGAGCCCGCCCTGAAGCTTGGGCCAGGATCCATAGACATCGTCAGCATCGGCATAAACCACCAGTCCAACGGCCTTTCCGACCCGCTCTCCCGCAGCTGGAACCGGCTTCTTGGCAATGTCGTCTACAGCAACAACCGCTGGGTGATGTCAGCCAGCCCGTGGTACCGAATACCCGAGAGCAAAAGCGAAGACAATAACCCCGATATCTACAAGTATCTGGGCTACGCCGACTACAACGTCACCTATAAATTACCGGATGAAACGACGATCGGGATGCTTTTCCGGAATAACCTCGATTTTGACGAAAACAGAAGCACCGTCAGGCTGGACTATACTTTCCCTCTGTCAGACTCTGTTCGGGCTTACGTGCAGTATTTCCACGGCTGGGGCGAGACGCTGATTGACTACAATCACCACGTGAAGCGGATCGGGATAGGCATAACCATTGCGGACTGGCTCTGACCGGGACGGCTCGCTGAGAGCGAGGTCCCGACCGGGAATGGCTTTGGGGGCAAGCTACTCGCTGGGCATCGCCTGTAGCTGCATAAAGTTCTCCAGCCCCATTCTCTGGATCATCTCCAACTGGGTCTCAAGCCAGTCGATGTGATCCTCTTCGCTATCGATAATTGACGCGAAAAGATCCCGTGACGCGTAATCCTGCACCTGCTCACAGTACTGAACAGCCGCCTTCAGATCAGCATGGGCCTTGTGCTCGATCTTGAGATCGCACTCGATCATTTCCTGCACGTGCTCGCCGATCAGCAGCTTGTTCAGATCCTGCAGGTTGGGCAGGCCTTCGAGAAAGAGAATGCGCTCGATCAGACGGTCGGCATGCTTCATCTCATCAATGGACTCGTCGTACTCCTTCTTCTCGAGCCGCTTCAGGCCCCAGTTGCCGTACATACGCGCATGCAGGAAATACTGGTTAATAGCCGTAAGCTCATTAGCCAGAACCTGGTTCAGAAACTGGATAACCTTGGGGTCACCTTTCACGAAATGTAGCCTCCCTCTGATGTGACAATGCAGCGACTGCAGAAGCAGCCGCCCGCGAGCGGTTTTCAGCTCACATTAGGGCATCCGCAGAGAGGGAATTCAAGACCAGAAGGATTAATCAGGCGGGCTGGGCCAACATATTGGCGAGTTGCATATAGTTCTCACTGCGAGTCTCTCGCAGCAGTTCCCGGGCCATGGGCGCGCACCGACCACACTGGCGACCGACGTTAAGCTCCTTACCCAACTCGCGCATACTGCCACAACCTGTGCGTGCTGCCTGTCGGATTTGCCTGTCGGTTACCCCAAAACACATGCAGACATACATACGCTCACCCCTGCCATGAACCGTTGTGATAATTATTATCATTAAGATCCACAAAAGCAAGCCCACGATGTCTCTTTTGAGCCATGGTAATGTAATCAGCACCCTGCCCGAATGCCCACAACGACGTTGGACATTGCGCTCATCCGGGCTTATCATAGGCGCCCTGTTTCGGGGACCCACCCCAACAACCCAGCAAACCGCCCGTAGCTCAGCTGGATAGAGCGCTGCCCTCCGGAGGCAGAGGTCAGAGGTTCGAATCCTCTCGGGCGGGCCATGTAAAAGAAGGGCTTACGTGTGAGCGTAGGCCCTTTTCTTTTTCTTGTGTCCAGATTGTGTCCACGCTGTGTCCACGGCTCTGGCGCATTTATGACCGACCGAGAAATTGTGACCTTTGCACTGACACTGGTTCTTCTGGGCCTGGACACAAATAACTGCAGTGAAGCCAGACAATTAATTTCTAAGAGAACTTCAAGACCCGAGTTACAAGCGCTAAAGTAACCCCATGAATAATACTGCACTCAGTGCCACAGTACTGAGGTGGCTGCTAAGGGTTCAAGGCAACCTAGCAGCATTCTGCCGATGACGAAGGTTGTCCGCCCAAGCCGCCAACGCATCAATCTCTGCAGCCAATGCTTCCGGTCTCGGCAAAGGGCGGTTCAACGCAGCGGCGGCGCTGTGCAGCAGCCCGGAACAGCGAACAAATCCGTCCCGCATAGCCTCGCAGTCGACAGCTGTGATCGCGGTCAGCTTAATCAAGCCAGGCGTCCTCACTTCATTGGACAGTCGCCGAATGACGTGCCCGACGGCTTCTTCAACCGCGATCTCCCACGTATCACGCAGCGTTGCCGCGATGGATTTGACGGACCTTCGCCACTCGTCGTGATTGCCTTGCTCAAAATGGAAGCGTTCGCCCGCAAGCTGATTATTAAGACTTGTGGTGATGTCACTGACCCGACGCGCCTTGAATGGCGGTTCGCTGCGGCAAAAGCCTGCCTTGTCAGCACCCCGGCTGATAGAGCTAATCGCAACCTGCGGCTTAGGCCGCACATCGTCCGCCGCGCGATTCAACTCGAACAGGAACGCCAGGTCATGCGTGAAGACGATGACCTGTCGATGCGCGGCCTCAGCAACTAGACGCTTGGCCACGGCCTCCCGGTGCATGTGGTCGAGCGAGGAAACGGGATCATCAAAGACAATGCCGGATTTGTTTGCCGTGGTGACAAGTTCAGCCATGAACGCGGCCAAGGCAACGCAGCGATGCTCGCCTTCGCTCAAAACCTGTCCCACCGTAGCTGTGGGCTTCCGTCTAAGTGCGACCTTGAAGCGAGGGATGCCCTGAACGCTGTTGCGCTGTCGAAGCTCCACAGCGAGGTCAGCAATCTCGAAGCTCGCCACCTCGCGAGCAAATTGCGCGCGTAGCGCGTCCGTCACCAAAGCCTGAGCGATCTCGGTGCTCTTGGTGGTGGCGCGGTTGGTGAAAGTTTCCCGTTGGGCCGCCTCAAGCCGTGCGATTTTCTTCTGGCGTTCAATTTCGCCAAGAACATCGGCTTTGATGCCACCAAGCCATTGCCGATCCGCAAGCTCATCCTTTTCGGCAAGCAAGGCGGCGCGAGCTGGAGATCCAGCCTCCGCGGCGAGGGCGTTCGCCCGAGCCTCAATTCCTGCAGCTTGATCGACCAGCGCCTGACGCGGATATTCCGCAGCGGGTACATCAACAGCGGCGTTTGGATTCGCGTGGCTTCGCCGGATCTGGCGGTGACGCCATAGAGCGCGCAGAGTCGCGCCCCTGACCTCCACTCCCAAGGCATCTTGGCGCAGTCCGTCGCGGAGGATTGCCACAATGTTCGTAAGCTCTGCCAACGAAACAGCCTCACTCTTGAACGTTGCCAGTGCGCTGTCATAGGTGACGCGCGCAGCCTCGGCACGTTGCTGGCTGTCGTCGCGCACAAAAGCCTCGAAGCGATTGAGGCGATCTGCGGCTACGGGCGTCAATTCCTGCTGACAAAGCAGACATACGCTGCCGGGATCTGTCACAGGGAAGTGCTGTTCGGGATAGGCATCCGTGTCAGAAAATGCTCGGGCACTGGCCCATAGAGCCTGCCAAACCTCCGATCCGATTTGCGGCAATGGTTCGTCCCGGAAAAGTGCACTGGAAGCAGCTTCTGCCGCCTGGCGCGCTGCATCGCTAGCAACGGCAAGGCGACGCAGGTCATTGGCGGTCTCGTCGCTGATTGAAGCAAATAGCCGATCCAGGCCCACAATGCACCCGTCAATTTTGGTCTTCAACGCCGCAAGCTGGCGCGCCGCGCGAGCTGGATCACCAGCCAAGTCCGCCGTGAGCTGTGCCAATCGGTCTTGCTCTGCTTGCGTGAGTGTGGCCAACTCCTCTACTATCGCCGGCGCAGTATTGGCAGTGAGATTGGCCATGAGTTTGCCGACCGCTGTGTCCCTGCTACATGTCGGCGTCCTGATAGCTTCCGGCGTTTGCGCCTTTATCTGGTCAATATCTGCTGCTAGCTTTTCCTTGATCAACTTGCACAGCTGCGCTAGTGAACCAAGCAGTTTGAGCGGAAACGGTGTGTAAGCCACGTCATTCGTATCATCCACATGGACGTTTGCTGTGCGGGAATCGAACACACTGATACCTGCAAGCGCGGGGTCGGCAGCCTGACCAAGTTGCCAAGCGCAGGTACGATTCTGACCGCTGATCGCGTATTCAATCGTGGCGCTCGGGTTGCCCGGTGCGGCGTCATATATGTCGGGGACGATCTCCTCAGCTCGGCCAGACATACGGGCGCGACAAACTTTCTTGAGTATCCGCGCATAGCCGGATTTTCCCGATCCGTTGTCACCGTAGATGATCGTCAAACCGACACGATGGAGAGTCAGCCGTTGGTCGGGAGCCAGTGCGTTGATATGCCGGACTCCATGCACCTGCCGCAGATAGACTTCCCCTTGATGGCCATTCGGTCCGCGAAGGTGTCCCGCTTCCAGCGGGACCGCTGGATTGTCTCCCTTGCAAATGGAAGCCAGCTCGTCGATATCAACCGGCTCCAAGGCTGCTTGCGTTGCAAGTCGGCGCAGTGCGTCGCGCTGCCAGCCGGGACTATCTGCAGACCACGCAAGGATGTTAGTCAGCGCCTCTGCTTCCGTAGTCATAAACCTGCGCCTCTCATTCGCACCCGCTACATGTACCAGCCTTAACAAAGGCTCAGCTCAAGGTCTCGGATAACGTCTTGCCGAGCCGTCAGCCGATCAGCTCGGCCTAGATCTCCTCCGTAACAAGAACGGCCCGATTTCGTTGTGTATTTACGCACGCCGTGGTACCTGCGGTAGTCGAACTGATTAGCCAATCCCAGTTACACGATCACTGGTAATCATTTGCAAGCCCACTACTGAATATCGTTTCCGCATCTTGGGCTACGGCGATCGCATCCCGCACTTCCTGGCGTTTCAAATCGAGTACTCGCAGCTTGCCGCTTCCCTTCACCATGGCGAGCGACTCGATCCGGCGATAGACAGCGAGATGGCATGCGGCGTACAACGCCAAGCCTTGGAGCTTCGGCAACGCATCACCCAAGTGCAGCCCGTGCGGATCAACCAGATCGACCACTAGGGAGCCGTCCTCCTCAGCAAAGAACAGAAAGTCTGGGCGAACAATCCCGTAATGACCGGATTTCTCATAGGCAATACCCAACGATGCTTGCCCTGGCTGTTGCGGATTGCGGTACCAGAAAGAGAATCCTGGCCTTGCCGATTCAGTCTCGACAACCGTGCGCTCCCAAGCATTCAAGTCAGCTGGGTACTTGCCTGCATGGTCGCACAGCAAGTGGCCATCCCAGACCGGGAGCACCCTCACCTTGCCGTTTTCGTTCGCCTTGGTCGCCTCATAACGGGCCTCAGGCTTTAGCAAGCCCGCGTCCTGCGGCTCTGTACTCATTTCGATGATCTGCCGATAGGATTCCCTTCGATCATCGCTTAGGGCCTTGATCTGCTCCCGATACTTGGACAACCAGGTCTTCGCCACTTTGTCCGCCTCGGCATCGAAATAAGCCTGTGCCTCAGTAACTAGGCCCAAGCCAGCAACGGTTACGCGAGCTTCAACAATGGCTTCCAGGAATGCTTCCGGATCATCATCACGGTTGGCTGCTAGGCTGGCCAGGTGGTCAACATACGAGTGGGCAATCGCCGGGCTGAAGATGCGCGCTGCACGGCGATAGGCGTCGTCGATTACCGCCACGTCGGCATCTTCCCAGAACTGTTCAAGGCTGCGCCCCTGGCCCAGCATGTCCGCTTTCACAGTCTTGCCGTCCACAACCAAGACAGACTGTTGCTTGGCCTTGATCTTGGCTGCGTTGTCTGCCTGAAACTTATTCAGAACTGCATGCATTTCCGCATGGGCCAGCCTGCCTGCACCAGGCAGAATATCGTCGGATACCAATTCATGGGCCAGCGCAGTCAACCTGACAGCAGGCTTGGCACCTCGCTGTGGACGTGTTTGTGACGGTAGCGCCTCGAATGCTTCCCACACGGCATGCGAAACAGCAGGGTTCGGCACCACTTCGATGTAGTCGATCAAGACCCGACCTGGCGTTGCCGCATCGCTGCCGGTCGTCAACTCATCGACAACCTGCTCCACAGCCTTGCGATTAAACTTAGGCAGCAAGCAGTCCACTGCGTTCAAACGGTCATTACCAGGGATACGGCGAGCCAGTGGCGAACGCACCAGACGGCCCAACAACTGCGTAATGTGGGTCTTGTCCTTGGCTGCACGGAAAGAAACCATGACCTCGGCTCGCGGACAATCCCAGCCTGTGCTAATAGCATCCTTGGCAATCAACACCCGTACCCAGGTTGACTCCTCGACTCGCTGAGGCTCGATATAAGGCACGTCCCGTTTGCCGAACCGTTGCGTAGTATGATCTCCAAAAACATGCGCCACGCTGGCAGAAGGCAGCTCGGGATAACGCTCAAAAATGGTATCCAGAGCCCGTCCGATTTTATCTGGATCAGGCGTGTTGGGAACCTGCAAAACCATCAGCGGCACGACAACATGGGCTTCCTGCTGCTGCTTGGAGTAAGCTGACCAAGCAGCGGTGGACTCTTTCAACGTGTCAGTCGCTCGGCGCACCAAAACGGTATCGAAGTCACCGACATTGTCCGGTATATCTAGCAGGATGGTGTCTTTGATAAGACCGGACTCTTGAACCTTGGAGGCATCAACCTCCACATTGGGCAGCTTGATATGCTTGCCTGCCGACTCAATCGCCTTATTGAATCGTTCGACCGTGGCCGAGATACCCCATACCGCTGGGATGCCGGGCACGCTGCCTACGCCATTGATGAGCCTTTGGACGATAGTGCTCTTGGCGTTCTGGCTAGCCGCAGTCTGTGTTCCCATGCCTCGGTGCGCCTCATCCAGCACGAGATACAGCGTCAAATCCGGGTCTTCAATGGTGTTCTGTATAGTGTCCCAAATGGTGTATGCACGTAGATCGGGACGCATGTCGGGAAATGTGCCGTCCACTTTGGCGGCCATTTCCTCCGGATCATGGCCGCGCACCAGAAGACTGTTTTTGCTGAGCTTCTGGGTATTGAGAAAGTAGATTTTCCCGGCTTGGAACTTCGGCCTGTTAAAGGTGTTTTCTACCACCACCAAATCGGTGTAGTTGATACGGTCACTGGCCTCGATGAAGCGAAAGCGCGTCTGCTCATTCAACGACGGGTCATCGCTGAACCAGATCACCACCGCGCTAGGGTCGGCATCAAAGCTGAACTCATCGTCACCATGAAACAGCGCCTCGAACGTGGCCGCAGCCATTACCGTTTTACCCGCGCCGGTTACCGCAGTGAGTGAGAATGCCGTCCTGTCGGCTTCAATGTGCCAAAGGCGACGAGCCTTGCCTAGGTTACTCAAGGAGTCGCGGACGGCGTCGCGCTGATAGTCTTTAAGCGTGAACTTCATCCGTTATTCTCCGTTGGTAAAGCTAAAGTTGGTGAGATAAGACTCGTACAGTCGCACTGGTTCGACGCCATCGGGCAACCGCTTGGCGATTGCCTGGAAGCGCCGGTCATCGTCGGTAACGATATAGGCAATGCGTACCCCATCCACCTTACCCAGTGCCTTGATAAAGGGTGTGGCTGCATCCGCGTTATTTAGTAGTGCATAGGCATCTGCCACCGCCCATCCATCGGCGGGCAGCTTGTCAATACGACTCCCTCGCGCTCCAGCGCGCAACCACAGTAACGGCGCAACTCGGCTAAACGCTAGGTTGTGGCTGACCGATAATGGGGTTTCATACGTCAGGGTGAAAAATTCGGCGTTTTCCTCGAATCCTTCTGCTATCGGGAATTCGTCGATAAACTTGTAATCGCCCTCAATAGCCTGACCGTCCGGAGTTTTGCCTCTGATGGCAGCGGCAACACGCGGCTTGGTAACGTAGTCGCAAATACCCAACCTCTCCCAATCGGGATCACCTGGACGTAGACCTGCTTGCCGCAGAGCGGCTTGCTCATCGGAGCGAACTTCGTTATTAGTGACGCATATTGACTGTCGCCGACCGCCGTCCTGTCGATTGAGGCGCATCACCGCATGTGCCGTTGATCCTGAACCACTAAAAAAGTCGAGGATAATCGCGTCGGGCTTCCCTCGAACAATTATGCGAAGGGCATCTTCAACAGCGTAAAGACTCTTGGGGAACGGGAATGCACGACCATTGCCCAAAAACTTTCCGACTAAATCGGTGCCGTATGCGCCGGCGTCATGCCTTTTCCTGTGCCAAACGGTACGGACTTTCTTGGTCGCAGCACCGTCGTAAACTACGTCTGCAACCCCTGTCACCGGATCTCGAGCCAGTACGACCAAGGTCCCGTCTTCAACTTCCTTACGAAGTTGCTCAGACAGGTACGAAAAGCCCCACGATTTGCGCTTCTTGTCGTACGCTCCAAGCGCTACAAAGCCCTTCTTGACAAGGTCGTTAAATGTACTGACTCCGACTCCCCACCTTCCAAGCGTCAGATTTTTGCGCACAGGCCAGACCGCAACGTTGCCATCCGCATCAGTTAGGTTAAAGTCGGGTTCTTGTTCAAGAGGAAGGTATTGGCCCGCTTTCACAATCTTCTTGGTCTTGGGATTGATCCAGATGGGATAAAACATCTGTTCGCGATCTTTTCTCTCCGCTTCATCCCCTGATCGAAGTAACCCTTTCCACCGAGGTCGCGCGTGGCCATCATCAGATGCTTTCGAGTCCGTCGTTGTTAGGAGGTCGTCGTCCCCTGCGAAGATTTTGCTCTCAGGGCCGAAACAGAAGAACGCATATTCCTCTACGCGTGAAAGATAACCTTGTGTCACGCCCTTAGGGTTGATCACGATTGTGACCTGCTGGATCGTGAACCCCTCCAGTGTTTGTTCCAGCAACAACCCTAACCGTCGAACCTCGTGCTCGTCTATTGTGACAATTAAAGTACCTGACGGCTTAAGTAGCTCTTTGGCGATTAACAGGCGCCGTTCCATGAAAGCAAGCCACTTGGAATGGCGATAAAGATCGTCCTCGCCAACGTAGTTGTTATTGTACTTCCAGTCACTCGCGCCTGAGTTGTAAGGCGGGTCAATATAGATGGCGTCAACATTGCCGCGATGGGTATAGGTCAGCATCTTGAGGACATGGAAGTTCTCTCCATTAATGACCGAATGGTGAGGCTTCTCGCCGCCTCGCAGCACCTTGCCGGTACTGACCAGGCCCGGATAGATGGTGTCACGGAACTCGGCCACCACCACCAGGTCATCCACCGACACGGTCTGAGTCTCGATCTCTGCGGCTCCCAGCAACTCTAAGGCCGCTATCTTCTTGCTTCTCTGAATACTCTTCACCCGCCACAGCCGCTCATCACCTTTCTTGGTAGAACCACGCTTAGGCATTACTCGAACCTTGTCACCCTTGCGAATTGGTCGCAGCGGCAACTCAACCGCTTCCGGGCTATGACGCTCGAAATTCAGCCCAAAGGGTAACCGTGACGACAGCATCTTGAACTCTCGATCCAGCTCGGCCCCTAACGCCGCGTCTTTGGCTTTTGCCTTGGCAATCAAATCAGTCAGTCTGGACACGAAATCACTTTCTCTCTTTGGATATACACTATTGATGGCGCGGCTTTACGACGCTGCAATGCTTATAATTGGTTTCTCTGATACGCCGTAGTCATGGCCACTTCGGCATCGTTTGTGTTCGGGTCACGGCGCAGTGCCTTGATCTGACATATCTGTTTGGCGTCTGACTTCGGTTTGCGGCTGCCTGCACCGTCTCGCGCACGGCTGCTAAAGGCCTTGAGGCTCCGACACTGAGCACCAAAGCGACGGGCCGCATAACTGATCGAAAACTCGAAATTGCCATTGTCTGGACTGCTCCTCACCAGAAATTTTTCACTAGTCATCCTTAAACTCGAATAAATCGCCTACATCACATCCCAGATATCGGCACAGAGCTTCAATTGTTTCGAGCTCTACGCGACTGGCCGTTTCGTGATAAAGCCGGGTGACAGTGCCCCGGTTCACGCCCGTCTCCCTCGCTACATCAACAATCTTGAGCTTCTTTTCACCCATCAATCTGGACAGATGGCATTTAATCATTGGCTCACCAAAGAACAAAATAACCCGCAGGAGATCAAAAAGACTTGCAATAGGCCTTTTAGAGTGCATAATGATCTTCAGGAGGACATTTTGAGGCGCTAACGACTCGGTATGTCCTCCAGCACTGAAAGGTAGCAGAGGAAAAATCCCATGTCACAGCTTTACCTCACAACCGAAGAGCTCGCCGAGCGAATTAAGTACGACCCACGAACTATACGAGAAAGGCTCAAGGACTCCGTTCTGCTGGAAGGAGTCCATTACTTTCGTCCCTTCGGCGGCCGCAAGATTCTCTACATCTGGAGCGTGATCGAGCAAGACATGCTTGGCCATTCCACGAATCACACTTTGGCCGTGCCGATGGCCGGAGGAGGTGTTTGCCGTGGGTAAAGTCGTGGCCCGCCCTGAAACGGGCAAACTGTTTTTCGACTTCCGCTACAACGGCAAACGCTGCCGCGAACAAACCGCTCTGGGCGATTCTCCAGCGAATCGGAGGAAGCTCGAAAGCATCCTCAGGAAAATTGAGGCTGAGATCACGCTAGGCACGTTCGAGTATGGCCGCTACTTCCCCAACAGCCCCAACGCCGAAAACTTTAGTAAGCGGGCGATCGCCTCAGCCAGGGAATACCACGAGACGCCCTTGTTCAGTTGTTTTGCTGAGGACTGGTTCGAGGAGATGAAGATCCAGTGGCGTAAGTCGCACATCGCTACCGTGCGCCTGACGCTGAACAACTATCTATTGCCCGCGTTTGCAAAGAAGGAGGTCGGCCGCATCACCAAGGCAGACATTCTCGAGTTCCGGTCCTCGCTCGCCAAAGTTCAGACCCGGAGCGCGAAAAATCTGTCAGCAACTCGCATTAACCACATCATGACGCCTTTGCGCATGATCCTGAGTGAAGCAGCCAACCGCTTCGATTTTAGCTCACCCTATCACGGGATTAAATCATTGAGGGTACCGCGGACGGACGTTCAGCCCTTCACCCTCGATGAGGTGAAGCTGATCCTGGATACCGTCCGGCCCGACTTTCGAGAGTATTTCACGGTCAGGTTCTTCACCGGCTTGCGGACTGGTGAAATCGATGGCCTGCAATGGGAGCACGTCGATTTCAGGCGCCGCCAGATTCTGGTGCGTCAGTCACTGGTGAACGGTGAGCTGGAATATACCAAGAATGATGGGTCATTCAGGACCATCGACATGTCCCAGTTGGTGCATGACGCGCTCATGAGGCAGCGAAAGGTCACCGGCTCCAATACGTTCGTGTTCTGCACACGCTCGGGCACACCATTGTCCCATAACAATGTCACCAAGCGAGTCTGGTACCCGTTATTGGCTCACTTGAATTTGCGTAAACGCCGGCCCTACCAGACAAGACATACCGCAGCGACGCTATGGCTCGCTTCAGGCGAGAGCCCAGAGTGGATTGCCCAACAGATGGGCCACACAACGACCGAAATGCTGTTTCGTGTCTACTCCCGTTATGTGCCGAACCTAACTCGCCGGGACGGCTCCGCCTTCGAGCGATTGCTACTGCAGAGTTTTGATCAAAGCGGATCGACCACGGCCTCCGAAACGCCTACCAACCCCTCCATGATGGAGCTAAATCATGAGCACTAAACTCGCACTTCTGCCATATGCTGCGCCTGCACGATATTCCCGTGACGAGCGTTTGAGGATAACCAGACTCGCGGGTGCTTTGCGGTTGGCGCTTAACATTCATCCCGGGAACGGCTTGGTCATGGTTCTCGGCCATGGCGGGGAGAAGAACAACCTGGAGGCTCTGGAAACCTGGGTACAGAGGAGCCTCGAAGCTCAGGCCCTACCCCCCAATCGCGCCTCACTTCAGCCATTGCTTGCGCAGCTGGAGACTTACCTGACCCACTGGGAAGCCGACAAATGAGTCGGTTCGCGATGTTCAAGGGCGCTACCACTCGAATGGAATCCTGTGTCGTCATAAGCGTCTATCCAACCATTGACCCGATGTGGCCTCTGATTTGGCGCCTTATTCTCCGGGCCGGAGATCAGGATCTTGTGGTGTTTCTGGCCGAAGGCACGCTGATTAGCAGGACCTTACCGGGACTGTATCAGGAGCTTTTCGGTGTGCTCACTTGCGCCCCATTTGCCGGACGGCTCTATTGCACTCTCGATGAGTTCGTTCTGATGCCGGATGTGAACTAAACGTCGGTCACTGTCCGAGACAAAACCGGGACAGAGTCCCGACACTGTCTCGGATAATGATCTCGTAGCCGGCTCTTCAAAGATGCCAGATCTCTTCTTTCCTAACCCGGAGCTATGTCCTGGTCGGTACTGTCGGGTAGGACGTGCGTTAGAGAATGGCCCGAACGAAGTCTGCGAAAATGTCTTGAGACAGGAGAAACCCGATGTCCCCTATTACAGCTGAGGGCCTCTCGCTCCAAGAGGCCGCAACGCTTGTCGGCCGGACGACCAAAACACTTTACCGATGGATGGATAAAGGCCTTCTATCCTATCTACTGAGCGAGGCAGGACGGCGGCTGATTGATCAATCGGAACTGCTCAAAGTGGCCACCAGAAGCACAGGCGCCAGAGCGCGCAGCCGCGACAACAACGCCATCATCATAAAAATGCTGATTGACCTAGAAGGTCGCCTTGAGCGCCAAGAAGCCCTGATGATCGGTTTGGTAGAGCTGTATCAGCCCGGGTCAATCGATGCCCTCAATCGTAAGCGTCAGTTGCTGCGTTAACAGGCTCCGCACCGGCATTTGCAGCACATTCGAGCTAAGGCTATTTTGTCGGCGAGGACTCATCACATCCGAGGTCAGAATGAGAACCACCATTCGAAAATTAGGAAGAATGTTGGAGTCGTTCCGCCAGCGGCTATCTGTGACCAGCTTCATCTCAAGGTAGGGGATAGCGTGGAAATCGACGCTCAAGACAGCACAATTACTATTCAACCGTATAAACGCAGGCGGAAGTACGCGCTAAGCGAGCTGCTGGCCCAGTGCGATGAAGATTCGCCTTTTCCAGACGACCTGACAGAGTGGGACCGAGCTCCAGCTGTTGGTCGGGAGCAGCCGTGAGCATGACCACGGCATTTCCCTGGCCATGTTCAAACTGAATCAATGCGGGCTTTGCTGCGTCTACGCATCACGCTTTAGGCTCCGGCTGATCACGACTGGCCAGGGATTCTTCCGACACGTCCTGGTCGTCAAACCAATCATCCCACACCGAATCGAACGGCCTATCGTACTTAATCACCGAACCCTTCAATTTCTCTAGCGGGTCCAGCTCCCGAGGCAACGGCGTAAAAACCTCATCTGCGTGACCCGTATGTTCGTTCAGACCCCGAAGCAGGTCTTTTTCTGAGAGTAGTCGTTTTTTCATGGGCTCACCTCGCAAGAGCAGGATCTGGCGACTGCACACCGTGATGAAGAATACTCTAGCCCGGATTTCTCATGAGGAGGAAGGAAAAAGCGGCTTAAAGTGGTAACATTTCAGGACCTTACACCAAAAACGAACCACCAGAAGCCGCATCCAAAATGGTACCCGAAAAGCTGACCTTCTCGCCACTGTTCCGCCGTCAGATTGAAGCCGATTTCTCCGGAGGCCACATCACCTCCGATGCTGGCTTGTTGTTATTACGCGAAGTCGATAAGCAACACCAGTTAACCCAGCGACTGGCCGAGACTCTGGTCGATCAGCGGGATTCCACGATGGTTCGTCACCAACTCGATACCATGGTCCGGCAACGGGTCTACGGCGTGGCCGGCGGATACGAAGACCTGAATGACCATGAAGCGCTACGCTTTGATCAGGCGCTGCAATCCGCCACGGGTGAGGTCTCCGTCCTGGCCGGCAAGTCCACGCTCTGCCGAATGGAACAGGCCGTGGACCGGCAAACCATCGTGAAGGCCCATGAGCTGCTCTGGCATCATTTCATTGAGCAGCACGACAAGCCGCCAAAGGAAATCGTGCTGGATTTCGACGGCACGGATATTCCGGTGCACGGCGACCAGCCGGGCAAGTTCTTCAACCGGTACTACGATCACCACTGCTACTTCCCGCTGTATGTCTTCTGCGGACGGCACCTGCTGGTGAGCTATCTGCGCACCAGTAATCGGGGTGATGCCCGGCACAGCTGGGCCATTCTAGCCCTATTGGTGCGGTTTATCCGGCGCTACTGGTCAGAAACCCGCATTGTGTTCCGGGGTGATTCCCACTTCTGCAAGCCCCGAATCCTGGCCTGGTGTGACCACAACCAGGTGGATTACATCGTGGGCATGGCGCGCAATACGCGGCTGGAAACCCTGGCGGCACCCGCCATGGACAAGGTCCAGGAATATCATGAAGCCACCGGCGACAAGCTGGCCGTTACGTTCCGCTTTAACTACAAGGCCCGAAGCTGGCAGCAGGAACGGCTGGTCGTCGCCCGCCTGGAATACGGCCCCCAGGGTCCGAATCCCCGCTTCGTCATCAGCTCCCGCTACGACGAGGGGTTCAAGCTCTACTACGAACAGTATTGCGCCCGCGGTGACATGGAAAACCGGATCAAGGATCAGCAGCTGGATCTGTTTGCCGACCGCACATCGAGTACCCAATGGTGGACCAATCAGTGGCGGCTGATACTCTCCGGCTTTGCCTACACCCTATTCGAGCGTCTGCGGGTGCATCTGAAAAGCACGCCCTTCGAGCGCATGAGCGCTGGCACCCTGCGGTTGAAACTGATCAAGGTCGGCGCTGTGATCATCCGCAATACCCGCCGAATCCGGGTGTTGATGAGTGATAGCTATCCGTATAAGACAGAATTATCAGCCCTGGTTCAGCGGCTGGTGCCCACCTAGATCAGCGGGCTCCCCCGGCCCGTCAGTAATGGGGGAAAGGGGGAATTGTGTCTGCACATCAGGAATTGATTAATATCTGATCAAAAAACCCCGGACGAGACACCGAAAACCGGGATATCCTCAGGCATCCGCCCATCAGGGACTACTATGAGAAATCCGGGCTAGACTCGAACCTTCGACTCAGTCCAGACGCCTCGTTTTTAAGCGGTCCTCGATTTACTGGATCACAACCTGAATCATTCACTGTTCGGCAATATGCCGCCCACCATGCTGGCCGGGGGCAGGCAGACGATGGCTGCCGTCAGAACGAACCGTACTACATCCCAGAGCATGCGCTTGCCCGTTTCGTCCGCATGTAGATCAATGTGCGCTACGCCTTTTGGGTTTCGCTCAGTGAGCCGCAAGCCTGTTCGGCTGACTAGAACCCGCGATTTCGGAACCTCAAAACGCACCGCCCAAAAACGCCGAGCCTCCTGCAGATCTTTATCCAGCCCTAGATTGACCCTGACGAAAGCCCATCTCTTCAAGCTCAACATATCCAGCAATCGCAGGAAGTCGCGCTTGGACTCAAAGCTCTTGAACTTGATTAGAGTCTGTGAGCGTTTCAGATTCTGGAGGAAGTCACTCAGCACCTTGTGCACGAAGTCAGGATCATCTTCGTGGATGCGTTGCAAGCGCTGAAAAAGCGCCTGCACCTCTGCTTTCTGGCGCTTCGTTCGTGGAGGAGCCGGGAATATATCTGACGAGGGCGCATAAGGTGCCTGAGATGCATCCCATTTCGTTTTTTCGTGGCTATTCTTGGGCAGCACTTTTTTCTGGGTGCGCCTGTAGCGAATCCGGGAGGTCCCTCTCGCAGTTTCCAGTAAGCTCATCTCTGCCACCCTGTCGCCCCACTCGCGAATGACAAAGGCCTCAATTCCATAGCTTTCAGCCAAATCTTCAAAAACCGAAGGATCAGTGTCGTATCGAGCGTCCAGCGTCGCCATGAGTTGATACAGCATCAATGGGTCTATCGCTACTTGCCGTTGTGCTGGATCCAGCTCCGGGCATTGCGGGACGATCCAAGGCTCTTCTCCTGTCTGGGCAGTGAATCGTGACCACCGCCTCGCTAAGACGGCGAGCAACTGTTCAGCGGTTGTGCTTCCTTTCAAACCGTGTCGATAACGGATAACGTCTATACCGCTGGGATTGACGCCGAGAAGGCTCGCCTGAGCCACCATCGTCAGCTCAGGGTTACGCCGATTGCGGACCATAGCGCCAAGCAACCAGTCAATCAGGTGCAGATAGCTGGCCATGGACTCGCCGGGATCCAGATGGCCGCACCAGCCACTAAGCGCCCAAAGATGCTTCCGGGTGGGTACGCCGCTGGAGCCGAGGCGCGCTAACTCGGAAAAGCACTCGCCCCATCTCGGCAGAGCATTTTGCTTATCATCGTCCAGCCGCCACTGCTCGGGGATATAGTCGCCAGGTTGAGGCTCCATGAGTCTCAGTAGTGAAAAAGTCGCGAAGCTGTGCCTGTTGTGGTGGAACCGCATCCCTTCCGTGCCGCTGGCGTTGCACATGGCCCTTTGTATCGGCGCGAACACTTCCCTGTCCGTCAGCATTCGAAGAGGCTCGCCAGCAGAACAAAACAGAAGAGCCTGACTAGAGAGCTGATGTTGTTCCGAGTACCGTAGTCTCACCCACTGTCTGAGCTGTGCCATTTCGCTATCCATCAAAAACAGCCACAGAGGCAGACGACGCACGCTAGAGCTCGATTTAACCGTCGCGTAGAGATTATTCCGGACGAGTAGCTCAGGGTGCTTGCAGCCCGGCTTGAGAATGCCAGGAACGTCCTGGATGCGCAGAGAGGCAACCTCGCTCCGGCGCAGACCGCACCGGTACCCGAGAATCAGAATCAGCTCTCTAATAGCTGCTAATCGCGCATCGGCCGATTGAGCCAGCCATGCCCGCGCTCTCATGAATTCCCGCGGCGTCAGAATCTGCGCATCGACGTTGCGGAGATCCAGTCGTTCGTCCTGGATATTGACGGGCGGAACATCGAACTGATCAACCAGCCAATGATGGAACTCAGCAAGCCGTGCGCAGCGGTAAACCGCCTCGTTGTTACTTGCGGACTCCTGCATAGCCCTTTCGTAGAGTGCCTGCCAGTCGGACGGGGCGTAGGTCGCTACATTCGGTTGATCTACCGACGCGATGACCAGACTTTTCCCAATGCTGGACAGATAACGTGCAGCCGAGCTCACTTTTAACGTCTGCTTTTCACTGCCCTCAGCCGTCAGGCGCTGTTTCAGCCATTGAGCCAAGAGGATAACCAACGGCGGTGTTTCGCCGCCGCTTTTCAGCATGTCTCGCAACGCCTTGGTTACTGCGCTCGTAGGCCGTTTTTTTTCATATCGGTCCTTAACTCGGACACAGTCACGAAGGCGATTTAACGACGCTAATTGACCCGACAGCAGCTGTGTTTCGGGCATCTTCGGTAAATTAACCGACCCCGGAGCGCGGTTTGCTATGTCTGTGGGTTCGATCGGTATTAATTTGCGCGCTGGCGCCAAGCCACGCCAGAGGCGTTCATGGCACTCTGATGTCAGCGATGGGCCGAGGTCTCGGCTTTGCGCGTAATGCGCGACGAAGTGCGGTATGTCGACCATCGCGGCCGTGCGTGCGTGAGTCATCAGCCACTCGAGCTGACTCCCTGCCGGGGGATTCAGCCCCACGTGTTTCAGATACCGGCTCAGCAATACTCCAGGGCGCTCATCTGGCCAGGATCGACCGTAGTTGCGGTACCAGCGTTGTAGCAGCAACGCAGTGACAGTGTCCGGAAACCATCGTCGGACCATAGAGGTCTTCGCGAAGTTGAGTGACGACCCTCGCGGAGCCATATCGGCCATTCTGAATTCTAACGACACCGGTTGACGGTCGGCTTTGCCTGCGAAAAAGACGCCTCGGCTGATCGCCTCTGGCCATGCCGTGGCCCAGTAATGGTTTAACAGCATACCCCTGGTAATAGCCGAAAACAGCAATTGCCCGGCGTCCAGGTCTTGGTGACCGGTTTGGCGTCCGCCTGTTGCGGTGGTACTTCCGCCCGGGACGTAGTCGCCGTTTAAATGATCCCAGAAGCGCTGCAACATTGCGCGGTACGGCGCTAACTCACGGAACAGCTCCGGCGTCAGAACCTCTTTCTCAGCACGATAGACGCTGATTGGCGCAGGTACTGGGATATCCCAACCGCATTCTTGGACACCGCGGGACAGTCCGCGTACGAGAAAATTATGCCGGTCCCGCAGCTGATGGTTGGAGCCTGCGTCACTGATGGTCTCAAACAGTGCCTTTACTTCGTCCTCCGATAGCTGCTGACCCGGCTCGCCCGCCACGAGCGCAGGATACTGCCGCTTTAACTGGTCCAGTAGCTGTAACTGGTCCGCACGTTTTTGTTGCGCCCGAGCAGCGGTGCGAGCCTGGTCTCCTGCCCCCCGGCGTCGAACGATTGGCCTGATGCCCCACCCTGACCAATCGCCTGTCCCACTCATGACAGGCCTTCCAGCGCACGCCATTGGACGACGTAGGATAGCTGTTCTACGGCTCGTCCGATGGCCGCTCGGTAGTTAAGCGGATCCAGACTGGAGTAACGGCCCCATGGATTCTGACCGTCCATCCAGTGCCCCATAAATGCATCTACCGCTTCCCCCGGCACATCCGCTTCGCGAATATAGCCGCGCAACAGGTGTCTGTTTAGATTCAGGGGAAGATCGAAACAGTACTTCAGGCGCCTTGCGAGAGTCACGGGCCGAACTTGCTCTGCCTGAGCTGAATCGGTGAGAAAGAAAAAGAAACTTGCCGGAGCTTGGCGACCTATCATAGAAAGAGTCTCGACGACAAAGCGGCGGTGGCGCTGATAGTGTTCCAGTTGCTGCCAGCAGGGTTGAGCCAGCGGCACAATACGGCTATGGCCCTCACGCCCCCCAGCTTTGTCATTGATGACAACCAACCGATTGTCCCAATCGATATCAGCCTCGGTCGCGATAGGATCCTGAACTGCACGGTATCCCGTCGTGAATAACATCAGCATGATGGTGTAGGAGGTATACGCGTTGTGGAACTCGATCCAGGCGTCCGCCGTCGTCCAGTTGATCTGGGCCAACCTGACGGACTCCATCAGGTCTTTTACGAGTCTCCTGAGCGCTGGGATAGCAAGTCGTAGTTCCGAGCCGACTTCACTGCCCTGACCGAGCAACCGTTCATGCCTGAAAAACTCCATTTCCAGTGGTAGCGATTCAACAGCTTTGATATAGCGACGAATCAGGATGGACGTTGTTGTGTGGTGGTAAAAAATAGAAGCACTCTGCCCTGTCGGGGGGAGCTGCCCGGTCACGAGGCAAGCCTCTGCTAAATCACCCTCGTGCTCGACCAACAGCTGATACAGAGTGTGCTGGATTCTGAGGAGAGTGAGCCTCGTGTTCTGCCGCCTGTTAATTGCGGCAATCAAGTGTTTTGCCTGGTCGATTGGGCTGGCAATATCACCGTCAAACAGCGGACTTTCGAGCTGCTCGGACCTCCCTAGAGCCCGACTCAGACTAAGCTCCAGCGCCTGCCAAAACCGCTTTGCAATGGGGAACCCAACCGATGGCGCAACCGGTGCGAGGACACGGGCCGCATTGGCGGGAGCAGACCCTGCCTCGGCGGGCCGAAACACTCCTCGGTGCCAGGTGGCGTTGGCCGTCACCAGATACACGACTCCTGCATCTGGATCTTTCGGCAAGTCCACGACGTCCCGACACACCCGTGTACTCATGGCGTCCGTGGCGGCCTGCCCTGTCATCAGACAGAGCGTTATTAGAGCAACGGCGTCGGGCGACGCCTCCCGATTCTCGAGTATTGCCCGTAGCAGAACCGTATGTTCGAACGAACTAAGGCTATCCCAGCGCGATGGCAACCGCTGCGTCGCCTTCTGCTGGTGCTTGATCGCGCTCCTGGAATACAAGGTCGCGAGCCCGGGCGCTTCCCCTTTTTCAGGTCGCAACGTCCTTTTGGGCTGCAGTAACGTCACGCCTAGCTCGCTTTCCTCGCCCGATAACCCTAGCCGTCGCTGGTCTTCCAGCTCGTCATGGGGAATAGCGCATTCCGTTATCAGCGCGAACTCAGTCTCGTGGATTTCACCGTCTGGGTCCTGCGAACCCTGTGACCGAACAACCCTGGCAGCGGCAAACGTAGAATCGGGCCTCCTGGTCTGGCGTGGCCCCCTAAGGGGCGAGTCGCGCAGGCCCAGCGCATAAGCGAACATGCGCTCCATGGGACCGACCGTACTCTCGTGCTCCTGCGTTAAGTCATTATCTAGAATCGCCTCTAGGGCGCGATGTAATGACATCATGCAGTACGGTACGTCTGGGAAAAGATCCAGCTCCCGCCTGGTCATCTGGCGGTGCCGTCGGCATGCCAGCACCCGTGTTGACACAAACCCACTGCGATTTTTGACGCTGCCCTGGTCGATTTTGCATTGGATCAGATCAGATGCCACGACGATTTGGGCCGCCAGCGCGAGCGATTTTCGGCCTCTGCCGTCGGAACGGGCCAGGTCCACGATCAGCGCGTGGACTGGCCAATCCCCTTTTAAGCGATTGCTGCCCGGAATAGGCCCTGTTTGCACAGGCAAACCCCCTCGGGCCAAGTTGGACCATGCCTGAGTTCGTTCCAGAAGCGGCGACCCAAACCTCGGTGCGCCAATCTTCTCAATGTGCGGTATCAGCGCCTGAAGTCCTTCTGCAAGATATCGCGTCCCGACGAGGTCTGGCCGTAGCCCGAAGCGGGCGCGGACCTCTTCGTCGAAGCCTGCGATTATGCTTACTAGGGACATTTCAGCGCTCCATCCAGGCCCGAAACTCTGAACGGAACGGTTTGGTCCGGCGCGAGAAATCCCGGCGGTTGGTGCCCGTAACCTCCGCAAAACGGGTTTTTGAAACAAAATCTTCAGAAAGTTCTCGACGTGCCGCTGAACTCGGTAGCGCCTCCCACAGCATGCGCAGCGCACCGGGCAAAAACCGCTCGTCGAGCCCAGCGCACAGGGTGCCAATCAACTCCAGTTGCGCGGACATGACGCTCAGCGGCGCCAGCTCATCTTGAGGTACAACTAACACCGCTATTTTCGTGTTCTCTGGTAATCTCTGCGCGAGATGAAGGCTACGCAGATTCGCCGCGCAGTAGTGAGCGCCATCCGATCCCCTGTAGACAATCGGTGGCGCCAATAGAAGTGCCATCTGGATTGCATCATGGCTCAACTCATTAATGGCCGCGTTTTTGCGAATGACATTAGCATGCGCTCGAGCTGTGCCGTAAATCTCTGGTGATAACGTCAGGCTTGTGCGTAATAGCTGTCGAATAGTCATCTGGAACATATAGTGTCTCGTGTTAGGCCATCTCCTACAATAATAAATAGACCAAAGGTCGAAATAAAAGACTATTTTACTTCATTGTGTAACTGATACTTTAACTTTGATTAAAAGACAAGTAAACAGGAATAGCGGTCGAACTGTTAGTCACATATAAATACACCTTGGTCGGTGCATATATTCATATTGTATAATTTTTTTATTGTTTTAAATCTGCTACTTAGCCGAATTCTACACGCCAATTCAAAACGGCGATTTTATACCATGATTTGATATAATAACTATCGCCCTTAGGTAAGTACCTGTGCTGCCGTGGTCATGCTAGGATAAAGTTAACTGGCTACCGCTAGCATGAACGGAGCAAATGCGATTTGGACGATAGAAAGCAGACAGACAGCAGGCTCTCTCAAGCTGTAGAGTTTCTGAATATCGGAAGTCTTGAGGAAATGGTTAACGGAGAAATTGATCAAGCGTCGAAGCTCGCGTTCCTCACTATATTTCGATCACTCGCCATGCTCGTCGGAGGTGACAGGAAGGCGATGCGTCATTGGCTAGATACAGAGAATTCGGCATTTGGCGAGGCTCCCATCGAGCTCATCGTAAGGGGCGAAGGCCTGGATAGCGTTGTGGCCTACCTGGAGCGAATCCGGCATCCGCAGGGATAGTATTCAGTGGACGCTAACGGCGAGAAATTCAATGCTCAAGTTTGCTTATGCCTCAGATATACACCTGGGATTTTTCCCAGACACCGAGTTGCCGGCGCTGCACTGGCATCCTGATGCGCGAGTGATCTTGCTCGCCGGCGACATCATGGACGGTATTCGCGCAAGCCACATCGATTGGGTTCTGAAAGCCTGTGAAGGCCGGGTGGGCCTAATGACGCTGGGCAATCACGAGCTATACAGGGGTCGACGCGACAAAGCTGTCCGCGTTCTCAACGATGCCTTTCGTGGAAGCCACGTTTCTCTTCTCTTGAACGAGAGCGTAGTTGTCGAGGGGGTACGCATCGGTGGGACTGATCTTTGGACGGACTATAACCTGCACGGCGATCAGCTATCAGCACGAACGCAAGCCGAGCGGCAGATGAACGATTTCAGGAAAATACGCTATAAAGATCCAGCCGGGTGCTACCGAAAGCTACGGGCTCGCGACGTACTACAGTGGCATTCGGAAGGCCTCGAGTTCATTTCCGACCTGCTCAACGAGAGCCAGGAACCAGTTGTTTTAATGACGCACCACGCGCCGTCGCGGCAATCGATTCCGGCTGTCTACCGGAACGAGCCGCTATCCCCTGCTTTCGCATCAGACCTGGATAGCGTTTTTGCAATTACGCGGCGACCGCCTGCGGTGGCGGTTCACGGCCACATTCATCAGACACAAGATCATGTGATGCCATGTGGAACAAGGGTTCTGGCTAACCCCTACGGCTATCACGGCGTTGAGCAGAATCCGCAGTTTAATCCTCGCAACCTCGTGAGCGTTGATGAGCACGGGGAAGTTAACGTGTTGGTTGCTGATAATGTTGCGCCCGATTGAGCATCCTTGGTAATGGCTGAGCGCCGCGGAAAATCGAGGCGCACTTTACAGAGAAGTTAACCGGCTGCCTGCTGAGCTGAAGAAAACGTCGCCCTGGGACCGATGAGGCGAGCTTGGCGGTCACAAGAAATTCACCGTTACTACCGATGTCCAAGTCTACTTCTGCGACCCTTAGAGTGCGTGGCAAAGAGGCAAAAATGAAAACGCCGAGCGCTTAGTACGTTAGCAGCTGGTCCGATCCGTTGGACTCACCGTCTAGGCTTCATTCGGCCAGGGGTTCCAAGGCCTCCAACAATTGTGCGGAGCTGGCGACGCAGCCGAACAGCCCCCCCTGCATGGTGGTCATAGTCAGGCTGGCTTCGTAGTGTTTCTGTTCGGTCGCCATGGTTCCGTCACTGAGCATCAGGCATTCAAAGCCACGATCGCAGGCCTCTCGGAGCGTACTGTGTACACAGACGTCGGTAGTGAGCCCCGCGAGTATCAGGTGAGTAATACCGCAGGTCCGCAGAATGTGCTCGAAATCAGTAGCGTAGAAGGCTCCCTTGCCGGGCTTGTCGATTACCGGCTCTCCAAGGGCGGGCGTGAGTTCAGGGATGATTTCCGAGCCAGGTTCGCCACGGACCAGTAATTTGCCCAGCGGGCCCTCGCTGCCGATACCGTCGCAGACCTGTTGGCTTCGCCAGAGCTTTGGAGGCGATAGATCAACCAGTTCTGGACGGTGGCCCTCGCGGGTGTGGATGACCCACATGCCGGGCACACGGCGGGCTAGGTTCAGTACCCGGCTAATCGGCTCAATGGTGTTGCGTGCTGGCCCGATGTCAATGCCCTGCGCATGCAAAAACCCCCCTTCACCGCAAAAATCACGTTGCATGTCAATGATAATGAGCGCCACCTTCGCTGGAGCCACGTGGCTATCGTAAGGCCAGCGGTACGGATCGGCAGTGACACTAAACCTGTCGGTTGAAGTGTTCATAGGATTACCTGTGGTTTAGGAACAATCAATGTAATCGGGTAACGGCTTCCGCCGCCAATGCCTGCAGGCGGTCCAGATCCAGACCTGGAATGGTGCCGTTGACCACGCGGGGCGTCCCGTCCATGAGCAGATGGCGTACCTTTGCACTACCGCCAGCCACCACCGGGGCCACTGCTGGGTCGTGCAGCCCGAAGTAGCGGGGCTGCCCAAGGTCGTAGACAGCCAAATCTGCCGCCATACCCGGGGCAAGTACACCCACCCCCTCAAACCCGAGTACCTGGGCACCGCCGGCTGTGGCCCAATGAATGACATCCTCGACTTTGGTAGCGTCGGGGCCGCCCAATGCGCGGTGTAGGAGCCATGCCATATGCACTTCCTGGATCATGTCCGCCGCTTCGTTGCCGGCAGCGCCATCGACTCCCAGCGATATCGGAATGCCGGCGGCGGCCATATTTGGCACACGTGCCATGCCGGAACCGAGCCTGCAATTGCTTTGCGGGCAGTGAGAGACGCCGGTCCCTGTTTGCGCCATCAGCCGCAGTTCCTCGTCGGTGGCATGCACCATATGGGCGAACCAGACATCGGGCCCCAGCCAATCGTGGCGTGCGCAGAATTCCACCGGAGTGCAGTTGTGACGTTCGCGGCAATGTGTCACATAGTCCTTCGTCTCGGAGAGATGGGTATGCAGGCGCAGGCCCATCGCGCGAGCTGCCTCGGCCAGGGGCCGCAGATCAGCAGGGCGGACTGAAAACGTTGGCGTGGTGGGAGCCATCACCACCTGGCGTAGCGGCCTGGGTCCGCGCTGGTGGTAGCGGGTGCTGAGGGTTTCTACCTCACGGATGACGCCGCCCACGGTTTCTGGCTTCATGGATTGGGGGAAATCATTCGGTCCGGGGACCAATGTGGCAGCGCCCCGGCAAACGACAAGACGCACCCCCAGTTCCTCGGCCACCTCAAACAGCGCAGCGGTTCCCTCGGCGCCAATACCGGGCGCATACACATAGTGATGATCGGCGCAGGTGGTTGTGCCTGAAAGCAGTAACTCAGCCAGGCCTACCGTCGCCGCAATGCGCACCAATTCGGGCGTCATCCGTTCCAGGCGAGGCTGAGGCACCGCACCAAGCCATTTCGACAGAGGCTGGTTGATGCCCCCAGGGATGCCTTTAAGAAGGCTCTGAAAAAGATGATGATGAGTGTTGATCCAGCCGGGGTAGACAACGCAGCCACGCGCGTCAAGGCGCTCATCGTCGGCATGCGGTGGGAGATCCTGACCCATTTCGGTAATTACGCCGTCACGCACACGAATATCCACCCGGCCGGCACGGGCCTCGGCACCTAGGTGACCAGTCATTACTGCTTCGGCATCATGGATCAAATACGCACTCATAACTGCACCCATGGGCTCAATAGTTTGTTGAAATTCATGACGAGGTTCCGGTACTGCTGTAGGGCTAGTCGAAAATACGACGGAGGTTTGCTTCCGGCAGGAAGCTGGAGTCGAACACTGCCTCGGCCTCGGGCACGTTTCCAGACGGAAGCTCGTAGGCCAAGGCAACCTGATCGATCGTCCTTTGCAGGCGCTCCATGTTTACGTCGCCGATGCCATTCTCGCGCGTGGCGGGCGTATCGATGGTGCTCTCTATGGTGAGGTGTAGGCGACTTTGTTCGGTGGCTACATCAATTAGCGAGTCACGCTGACGCACAAATTCGATGGAGGCATCCGGACTGGATATCACGTCCCTTAGTCCTCGGGTGTACGCTCGCAGGAATCCAGCAATGGCTTCGGGGTTGCTCTCGATCAGCCGGTCGCTGACGATAATGGCGTTGCCATACAGATTGGCCCCGTACTCAGGGTAAGGCATCACTACCAAGTCCTCGCGCCGAACCCCACGTGCTTCTAGGTTGATGATGCTGGAAAAAACGTAGCCGCTGATCGCATCCACGTCGCCCCGGATCAGAAGAGTTTCCCGTAGCGTTGGGTCTACTGTCTGCCAACTGACCGCATCCGCGCTCAGACCGTTGGCTTCTGCAAACATCGGCCAGGCCCGGCGGGCCCCGTCGAAGGAGGGCGCCGCCAACGTTTTGCCGTCCAGATCCGAGGGGGTGCGAATGCCGCTGGATTTCAAAGCGATCACTGCAGCAGGGGAAGCATCATAGGTCATGAACACAGCCCGTAGCCGGGGTGAGTTCGGATTATTGGCCAGATATTCAACTAATGCGTTCACATCGCCAAAGCCCAGGTCATAGGCGCCAGCGGCAACCCGATTGATTGTGTTGCCCGAACCGGAACCGGAGTCGAAGGTCATGTCCAACCCTTCTTCCTTGAAATAGCCTTTGGCATCAGCCAGGAAGAATGGCGCCGTCGGCCCCTCGATTCGCCAGTCAAGCTGAAACGCGAGCTTGACTGGTTCTTTAGCTATGGCTGATGTACTGAAAAAAACCGCGGTGGCGACAACGCCTAAGGTCATGGCGGCGAGTCGGAAAACTGTCGATCCGAAAAGCATTATAAATCTCCTGTTGAGGCGATGGCGTCACCGTCCGGTAGCGCATGGTGTGTGCGGAAGATTGAAAGAGGCGCACCGTGAGTGACCGTTCGTGTTGAGGAGCTGGTGCCAGACCCGATTTCATTTCCAATTTAAGCGCCGATTAGTGAAGCTCACAAGCAACTATAATGAAGCACCCCGCTGTCATTTCGGCAGCGCTGCCCGGGCTCTCTTACCGCTATAGGACAGTCTGAAACGAGGTGCAATGCAAATAAGCCCCACCCCCCGGGGTGCCCCGAAGGGAGTGTGTAACCAATGATTCTCCTCCGAGATATTTTGTGCTTGATAAAGCATCGATGACGCTCGCATTCGTCGGCCCTGTATTCTCCGAAACCGCACAGGAACCCACCATGATGAGGGTGTTGCCGTTCAACATTGGCGCCGCCGGGCAAAGGCGCCAAGGGAGGCGCCGCCTTTGCTGGAGGTCAGGGCCAGTGACTGGCAAAAACGTGCCACGTTTCACGATGCCGTTTTCGGATAATGCTGACCTCTGCGTCATGAGGTTATGTATAGCGGGGACTAGCGATTGGCGTCCAGCCAGCGGCCCAGTGGCGGGTGCTCCTCCTCGGGCATGCCGGTGGTGTTGCCGGGTGGGATGTAGTGGTGATCCAGCGTTGACTGACGCACTTTGTTCCGGTGCTGAGTCAGCAGTTACAGGTCATCAGTGCGCTGACCGCGGCGCCGGTCGCCACTGCCTGCCTGTCCGTGGCCGGAAGCTCTGCCCAGGGTGCGGGGCAAGGGCCCAGATCAGAGCAACGGTCATTGCAGGACAAGCAGGTGCGCGCGCTGAGACGGCCAGCAAGTTAGGGAAACGTTCTGAGCAGTTCCGGATGGCCGGGCTGGAAGCGCCGAGGAGTGGTCGTCTCCGCAGTATTGACGATGACAAAGTGACAGAGGTGATCAATAAAGCCCCTCATTTCAATCCCAAAGGTGCGACCCATTGGTCTTCCATCCTGATGGCCAAGGAAGCCAGGCTCAATGCCATGGCCATCAGCCGGAAATCGCCAAGCGTCTCCCCGACCAATTATTGTCGAGTGCTTTCTGCTAATGTCGGTGAGCCCAGCCCGTGACGCGTTTCTCTAGCAGAGCCATGGAACCATACATGACCATGGCCATCGCACTGATCGCAACCAGGCCAGCAAACACCAGGGGCATCCGCATTTGAGAGCCCGCCGACATCATGAGGTATCCGATGCCTTGATTGGACGCAACCGTTTCCGCAACCACGGTGCCGACAAATGCGAGTGTTATGGATATTTTTAATGCACCGAAGAAATGCGGCATTGAGCGTGGCAGGCCCACTTTGAGAAGCACGTCACGCTTCTTGGCGCCCAGCACGCGCAGCACGTCCTGAAGCTCCGGCTCCACTGTCGCCAGGCCTGTGCCGACGTTGACAACGATTGGAAAGAAGCTGATCAGAAAAGCGGTGATGATAGCCGGTACCGTGCCGATACCGAACCAGACAACCAATATGGGAACCACTGCCACTTTTGGAATGCTGTTAAACGCTACCAGCAATGGATAGCACGATCGATACATGAATTTGGAGGTGCCAATCATGATGCCGAGAAGTAGACCAACAACCACACCTACGGCAAAGCCAATCACGGTGGTCCAGAAGGTTTGCCAAGCGTGCTTTCCGATCGTTCCTGAGTGTGCAAACAGTGCATCAAGCGTTGCGATGGGGCCAGGGAAAATGAACTCAGGCACATTAAAGAGACGTGTTGATGCCTCCCACAGCACGAGCAATAGAACGCCTGCGAACCAGGGGGCTAGGCTGTAACGAACGGATTGTGAAAGTTCCATTGCAGGTTTACCTCTCATTCTCGTATCGCACCGATTTTGGTGCGCAAAGACAACACCAGGTCAGCCAACGGTTTCTCGTATGTGGATTCCAGCGCGCGAGGGCGTGGGATATCAACTGAACGGGCCTCTAAGACTCTCCCGGGACGTTTGCTCATGACATAAATCGTGTCCGCCAAAAAGGCAGCCTCTCGTAGATCATGGGTAACGAGTACGACGGTGAACTGTTGCTCTTGCCAGAGATCTCTCAGCATGCACCAGAGCTCTTCACGGGTGAATGCATCCAGTGCTGCAAAAGGCTCGTCCAGCATCAACAGCTCTGGTTCGTGGATCAATGCGCGACAGATAGAAGCCCTCTGTTGCATGCCTCCGGAGAGTTCATAAGGTGCGCTGTGTTCATAACCCTCCAGGCCGACTATTGCCAGCAACCTGCGCGCCTTGTCCTCATACTCTTGGTAATGTTTACGAAGGCGGGAGCGATGCGGCTCGACGATCTCCAACGGCAGCATTACGTTTTTCAGAACGCTGCGCCACGGCAAAAGGTTCGAATTCTGAAACGCCATGCCGGTGATTGACAGGGGACCAGTCACCTCTTTGCCATTTACAACAATGCCGCCACTGGTAGGTTGGCGAAGGCCTGTACAGAGCTTCATGAACGTGGATTTACCGCAGCCGCTGGGACCAACAAAAGCGATGAATTCTCCGCGGCGGATGTTCAGAGTAATATCCTCAATGGCATTGCCTGTTTCGTCGTATGCGAGGCTGACATTGCGGAACTCTACCAGCGGTTTGTCCGGCCGTTTCTGCGGGTTTGACGTGGTCATTTGTTCTACAGCAAGTGCTGGCATAAAGTCTCCTAGCGATGCTATTTGTTTATTCATTACGATTTGCTAGGCACTGCCTTTTGCGAAGCCTTTATGGCCGACCCTCTGAGGTTACGCACTATAACCGCCAGCGGGCCCCCGCCATCGGGTCCCTGATGTTCTGCCCCACCTGAAACAAATAGACGGGTCTCCTTCAGACGTCCGGCCAATACACCTCCGACCAGAGCCCGTGCGTGACGAGTAGGATGAATGTCACTGTCATCCCACATAACATGTCGCTGACCGCGGATCTTGCCGGAAGACGCAGGCTCTGCTTTAACCAGAAGTGCTGCAATATCCTCAACACCGAGTGATCTTTCTCTGACGGGAACCCGTTCCAGGGCTCTGTCCAGGGCTTCCGCGTCTAGGGCATCCTCCATAACGTCGTGTCCTATCCGAAAGGTTGGGTCCCAGCCCGCAGCATTGCCCAGCACCAGGATCTCGTTGCGCAAGAGTTCGATGCCTGCCGAGGTGCTGGCCCGTGTGGAATAAAGGTCGAATTGCCTACACACGCTCTCGTCAGAAAGTTGTGTCAGGTTAACCTCGTTCAGCGCAAGGGCAACACCGAGTGCGGAGGCGCCCCTTGAGTAACCCATTGACCTATATGTGTCTGACGTAACAACAGTTTTACCGCGTTTACACGCGTCGCTAACTCTGGCGGCAGTGAGTAGCGGACACTTGATCTGTACATAATGTACATCCTCGACCGACGCGATACCGGCCCGCTTCATCGCTGCATTGACTGCTTTCGCAGTTTCCTTAATCTGTTCTGTCCGACCCAGCTCTTCCGGCGCAAAATTCCGGGTGAAGGCAATGCCTGCTGCAAGGCCAGGCAGATCCGAGGCTTCTGAGTCAGGTGTTTCATCGACCTCGAAAACCAGCCAGTGGGGGCACAGCCCGCCTTCAGTTCCACCGGACATTACGAAAGCTATGCGCTCGGTTACCTCAGCGGTAGAGCAACCCAGTTCATCGGCAAACAGCCTGGTCAGCGTTTGAGTGGAGAAAGCCCTAGTAAAGTCATTTACGCAGCCATTGCCCTCTGTTTTCCCCAATACGGCAATCACATGCGCTGCGTTAATATTCCCTTCTTGGATGGCTTTATTGAGACCGTCGGTATCATCTGGCGAAGCCGCTGCAATGCGGTGGATTCGGGTACGCATAGTTCATCGGCCTCCTACGTTCAGCATGCGCTCTTCGAGCGGAGGCAAAAAACGAGAGTCGAATACTTGATCGGGTGCAGGTGGGTTTTCCACTCCGAAAACCTTTGACACCACATCGATGGATTCCTTCAGGCGCTCAGCGTCGACAGCGCCTAGGCCGAGCTCGCGTACCTCATCAGTAATAATCTGGTTATCAAGATAAAATTCCATTCTTTGCATTTCCAGATCCCGATCGATAAGGGAGTCACGCCTTACCAGGGCGTCTATTGCCGCCTCAGGATTTTCAATCGTCGCCATCCACGCACGGTTCACAGCCCGGACGATGTCTTCGACGACTTCGGGTTCCTCCTCGATCATCTTTGCTGGAACAATAACCCCATTGCTGTACATGGAAATGCCGTAATCGGTGTAATACATGATGCGGATATCGTCCGCGTCGACACCGAGCTGCAACAGGTTGACATAGGAACTGGGCGGGAACGACATGATGGCGTCAACCTGACCGCGATACAGCATCGGTTCACGCAAATTAGGTGACACGTTATCAAATTTCACTTGAGACGCATCGATATTCAAAGCCGCGGCCAATACAGGAAACAGCCGATAGGCTGTATCGTTGACAGGAGCTCCGACACTCTTCCCTTCGAGGTCACGAGGGTGCTCAATACCGCTGCCTTTCAAGGTCACCACACCCATCGGGGGACGGTTGTAGATCATGTAAACCATGCGCTGCTGGTCGTTCGGATTCTGAGCGTTGAATTCGATCATTGTGTTGATGTCGCCGAATCCAAACTGGTATCTGCCGCTGGCGATACGAGTTATCACAGCAGAAGAACCTTCACCGGCATCAATGGTGACATCAAGGTCTTCGTCACTGAAATAGCCTCGCTCGGCGGCCAGCAGAAAAGGTGCGTTTGAGGCTTCAAATACCCAATTGGCAGTGAACCTGAGCTCTTTGGCTGCTGCGGGAACAGTTGTAACGAAAAACACTATAGCTACACCCCAAGCGAGACTGCTGTAATGTAAGAAGTGTTTTGGGGAGATCATGGTTACTTCCTCGTAAAAAACCGTGGGAACCTCAATCTACGGCAGCTAGGTGATCGTGACTAGCGCCTATTCGCGCTATAAGCGATGCCGAACCGACATCAGTGGGCAGGACATTTATGCATCATGTAAGGTATTTGCGGTACGTCGATGCGGTCGCTCGCACGGGATCCATTCGTAAAGCAGCAGAACGATTGAACATCGTCTCATCAGCGGTCAACCGGCGGATTCTTGATCTCGAACAGGAGATCGGGACCCCGTTATTCGAACGCTTGCCACGGGGTGTGAGGCTGACGCCTGCGGGAGAAATCTTCGTCGCTTACTTGCGACGGGCGCTCGCAGAAGTCGATCGTGTCCAGTCAGAAATTGAAGATTTACAGGGTCTGCGCCGAGGTGTTGTTCGGATTGCGGCTATAGAAGGGTTAGCTACCCATTTTCTGCCGGATATAATCAGCAATTTTCAACGAGACCATCCGAAAATTGTGTTCGGAATAGACATCTGTGGCCGGAATGAAGTGGTGAAGCGGGTTAAGCTTTTCGAAGCAGACCTCGGTCTTGTATTCAATCCGCCACCGGATGCAGATCTTCGCCATTTGGCCGAGATAGAAGAGCGGCTCTGTGCATTCGTTCCGACCGACCACCCGCTCGCTGATCGGCGATCAGTCAGGTTATCTGAATGCGTGGAATTTCCATTAGCGATACCGGATCGATCACTGGGTGGTCGGGTGCTGCTGGACAATTTCTTATCAAAGCGTTCTCTGAAATTGGAGCCTAACCTGGAAACCAACTCCTACGAGTTGATGCGTCATTTTGTCCTGCAAAGTGGAGGGGTCTACTTCCAGATCAGCACCGGCGTACCACAGCCAAATGGGCGTCCGGGACTTGTGGCTATTCCGTTGGAAGAACGGGGATTAGCAGTGGGCAAACTGGTGCTGTGCTGCGAACGAAGCCGCACGCTGCCAGTGGCCGCGGCCATGGTTGCAGAACAGATACAGACGGTTTTGGATGGTATTGCAGCCGAAAGTCGCTAGCTTAAACTGATGCTTTCTGAGCAGCGCTATAGTGACAATTAGACGCTGGTCGGCATTGAGAGGTCGACTTAGAATAAAATTAAATTCTAGGAGACATACTGATGCAGACCATTGTTCCTGCAATTGACCTCCACCTTTTTACTCGCGGAGATGCGAAGCAGCGACAGCAACTTGCCAGCGAGGTTGATAAAGCATGTCGCGAAATCGGCTTTCTTATCATTCGAAATCACGGCGTTGCCCGTGAGGTCCTTGAGAAGGCGCGCCAGGCTAGCAAAGCTTTTTTTAGCCTGCCGAAGGACCGGAAGTTAGCCTATGCGCCACCTGACAACCGATTCCGGGGTTATTATGGCGTTGGTAATACAGCGCTGGCTTACAGCCGGGACGAGGTTTCTCCACCTGATTTGTTCGAGCGATTCACCATTGGACCATTTGATTTTGCCTGTGACGACTACCATCAGCAATTTAGCGAGCGTTTCTTTCCCGACAATATCTGGCCAGATGAACCTGAAGAATTCCGGCAGGCACTACAGTCGTACTATCGGAGCATGGAAGCGCTCGCCGAGACCCTGATGCAGGTATTCGCTGTGGCGCTGAACCTGCCAGAAGATTATTTCGCAACTAGTATTGACCGTCACATCTCTGCGATGTCGGTAAATTACTATCCCGCTCAACCTGACACGCCGGCTACTGGCCAACTACGGGCTGGCGCCCATACTGACTATGGCACGCTGACGATTGTGGCGCCTACCGAGTCACCTGGGTGCCTGCAAGTTCTACGACAAGGCGAATGGTATGAGGTGCAACCGGAGCCTGGATGCTTTGTGGTCAATATTGGTGACCTAATGGCTCAGTGGACCAACGATCAATGGGTGTCTACCATGCATCGCGTCGGCAACCCGCCGAGGGAGTTAGCGCACACTGATCGCCTAGCGCTGATTTTTTTCCATCAACCTAACGCGGATGCAAGAGTAGAGTGTCTGCCCAGTTGCCGGTCGCCCGACAATCCGGCGCGCTATGAGCCGACCACTTCAGGAGAACACCTGGTAAACAAGAAAGCCAAGACAGTCCGTCGATCAACGGATTGAATGCCGAGATCTTTTCTGGTTGACCAGAAGCTGAACGCCACATTGTAATTATACGCTGAAGGTTATATTTATAACTGAGCGCTACATCGAGGCTAATCTTTACGACTGGTAGCAGTTTTGACGGTTCACCCAAATTATTAACACAGGACTGATCAGCATCGACATGCAGGCCGACTTCTGCATTAAGGCAGCGACCGACGCCCTGAATGCCTGCTGATGGAGGACTGCTGTGGCGCTACCGACCTAGACAACCACTGACGTGACCTGAAGATGATCCAGATGCAGGGGGTTTTTGGCGCCATCGATACCTCGGAAGTACTGTAAAATGGCTGCAAATATTATGAAAAACCGTGCTTCACACCTCTCCCTCACACCGGACGCCATCGCCGACATTCCAGAAAGCGAGTGGCAGGACTTCCGCCCCGGGGTTTCCCTATATCCGCTACACGGTGAGCCACCCGGGCGGCAGTCATCGGCACTACTGAGATACCAGCCCGGCGCCAGTGTGCCGGGCCATACCCACCTTGGGGTTGAGCACATATTCGTCATCCAAGGCAGCCAGGAGGATGAGAACGGCTACTATCCGACCGGCACGCTCCTAATAAGCCCGATCGGCAGCAGTCATCATGTTACTAGCGTCGAAGGCTGTATCGTGCTCGCAGTCTGGAGCGACGGCATTCAGGTAGAGTGAAATCTTTTCAGGATATTTCTCAAGTTTGGCGAGGCTTATCGCGCCCACGGAGATAACTGACCAGTCATAGAACAGGCGTTTTTTGGTAATTACTGAACCTATGCATTAAACCAGCAGAACAATAATTGCCAACGACCTGTTTCAAACTGACCCTCCTCCGGCGGAGCCTCAAATAATCAGCTGTTTCAAATCCCGGGACGCTGATGATTTCGGCCATATCAAGCCATCGAAACCAAACCTATAAGATAAAAAACATATGCAGTGTTTACGGGACGAGCCAGGTTATTTCCATTGTCATAGTCATGGTTTTTGTACTGTGGAGGATGGGACCAATTGCTCAAGAGAAGATCACCATTAACGGCTAGTAAAAAATAGATGAGCTGAACACAGATCAATGCCTGGCTAGGCAGAGTTCGGGCTGCCGTGATGCCTTATTTTGGACCACATCTCCCGAAACCAGAGACGCTTAGTCGCGTGAGAGGACAAGGTGAACTCGAGATTCGTGGCGCCTACACAACATGCTTCAGGACTGACAGACTACCGAAATCCTCCAACCGAGCTTCGCAAGGAGCACGCTTGGCTACGGCGACCCGGATGCAGAAGCTCCTTACAACGTTTCGTACAGTAACGCCATCTATGGGTTAGACACCCGAGCGCATTTGCTACAGCGCACCGAATTTACTCCAGGGAATCGCAGGTGGCCGGCTTATTTGACCACTAGGTTGAGCAGCGGGGTGTGCCGTAATCCGGTCCCGCACGTAGAGTTTCTGCCTAGCGCCAGCGTTCTGACGTAAGTCAGACCAATCGATCCGGAACCGGCCCCCTCGCCTGACGCCTGTCCGCTAACCCCACCACTAAGAGACCCAGCCCGATCAGGCAGAACCCCACAATATCCCAGGCGCCCGGATGCTCGTTCAGGATGAAGTACGAGGAGACCATCCCCACCGCCGGGACCGCCGCTGATCCCAGGGACAAACTCACCGCCGGCAGTGATCGGATCGCGCCAACCTGAGCCGCCACACATAGACCCGACGCGAAGGCGCCGCTAAAAAAGATGTTGACCAAAAACCCCTGCTCCCAACGAATGGCTGCTGAATTCTCAAGAATAAGCGCGATCGGAAGAAGAAACACCGTTGAAACCAGAAGCTGCCAAGGGATAAGTGAAAGCACATCCCCGCGCCACTGGTGGCGACGGACATGCACCAGCCCGACCGTCCAGAGCATTGTGGCCAGTACGATAAGCCCTCCGCCCAGCAGCGCTCCCGGTTCGCCCCAATTCACGGAGAAAGGGTTAAATATAGCCATAAGGCCGGCCAGGCCCAGCCCTGTTCCGAGCGCCCGAGCGAAAGTAAAACGCTCCCCCAGAAACAGCACCGCGGCGGGAACCACCCAGATCGGGGAGGTATAGGCAAGAATCGCAGCCCGACCGGCCGGCATGAACTGCAAACCCACCGTGACCAGACCAATGAACCCCATATTCTGCAACAACCCGACCGAAAAGATCACCGGCACATCTGCGCGGTGCGGCCGCCGCAGGATACCCATGAACGCAGCGATCATGAACATAGTGACGGTACCCAGCAGCATGCGCAGGGTTGTGTAGAGCAACGGCGGACTGTACTCCAGACCGATTTTCAGGATCGGGAAATTGATGCCCCAGGTCAGGGCTGTAAAGGCCAGCAGGACATAGCCATTTCGCCAGGCATAGACCGGCCCGGGCTGGCGGATGTCCGTGGTACCAGCTTGCCCCGCCATCAATGCTCGACCTTTAATGCACTCTCATGCCAGTTCTTCAGGGCCAGATCTGACAACCAGACCATCAGCGCGAATAGGGCAATTCCGGTGAGCGTGATAAGAATCAGGGCTGCAAACATCTTTGGAATCTGCAGGTTATAACCGGACTGCAGGATCATGTATGCGAGCCCCGCCTTCGCCCCCCCTGTGCCCGCCACAAATTCCGCTACCACGGCGCCGATAAGCGCCAGCCCCGAACTGATCCGAAGACCACCGAAAAAGTACGGCAACGCACTGGGTATACGCAGCCGAATCAGCTCCTGCCAGCGGCTGGTCCGGTACATTCGAAACATGCTCAGCAGGTTGGGATCGACACTCCGCAAGCCCAAGGTCGTATTGGAGATGATCGGGAAAATAGCAATGATTACCGCACAGATGGTCAGGGCCCAGGTGGTGTCATTAACCCAAATGATAATGAGCGGCGCGATGGCTACGATGGGCGTCACCTGCAGCAGGACCGCATAGGGAAACAAACTGATTTCGATCCACTTGCTCTGCACGAACAGCAGCGAAGCCGCCACCCCCAGCACTACTGATATGCCGAATGCCAGAAAGGTAATCATCAGCGTCATCACCAATGCGTCTAGAAGAGATGACCATTCACTGACCAACGACTCGGCAATAGCGGCAGGGCTAGGAACGATATACTTGGGCACGTCTAAAGCCATGACAGTCAGTTGCCACAACAGCAGAAAGACAACACCTACCATCAGCGGAGCTGCAATCTGGACGAAGCGCTCGTTCTGGATTAATGGTTTTTTCATCGAGCGTTCTCCTGCTTGCTGTTCGGGTCATCTCCCATTGCGCTGGCTCGCTCCAGAGCCTGAGAAACCTGCCTACAATAGCCGGCAAACTCGGTAGACACCCTGAAGTCCGTAGAACGCGGGTAAGGCTCATCAATAGCGATATCGTCTACGATGCGGCCTGGTCTGGCGGCCATTACCACCACCCGGCTGGACAGGTAGACGGCCTCATAGACGCTGTGGGTAACGAAAACTACAGTCCATCCCTTGTCACGCCACAGCTTAAGCACGTCATCGTTGAGCTTGTTGCGGGTCATTTCATCAAGCGCGCCAAAAGGCTCGTCCATCAGCAACAGGTTGGGTTCGGTCACCAGGGCCCGGGCAATAGATGCCCGCATCTGCATACCGCCGGAGAGCTCCCGTGGAAAAGCCTGGTCAAACCCCTTGAGCCCGACGAGATTGATGGCGTCATCGACTCTCTTTTCTAGTTCCGCTGAGTTACCAGCGTGTTCCAAGTCCAGGGGCAGGTGAACATTTTTCCGAACCCGCGCCCACGGCATTAAAGTGGCGTTCTGGAAAACAAACGCCAGTTTGCGGCGTTTGCTGCCCACCACATCATAGCCCTGCTCCCACCAACTGACGGTACCGGTAGTGACCTCCCCGAGTCCTGCCAGGATACGGAGCAACGTGCTCTTGCCGCAGCCGGACGGGCCTAGGAGGCTGACAAATTCACCCTCACGGACAACCAAGTCCGCGTTTTTCAAGGCAACAGTACCGTTGGCGTATACCTTATCGACGCCGGACGCTTCCAGCACAGGCCGGGGTGCCCCAGCGGGCGAGCCGCTGTCGTCCAGAGCCGGCTCTGGCCGGCTAAGCGGCACCAGTGGTGTTACCTTGGGTGCGGTCATGCTCACTCTCCTGCCGGTGGGCCCGAATTGCCCGCCGAGTTTTAGGTTACGGGTGGATCAGGGCAGTACCGGCTCGTCCGGTAGAAACTCCAGGGTATAGGCCTTGCTCAGATCCATATCGTCCGGCGCTAGTTCAGCCTCTACCATGAAGTCGTATATTTTTTGCCAACGCTCATCGGTCATCACGCCAATTCCCAAGGTGGCGGCGTCGCCACCTGTCACCAACTCGTACTCCTTCATTTTCTCGATGCCGTAGGCGATCTGCTCGTCAGTCATCTCTGGGTTGGCTTCCTGGATCAGCCGGTTGCCTGGCCCTGGATTCTCAAGGTAGCTCTTCCACCCTTCCATGCTGGCCTGGACGAAGCGTCGGACCAGATCAGGGTTTTCTTCGACCAAGCCGTGTGTGGTTTCGATGGTGGTGGCGTAAGGGGGGTAGCCATAGTCGGACAATAGGAACACAGATGGCTCAACACCTCCTTTGCGCATGGCAAAAGGCTCCGAGGAAAGGTAACCCTGCTGAACAATGCGCTCGTTGTTGAGGAAGGGCGCAACACTGAAGGTGTAGGCGTGTACCACCTCATCGGTAAAGCCGTATTCCGACTTCAACCATGGCCAAAAAGTGGAATGGGCAAATGCCGCAACGTATACCGGCAGCTCCTTTTCCTTGATCTCTTCAATTGACTTGATATTCGGGTGGGCAATAATAGCTTGGGGATCCCCCTGCATGGCCGCAGCCACGGTCACAACTGGGAGCCCCTTGGCGACGGCGTTGATATTGCCGATCGGGTATCCCATCAGCAGGTCGTAACGGCCGCTGACCAATAGCTGCGTGCCGTTGACCTGGGGGCCGCCCATCTTTATCTCGACATCAAGGCCGTGTTCCTCGTAGATACCTGCGGCAACAGCCTGGTAAAAGCCACCGTGCTCAGCCTGAGCGTACCAGTTGGTGCCGAACACCACTTTATCCAGCTCGCTGGCCAGCGCCGGCGAGGAAATCCCCAGGCCGGCCACGACACCTGCAATGCCAAAAATCTTCAGTAACTTCGTTGCCATGAATATTCTCTCCTGAACGTCAGCGAACACCGCATCCGGTATATTGACCATTTGTTCAGGTTTTTACTGCAACCCTCGTGCCAGCAAATAAATATCTATATTATCTTGTTTTTAATAGGTTTATCCATTTATAGCACGAGGCGGGCACGCATATTTGCACCGATAGTTGCCCGGTTGCACTACATTTGGTCGCGCCTCAAATGAAAAAGCCGCCCCAAGGGCGGCTATGTGAACCTGTGTTACACCGCGAAGGAAATCTCAGCGGCCCGGCGCCCTGGAGGCCAGCTCCACGGATGCTGGTTCCGGCTCAATCTGTCCGCAGAGCCTCGCCACTCGTGCGCCGAGGGCCCGCGAGATAGCCAGTTCGTTTTGGTCGACCCCAAGTGTGCCGTCAAAGCCGGTCACGGCGCTGGCACCATAGGGAGAACCCCCCTTTGTGGTGTGCAACAGCTCGGCCACACTATGAGGTACACCCGCGAGCACCATGCCGTGCTGCAAGAAGGGTAGTAACAGTGAAAGCAGCGTCATTTCATTGCCTGAATGCACACCGCCTGTCGAGGTAAAGGCCGCCCCGACCTTGCCTATCAGTGAGCCCTGTCGCCAGAGCGGGGCCACTTCATCGATAAAGGCCCGAAGCGGTGTGCTCATCAAGCCGTAGCGAGTTGGGGATCCCCAGATAATGCCCCTCGCCCACTCCAAGTCTTTGGCGCTGGCCCGGGGTAGCGAACGGTATAACGCCTGCGCTTCCTGGTAGTCGGGACGCGTGACGTCGATACTGAACTCCGGGTCCACAATGGCAACCCGGCGCAGACGCACTTCCGCCCTCTCAGACTGCGCTCCTGCCGCGATAGCCTGGGCAAGAGCCAGAGTACTACCGTAACGGGAGTCCACCACCACGGTTACTCGGCGGAGCCCCACGGCTCAGGCCCCAATTCCGTGGCGTTGCCAGAATACTTCGTGTACGTCGGCCGCCTCGTCTTCCAGCAACGGCCCGAGGACCTCCACATCACGCTGCCCGGACGCAAACACAGTACGGCACGGCAGATCGAGAGTAGGATTTTCCGGATGGTTACCGGTAATCCGTTTGAGCCGGTGCTCGCTCACGCCATATACCAGCCGCCCCAGACCTGCCCAATAGGCGGCGCCAGCGCACATGCAGCAAGGCTCAGCGGAAACGTACATCGTGCACCTCGCCAGGAAATCAGGCCGCCAGGCTTTACTGGCCCGGGTCATCAGGACTCGCTCCGCATGGCCTGTCATGTCCCGGTCCGGCAGAAAGGCGTTCACCTGCTCCATCAGGGTCTTCCCCTCAGCGTCTACCAGAATCGCGGCGAACGGGTGTATACCCTGGTCAGCGGCATCACCGGCGAGCTCGAGTGTCTTGCGCAAGAATGCCAGGTCGGACTGGGTTGGTGTCATGGTCTTTACCTCGTTGTGCCGGGGCGGTTTAGTGCCCTTTCTTGGGCAAGCTCCAGGGAAAAAACAGCTGTTGCGACCACTGCACAGACTTGAACAGCAACAGGCTCACCACAGCCAGGAAGAACAACCCGGCAAAGGCCTGGGGTATGCGGAAAAATGACGTTGAAAACTGGATGAAGTAGCCCAGGCCCTCCTCTGCGGCCACGAACTCCGCCACAACCGCGCCAATGATAGCCAGAGTTATGGCGATCCTCAGCCCGCTAAAAATATGCGGGATCGCATAGGGAATGCGGATTTGCCAGGTTTCTCGCCGGGTGGGTGCATCCAGCGAACGGCTTAGCTCGATCAGTTCGGGGGGCGTCTCGTTGATACCCGTGGCGGTTGAGACCACAAGCGGGAAAAAGGTCAGCAGACAGGTAATCAACACCCGCGAGGAATCGTCAGAGCCCATGAGCACGATGATGAGTGGCGCCACCGCGACCACCGGCGTGGACTGGACAACGACCAGCAGCGGATAGAGGGTACGTGACAGTAACTCCGAGCGCATCATGGCAACAGCTATGGGAATTGATACCAGGATCGAAATTCCGAACCCCAGCAACGCTACCCGCAACGTTGCCCACAGGTGCGTGAGCCAACGGGAAAACTCCACTTGGAAAAAGGCATCTACGATAGCGCTGGGGGCTGGCAGCACGTAGGCAGGTAAGGAGAACGCCTGGCACACTATTTCCCACAGCAGAATCAGGGCGACAAAGAATACCCAGGGCGAAACGCCTAAAAGGAAGGCTCTTGCCCGGCTATGAGGCGACATCAGGCTCATAGATATAAGTCCTTATGCGGTCCGCCAGCTCGCCAAAGCGAGCGTCGGAAATGGTGCGGGTGGTTCGGGGGCGTGGCAGGTCCACCTCGATCATGTCGAGGACGGTTCCAGGGCGCTTGCTCATCACCAGCACCCTATCGGCCAGCAGCACCGCTTCGGCGATCGAGTGCGTGATGAAGAGCACGGTTTTGGGCTGCTCTTCCCAGATCTTTAGCAGGTCGAAGCCAATCTGTTCGCGGGTCATGGCATCTAAAGCTGAGAACGGTTCGTCCATCAATAAAATATCCGGGTTCAGCAATAGCGCGCGCACGATACCAACCCGCTGCTGCATTCCACCCGAGAGTTCATCCGGCATTTTCTCTGCGAAAGAGCCCAGGCCGGCCATCTCCAGCAACTCGTCGGCCCTCTTCTCATCGCCCTTACTGTACCGGCCGAACTTGTGTTTCAGGGGAAACAGAACGTTACGGCGCACGCTGAGCCAGGGCAGCAGAGTCGGCTTCTGAAACACGATACCGACATCGTCCCGCGGTCCATCCACCGGTCTGCCGAACACACTAACAGCGCCTTCAGACGGCTTCAGCAAACCCGAAATCATTCTCAGCAATGTCGACTTGCCGCAGCCGGATGGTCCGACCACCGCCACAAACTCGTGGCGGCGAAGAACCAGATCAATACCGGTAACTGCGGGGGGAACTGACGGGTTCGGGTCATAGCGATGCCCCACGCCGGTCAAGGTGACAAACGGGCGGTTGGTAGCCGTGTCCGACATCAGTCCAGAGTCTCCAGCAGGGAACGGTCGATAACCGACTCAGGGTCAAGGCTATCAGCGGGCAGGTTCTCGGCCTGCGAAACCCAATCCCAAGTCAGGGCTATCCTCTCAGGCGTTAGCGCACCCAAGCCGTCTCGCTCACTGACACTATTAAATACCAGCGGCATGGTGGCCTTGACCTGGGCGGCTGCTACGTCAGCATCGACTTCGGGCACCATGCTTTTGAGTGCCGCACCAGCTTCGGATGGGTTATCCCGGGTGTAACGAATAGACTTATCCAATGCTGCTATGAAGCGTTTGGCTACGTCCGGCCGCTCACTGAGGAACTTCTCACTGGCAACAACCGAGGAGCTGTATAACTCGAGCCCGGCATCGGACCAGGGGATCACCACCAACTCATTGCCAGTCGCTTCGGCCTGGTCCTCAAACAACGGGACGTTAGTCACCCACGCGATGATGGCGTCGGTACCGCCATTCATCAGCATGGGGCCAAGCGCTCCAGGATCGGCCTTGGTGAGATTGACAGCGTCCGACGGCAGTCCGTTTTCCGTTAGAACCAATGGCAAGAAAGCGTTGGAGGACGTGAAAGGAGAAGTAGCGACCTTCTTTCCCTGGATATCAGTAAGCTCATCGATGCCACTCTTCTCCAGGGTGAAGAACGCGTGGGGTGCTTGGTTAAAGATACTGTAGACCACTTTTACGGGGACGGACTCGTCCTGTGCCCTGGCCGCCATGACTGCGGCTATGTCGGCGCTGCCAATGTCAGCCTGATCGGTGGCGATTTTGGTGATTGCATCGGCCGAGCCCCGGCCGGTGGCTATATTGACCTCCAGTCCTGCGTCTTCAAAGAAGCCCTTCTGGACCCCGACATAGACCGGGGACTTGTCGCCTCCCGGCAGCCAGTCCAGCTGATAGGTTACCTGATCGGCAGCCATCGCGGACTGGGCCAGTAGCCCCGCCCCGAGGACAGCGCCCAATATCAAAGAATGTGTGAGTTGGTTGCGCATCTGCTTCCCCTTTTCAGTCGTGGTTCTGCCCGAATATCTGATCATTCGGTCAGCTTTTAGGGACTAGTTGCAAAGCGCAGGCCAGGTTCAGGATATCTTGCATTTTCTTGGCCAAATGATCACTCAGGATAGACTGGCTCCGGTCCGGGAAAGGCCGCGACGGCTTCAGCACCTCGTTTTATTGTTGTGGAAGAAGCTCATTTGGGGCGCTCACCAGGGCAGTGTCCGCAAATCCGCCTGCGCCCAAGTGGTGCAGAAGCTCCCGCCCCGCCCCGATTTGAAGCCTGGAGTCATCAATTGAGAAGGCGTTTCCTACCATGGCACGGCCGCTTGTCTATGGCACGGATCATGAATACCTGACCACATGGACAATTACCGAACCGCAAGTGCAGGAGCTCCTATGCCCGAACATACCCGCGCCAATTCAGAATGCGCTCAGCTGCCCCTCATAGACATCGGCTTGCTGGCGAGCGAAAGGGCGGCGGATCATCAGCGGCTGGCACAACAGCTGGCCGAAGCGTGCCGTGGCACCGGCTTTTTCTATGTCCGCAACCACGGCGTTTCCCAGGAAATGATCGATGCAGTGTTTCTTCAGACCCAAGCTTTTTTCAAGCTGCCCACTGCCGAGAAGGAACGCATTAACAAAGCCTTGTCCCTTGCCAATCGAGGGTACGAGCCCCTGAAGGGGCAGACGCTGGAGCCCGGTAGCCCGCCAGACCTGAAAGAAGGCTTTTACATCGGCGAGGAGCTGAACCAGACCGATCCCCGCGTCCAGGCGCGACGGTTCAACCACGGCGCCAACCAGTGGCCCGAAAGCCTGCCGAAGTTCCGCTCCACAATGACAGCGTATTTTGACGCCATGAACGCCCTAAGCGCGCGCATCATGCAGGCCCTGGCGCTCTCGCTTGACCTACCCCGCGGTCATTTTAGCGAGTTCTGCCGACAGCCACTCTCGACACTGCGGCTACTGCATTACCCACCACAGCCGGCACAACCGGAACCGGGCGAAAAGGGATGCGGCGCTCATACCGATTTTGGCGGAGTCACTGTTCTGCTTCTGGATCACAACCCGGGCCTGCAGGTTTGGGACAACCAGATGGAAAGCTGGATCAATGCGGACCCGATACCCGGCACGTTTGTAGTCAACCTGGGAGACATGATTGCGCGCTGGACCAACGACCGCTACCGATCCACGCTGCATCGGGTCGTAAATAGCTCAGGCACTGAACGCTATTCGGTGCCCTTCTTTTACAGCGGCAACCCAGACCACGAAGTCGCCTGCCTGCCGGGGTGCCTCGCTCCCGGAGAATTCCCGCTATACCCGGCCACAACGGTGGAAAACCATCTGATAGAAATGTATCGGAGGACCTATGCTTGAATCAGCGCCCATAGCTACCATAACTCTGATTCACGGCGCCTGGGCTAGCAGCTGGGTCTGGGCCGAGCTTACTCTGCGCCTACAGACCCTTGGTTATCGGGTCATTGTGCCGGAACTACCCGGCAGCTCAGGGAAAATAGGGCAACCCGAAAGGGCTTCGCTGACCCGTTGTGTTGAAGAGGTACTGGATCAGTTACAGGGCGTCGAGGGCCCCCTATTCATAGTCGGCCACTCAGGCGGCGGCGTGGTCGCAACTCAGGTAGCCCAGGTCATCGCCGAGCGGATCTCAGGGGTTGTCTTCGTCGCTGGCATGATGCTGCCTTCCGGTATGGGGTTTGCTGAGATAGTCGAAATCGCGAAGGAGCGTGATCCCGCAGCCACAGGCATTTCTCCGTACCTGCAGTGGTCGCGGGACGGCCAGGTTTCCCATGTGCCACCGAGCGCAGCGTCTGCCATCTTCTTCAACGACATGGAACCGGACAGGGCGCAAGCCGCCGGCCAGTGCCTGGGCCCGCAGGCGGAGGGCAGCCGCGCTTTGGTACCGAAATGGACCGATGGCCGGTTTGGCAGCCTTCCCAGGCTTTATATCGAGGCCCGACTAGACCGTTCAGTTACCCTGTCAGTACAGCGGCTGATGCAGTCGCTGACTCCGGCGGCTCATATTGTCAGCCTGGAGGCCGGCCACGTACCCCAGGTCTCTCGCCCCGATGACGTGGCCGCTGCCATCGCCGACTTTGTAAACAAATATAGCAACTGACCCCGTTGGCTCGGGGTCAGTTGCCGGCTTACTCTCCAGTCTCATTGCCGTAAAGCGCTTTTACGAAGCGCCGGTCAAAGGCCTTCTGCCATTCGAGGTCCGCGGGTAGCGTGCCGGCCTCCACCATGTCGCTGTAGAAGGACTTCCACCTTTCGCGGGTCATGTTGCCGAACTGGCCCCCTTCAGCGGAGTCCGACAGCAAAATGCCCTCCTCCTGCATTTTTTCGTAACTGTAGGCCAGCAAGTCGTCCTGCATTTCGGGGTTATCCTGCTTGATCAGCTTGTTGGCTGCATCCGGATCCTCGAAGTAGGCCCTCCAACCCTCTGCGGTCGCTTCTACCATTTTCTGGACCACTTCCGGGTTCTGGTCGATCATGGCCTGGGTGGTGTCGAGTGTCGCCGAGTAAGCCTGCCACCCGTTGTCCGCAAGCAAAAGGCTCTCACCCTCTACTCCCGCCTGCTGCAAGAAGTAGCCGTCGTTAGTGACATAGCCCTGCTGAATGGCCTGCTTATTACCGATGAATGGCGCGAAGCTGTAGTCGTAGGCCCGCAACTGATCGTCCGTGAAACCGTACTCGTTCTTCAACCAGGGCCAGTAGGCGACGCGGCCCGCGGTGGGCACGCGCATGGCCTTGCCTTTCAGCTTCTCCAAGGAGTCATGGCCGACGTTGCGGTGCACTACTAGTGACTGGGGGTCCTTCTGGAAGAAGGCAGCCACGGTCACCAGCGGAATGTCCTGCTCCACCGCGTTAAGTGATTGCAGCGCATAACCCATAATGAAGTCGACCGAGCCGCCCACCAGCAACTGCACGTTGTTGACTTGGGGGCCACCCATTTTGATGTCCACATCCAGACCGTGTTTCTCATAAATGCCAAGTGCCTTGGCCGCGTAAAAACCGCCGTGTTCAGCCTGGGCATACCAGGTCGTGGCCACGGACACAGGCGTCAGCTCTTCCGCTTGGACCGCGATCGCGCCCAGCGACAGGGTGACGCTGAAAATAGTTGACGTGACTTTCTTCATAAAAACTCCTGTTGCTTGCTATTGATGAATTGCAGCGGCGTAAGTGCTTGTACGGTTTTCATGTGCCATAGGTGTTTGTCAGCTTTTCCTGCAAATGCTGGCCGGCGGTAGTGGGTGGGTAGAGGGCGGGCTGGTGTTCACCGACACAAGAGCTGATACAGACGATTTCTGCGTCCTTATTGGGGTGGCAAAAGAACGCAATCGAGTAGCGGTCCAAGTGCCTGCACTCCGGCGCTACATTGACCCGGTGGGGCGTGGAGCAAAATATTTGGTTGGTCCAGCGATGCATCAGATCACCGGTATTAACGACCACCGTCCCGGGTATGGGCACTGCACGCAGCCATTCACCCGCCCGGGTACGAACTTCCAAGCCGCCCACATCATCCTGAAACAACAAGGTGATGCTGCCGTAGTCAGTGTGCGCGCCCGCCCGGCTTTCACCGTCTGCCGGCTCGAACCCCTCTGGCAAGGGCGGATAATGCAACAGGCGCAGGGTGTGGTGATGCTTGTCGTGAGCTCTAACGAAGAAATCGGCAGGCTGCTGCAGAGCCAGGGCAAAGGCCTCCAACACCCGATCCGCGGTATTGATGCAGTCGTCCAGAAAATGTGTCATGACCTTGCGGAACCCTGGGTGTCCCTGAGGCCACCGATTTTTTGGAACGCCAGCGCCGGGCTCCTCGGGCGCCAGGTTGAACGCCTCTTTCAGGTCACCTGGCCGGGCAGGGTCCAGCCGCTCACGCTTGACGCCTACATAGCCGCGATTGCTTTCGGCGTTCTGCCACGCAACAAGGTTCTTTTCTGCCAGCGGCAATGCGAAGAACTGCCGTGACGCCATGAAGGCCTGTGTTAGGCTGTCGGCCGCCATGCCACAGTTCGCGAGATAGAAAAAACCCCAGTCAGTGCTGGCCTTGCGCATCCGTTCCGCAACCAACTTCCGGTCGCCATAAAACCCGCTCATGAAGGGTCCGAAATCGATTATCGGAATATTCGGCCCAGTTCCCGTCATCCTCTCTACTCCCATACCTACCAAATGGTCAGTTTTTTTATCTGCAACCGCTGTGCCATTCCGGATGGCCCAGGGAATAGGGATTAGCGGGCGCAAGACACAATAAGGCGCTCCATTACGGCGCATCGCCTGGAAATGATGACCACAAAGTCAGCCTTTTGGGGCGTGGGAGAAGGCACTAGTCTTGCATGGGACTGGCGACCTGTTTAACGCACCACCAGCCGGACTAACGAGAGGGATATGACGCAATCACTGTTACTGAAGAACGCCCGCACCATCGCCACCATGGACGATGAACTTAGAGAGATCGCCAACGGCTTTGTACTTATCCGCGGCAATCGGATCGTCGGGGTAGGGCCAGCCGAAGAGGCACCTACCGATGCCGACCGCGTGATCGACATGACCGGGCATGTAGTCATACCGGGCCTGATCAATACCCATCACCATATGTTCCAGTCCCTGACCCGGGCTCTGCCAGCGGCTCAGAACGGCGAATTGTTCGACTGGCTCAGTGCCCTGTTTCCAGTGTGGCGAAACATCACCCCCGCCATGCAGCGCGCCGCCAGCCGGACGGCCATGGCGGAACTGATGCTATCTGGCTGTACCACGGCCGCCGATCACGCCTACCTGCACGTGAACGGCATCACCCTGGATGACAGCGTACAGGCGGCTACCGAAATGGGCATCCGCTTCCATGGCGCTCGAGGTGCCATGAGCCTCGGCCAAAGCCGGGGCGGATTGCCGCCGGACGACCTGGTGGAAGCCGACGAGTCTGCCATCCTCAAAGACATGCAAAGAGTGGTGGAAACTCACCACGACCACAACGCCGACGCCATGGTGCGGGTGGCCCTGGCGCCCTGCTCGCCTTTCACCGTCAGCACCGACCTGATGCGTGAGGCCGCCACCATGGCCCGAGCACTGAAGGTCGGCCTTCACACCCATACCGCTGAAAACTGGAAGGACGTGGCCTTCAGCAAGGAACGCTACGGCATGACGCCTACGGAGTTCACCGAGGCTATGGGTTGGGTAGGCGACGATGTCTGGCACGCCCATTGTGTGCATCTGGACGAGCCGGGTATCGCGCTCTTTGCCCGGACGGGCACCGGCGTAGCCCACTGCCCGTGCTCCAACATGCGCCTGGCTTCGGGCATAGCCCCCATCCGGAAAATGCTGGATGCCGGAGTGAAGGTAGGTCTCGGGGTGGACGGCAGTGCGTCCAACGACAGTGGGAACCTGCTGGACGAGGCCCGGCTGGCCATGCTGTCGGCGAGGGTTCGGGACCAGGAACCCGGAGCCATGACGGCCCGGGAAGCCCTCCGGGTGGCTACCCGCGGCGGAGCTGAGGTGCTCGGGCGCGGAGACGCCCTGGGGCGGATACAGGCCGGCTACTGCGCGGACATTGTGGCATTTCGCACCGACGACATTGCCATGGCAGGCGGCCAGAGCGACCCTCTAGCTTCCCTTGTGTTCTGCACCCCGCCCCGGGTGGCCTGGAGCATCATTAATGGTCGGGTGGTAATTGAGGAGGGCGAACTTCGGACACGCTCGTTACCCCACATCATAGAAGAGCAGAACGGAATGGCCGGAAAACTGTTGGCTTAATCCGGGGCCCCGGGGCGGCCCATTCCCTGAATCTTGAGTGACCACCCCGGAAAGATTCGATCAGACCATCTTTTACTGTTCAGGCTGATACTCCCGATCAGGAGATGGGAAACCAAAGTCCCTGCCATCTACCACTTTCACATCGTCGTCCCACGGCAGGTGATACTGACCGCGCACCATGTCTTGCATGAAGGTATAGGGACAATCGGTGGCGCCACCCTTGACCGCTACATAGCCACGATGCCCTAGTTGATAGATATTGTTTTCGACGCCCCAGTGGATGCGAGCCTCGTCCACCAGGTCGGGGCGAACCTCTGCCGTGATGATCTCATCCGCAAAACCATTACCCTCCACGATGGGCTGGCCATCGAAGTTGACCACCATGCCTTCACCCATTGAATTGAAAGTCCCGTCACTGCCGGCTAGGCAGACATTAGCGGTCACCATCAGATTACAGAAGGCGTTGGCCTGGTTTGTGATCTTCCAGGCGTGGCGGATCGGTGAGGTGTAGCCCGCGGTACGCAACATAATATTTGCGCCCTTGTAGGCGCATTCACGCGCCACTTCCGGGAACATCCCATCATGACATATGGCGAGAGACAGACGGCTGCCATTGGGCCCGTCGCAGACCGGAATGCCGAGGTTGCCAGGCTCCCAGGGCTCCACTGGTACCCAAGGGTGCAGCTTGCGGTAAAAGAGACGTACTTCGCCGGTGTTATCAATAATGACGCCGGTGTTGTAGGGATTGCCGCCAGGGTTGTGTTCCATGATAGAAAAGCAGCCCCAGATGTCGTGCTCCCGGCAGGCCTGCTGGAAAGCCTCCATTTCAGGCCCGTTGCGATCACACATTATGGCCGGGTCGGTGCTCATGGAGAGGCCATGGAGACAGTACTCGGGGAAAACCACCAGGTCCATGACTGGTGATTGCCGACGGGCCTTGCCTACAAGTTGGCAGACCCGCCGGGTCTGTGCCTGAAGTTGCTCCGGCGTTCCTACGTCTGGCAACTGCAATTGCACGAGCCCGATGACCAGCCCGTGGGGGGATTTGTTCAAACCACCTAATCCACTCATTTAGCACCTACTCCTCTTGCGGTAGCCCAAATTGGTGGAGGTGATTTAGCAGGAACCATGCCAGGGGAACCGAACGCTAGATAAGCTCATCCTTCCAGCACCCTTTCCCTCCGGCGAAGTTCAAGCTGGGCGAGCGTCACTTCACGGCTTTTCGCCTGACTTTCATGGACATGGTCCCGCAGTAGTGATGCGGCCCCCTCGAGATCGTTGGCGAGAATCCGCTGGCAGACCTCGTGATGTTCCCGATACGTTCTCATTACGCTTTCAGGGTCCGGCAACCCGAGGCGACGCACGATGCGGATATGGTCGTTGATGTCCCGCAGGTACTGAACCAGCACCGGATTGCCGCTGAGTTCTGCCAATCGGATGTGGAATTCCTCCTCCGCATCCTTGAACTGCTCAGTGCCCTCCAGCCCAAAACCGGCCCTGTCCGGGTCCCAGTCTTCCGCCAGCTGTGCGATGCCCCGGTACGGGATACGGCGCGCCATCAAAGCGAGGCCCTCCAGCTCCAGGCCAACCCTGACATCGTAATACTCGGCCAGCTCGAAAACATCGAGCGGGCGGATGTAGCATCCGTGCTTGGGCCGAATTGTAAGATACCCTTCCACAGCCAGCCTCTGCAGCGCTTCCCGCACCGGTGTTCGACTTACGCCGAAACGCTGGGCCAGCTCGGTTTCGGTTATCCGGCTGCCCGGGTACAGCTCGAGATTCATTATGCCCTGACGCAGTTCGTGGTAGATGCGGTCTGTGGTCCATTTTCTTGTGGACGTAGCCATACTTCGGTCCTTGATATGTTGTTGTATACATCATTCCTTAGGACTCGTTTTTTTTCAACCGCCCGGAACGCCGAACGACAGATGTTTACGCACCATCCTTGAGCACAGCTCCAGCCAACGCACCCAATTCGGGCACCCGCTTGACCGCCACAGCGCACCTATTCACGAAGAAGTTCTGTCCTTATCTGCTGTGCTAGTGCATCTTCCGCCCCTGTGAATGGCCAATGGCATGATCCATGCAACGTTGCATACAACAAACAGATGCGACTTAAGGTTCGTCAATGGAGATTCAGCTCTACAACGTTACGAAGCGCTTTGGAGAAGTTACGGCCAACGACGGGATCACCCTCGACATCCGTCAGGGTGAGGTCCTTGCCCTCCTCGGGGAGAACGGCGCAGGCAAGAGCACTCTCATGAAGATGCTGTTCGGACTATACCCACCAGACGAAGGCAGTATCCTGGTCAACAATCGGGAAACCATCATCGATTCTCCTCAGAAGGCCATGTCTCTCGGCATCGGAATGGTCTTCCAGCAATTCAACCTGGTGCCTGCGTTGTCGGTACTGGATAACCTATTGCTGGCCTATCCAACACCACCTTTCTGGACCTTCAGGGGACTATTTGGTGAAACCGGGTCCCATAGAAAGGTGCTCACCTACCTGGAAGAGCTCATGCCCGGTCTGGATCCATCCACGCTGGTAAGAGACCTCTCCGTGGGACAACGCCAGCTACTGGAGCTGGTCAAGGTACTGAACCTGGATGCCAAAGTCCTGATTCTGGATGAGCCCACCTCGGTATTGCCACCCCAGGAAGCAGAAAGGCTATGGGGTTTGATACGCCGGCTGGGGGAGAGCGGTCGAAGCGTGATACTGATCACTCATAAGATGCAGGACGTCATGGCCTGTGCCCACCGGGTCGTGGTTATGAGAGCCGGAAAACTGGTACAGACCCTGAGCAGGGAGGAGTGTAGCGAAGCCTCGCTGGTCCGCCTCATGATGGGCGATAGCAATCAAAGATCTTCTATTGATGTGACGCCCCGGGATGTGTTTTCCGGCAAGCCGCCGCGGGTCAGTATACGCAAGCTCAACGCCCGCCAAGGTGTTCAGTCGATTGAGAATATCGACCTTGATATTAGACCGGGAGAGATCCTGGGCATCGCCGGGGTATCGGGTAACGGGCAGCACCTGCTGGCGGATTCTCTGGTCGGACTGGCTCCACTCTCCCAGGGTGAAGTGATTATTGACGGTATTGTTTTGCATTCGGCTGCTCGTGCCCCGAAGACCTCCGAGCAGGTCGCCTACATACCTGAACAACCCGCAGTGAATGCTGTAGCAAGCGACCTCTCGTTGACCACCAACGTAGCCCTTTCCCATTTCCGGCAGCTCCGTTTCTTTCCAGCCTGGGAACCGGAAATTGAACAGACCCGCGAAATCATCCGCCAATACCAAGTACGGCCCGACAGCCCTTCGCTACCCGCCGGACAACTATCGGGAGGCAACCTGCAAAAACTGGTGGTGGGCCGAGAGCTACAAGGGCGCCGTGATCTGATCGTGGCAGCCTACCCCACCATGGGACTGGACGCTGGCGCCGCTCATGACATTTACCAGGCCCTATTTGCCAAAGCCCATGATGGTGCCGCTGTTCTGTGGATCTCGGAAGACCTGGATGACCTCATGGCGTATGCCCACCGCATCGCTGTGCTTCAGGGCGGACAGATCTCTGGCATGTTCGACCCACGGGAATGCGACCGGCTCGACATTGGCCGGGCCATGACTGGCGAACATCAATCCGCCACCGCCGGCCCCACAGCGATAAACGCCGAACCACACACGAGGGCTGCCTCATGATAAGCCACACCCACGCCGCAACACGGTTTGGCCTGCGCCTGCTCGGCGGCCCTGCCGGGGCAGTTCTGGTCATGGCAGCCACTTTTGTGGTGGCGGCCCTGGCGTTCTTTTCACTCAACGGCCGTGAGTCAGTGTCCCTTTTCCAGGAAATGGTAATGGGCGCGTTTGGCGATAGCTATTCCTTCAGCGAGACCCTGGTTAAAACGGCCCCCATTCTCCTAACCGCACTAGCCGTGGCGTTGCCCGCGCGCCTCGGCCTAATCAGCGTGGGTGGCGAAGGACAACTCTACCTGGGCGCACTGTTTGGCACCGGAGCAGTCCTGGCCGTATTGGATCAGCCTGGCTGGCTACTGATGCCGTTCATGCTGGCTGGCGCAATGGCGGGAGGCGCGCTGTGGGGCGTCATCCCAGGCCTTCTCAAGACTCGCCTGGGAGTCAACGAGACCATATCCACCCTTCTGCTGAATTATGTCGGAGTACTGCTGGTGAGCTTCGTCGTCCACGGTCCGTGGAAGAACCCCAACTCTCTAGGTTGGCCGGCTACCATCGAGTTCCCAGACGGGGCGATCCTGCCCCAATTCTTCGATACGCGGGTCCACCTCGGATTGGTATTCGGTATTGTCGCGGCTGTAGTCCTGCACGTCCTAGTCACCCGCAGCCGATGGGGGCTGGGTCTGCAAGTCAGCCGCAGCAACCCTCGGGTGGCCGCAACTGCTGGCATTTCCTACGAGCGTAACGTTCTGATTGTGATGGCCGTCGGCGGGCTGCTTGCCGGTCTCGCCGGTATTGCTGAGGCCTCGGTGATCCAGAACCGGCTGCAGGACGGTCTGGCCAGCGGCTACGGCATGACCGGTTTCCTGGTGGCCTGGCTCGCCGGACAGCATTTCCTGCGTCTTATCCCGCTGTCAGTACTGATGGGCGGTCTCCTCGCTTCAGCCGACTCTCTGCAACTTTATGCACAACTTCCCAAGGCGAGCGCCGACATCCTCCAAGCTCTGCTGTTCATCATTGTGCTGGCGGTGGCAAGTCTCTGGCCGAAGCATCGTGGTGCCTGAACAGCACCACCGGTAGAAATTCAGAGGAATCTGTATGGAATATTTCGTAACTGAACTCCTTACTCTGCTGTTTGCGGCTCTGCGTAGCGCCACGCCAGTGCTTGCGGTAGTGCTGGGGGAATCTATGACTCAGCGCAGTGGCGTTATCAACCTCGGCGTGGAAGGTCAGATGCTGTTGGGAGCGATGACCGGTTTTGCGGTGGCCTCCCTGACCGGCGATCCGTGGCTGGGTGTGATGGCTGCCTGTGCTGCAGGAATTGGCCTATCGATGGTGCACGCTATCCTGGTACTCGGCTGTGGTGCCAATCAGGTCGCCAGTGGCGTTGCGGTCCTGATACTTGGCGGCGGGCTAAGTGCCTACTATGGGATCCCGTTCGTGGGGGAGAGGATCGACTCTCTCGGCAATTTGAACCACACCTTTGTGAGCGAGATTCCGCTGCTGGGTCAGTTCCTCGGGCCCATCACACCCACCATATTGATAACCCTGCTGGCCATTCCCGCCATCTCTCTTTTTCTTTTCCGGACCCGTACCGGCCTACGCTGGAGGTCAGCAGGTGAGTCCCACGACATTACCCGCAATCTCGGCCATAACCCGGTCCCTTACCAGCTTGCAGCAATCGCTTTCGGCGGCCTGATGTCTGGCTTCGGTGGTGCTGCTCTGGCGGTGGACTACACCGCCAACTGGGTGGAAGGCATGACCGCTGGCCGAGGGCTGGTGGCCGTGGGTCTTGTGATCGTGGCTCGCTGGAACCCCTGGTACGCGCTACCCGCTGCGTTGCTGTTTGGTGCTTCGGAAGCTCTCAACCTGAAACTGCAGTCCTGGGGGGTTGATATCTCTCCCTACCTGCTCGCAACGCTTCCCTACCTAATTCCCCTGAGCGTGCTCATGCTCAGCTATCGCGGGCTTAGGGCCAGCGGTGGCGGCATGCCGGCCGGATTAAGGGTCGTCTTTCAAAGTGCTCGATAACTGACTGAACATAACCAAACGGAGAATCACCATGAAAAAAGCGATCCGCACCTTGTTGGCAACTTCTATCCTGGCGATCAGCGTCCAGGCTGCAGCCGAGACCAAGGTTGGCTTTGTCTACGTCGGACCGAAGACCGACTATGGTTATAACTACGCTCAGGACCAGGGCCGTCTCTACCTGGAAGAGCACATGGACGACGTGCAAACCGTGTACTTTGAAAACATCCCGGAAAACGCCGATGTGCAGCGGGTAATGGAGCGTATGATTCGCTCCGGGGTCGAGGTGGTGTTCCCTACCAGCTACGGCTACCTGGACCACGCTCTGAAAGTGGCGGAGAAATATCCGGACGTGTACTTCGCCCATTCAGGTGGCCTCAAGACCGCCGACAACCTGATGACCTACTTCGCAGAAATCGATCAGGCCATGTATCTGGCCGGCGTCGCAGCGGGCTTGACTACAGAGACCAATCAGCTGGGCTTTGTTGCCGCCCATCCGATTCCACAGGTATTGCGTAACATCAATGCGTTTACTCGTGGCGCACAGAGTGTGAACCCCGAGGTGACCACCTCAGTAATCTGGACCTCCAGCTGGTCCGATCCCACTAAAGAGGCGGAAGCGGCGGAAGCGCTAATCAGTGGTGGCGCGGATGTGCTGAGCGGTCACGTGGACTCGCCAATTAACTATGTCCAAGTGGCTGAGCGCCGGGGCGTATATTCCGTGGGTTACCATGCCGACGCCAGCAAGTTTGCGCCAGAAGGCTGGCTGGTCGGCGCGGTCTGGAACTGGGGCCCGATGATGGTGGATATCGTCACTTCCGCCCAAGACGGCACATGGGAGTCCAAGCACCTACGGGGTGACCTGCTGACCCAGGCCGCCAAGCTCAGCGAATTTGGTAGCGCTGTCAGTGAAGAGGACCGCCAGACCGTGCTGGACCGCCGGGAGGCGATCATGAATGAGGAGTTTCAGGTCTGGGCCGGCCCGGTAATCGGACAGGACGGTACAGTGATTGTTGAGGAGGGCGACACCATGACCCTGAGTGAGACCGAGAAAATGGACTTCCTGGTTCAGGGCGTCAAAGGACGTCTCAAGTGAGCACGTCCGCAGCCATTACAGTTCCCGATGCGCGGCCCTACGCCTGGCCGTGCATCGCGCCGGTCGAGCCCCGGCAGCTGGCACTGGTTATCATCGACATGCAGAAGGACTTCTGCGCTTCCGGTGGATACATCGACTCCCAGGGTGTTGACCTGACTCCCGCCAGAGCCACCATCGAACCCATTCGCCGCGTTCTGGCGGCGTTTCGTGCACTGCCGGGAGCCCTGATCCTCCACACTCGTGAGGGTCACCGACCGGAGCTCGTGGATCTCCCGGCCAACAAACAGTGGCGCAGTGAACAGGTCTGCCCCGGTATTGGCAAGGATGGCCCTCTGGGCAAGATTCTGGTTCGCGGTGAAGCTGGCTGGGAAATTATCCCGGAGCTGGCCCCAGCCCCCGGCGAAATCGTGATCGATAAACCTGGCAAAGGTGCCTTTTATGCTACCGACCTGGATCACATTCTGCGCCTGCAAGGCATCACGCATCTTATCGTAACGGGCCTCACAACGGACGTTTGCGTGCATACGACCGTCCGTGATGCCAATGATCGTGGCCTCGAAACCCTGATTCTTAGAGACTGCACCGCTGCCACTGAGGCCCGACACCGGGATGCCATCTTCACGATGACAGAAATGCAGGGCGGACTGTTCGGAGCCACAGCCACCTCCGACCAGCTCCTTGAGGCCCTCTCCAGCCTACGATCGATCCAGGAGTAAGCAACCATGACCACCACCCTGAACTCTCGTCCCTATGCCTGGCCATGGGATAACAACCTGGACCGGCTCAACACTGCCCTGGTCATTATCGACATGCAGACTGACTTTTGCGGCGAGGGCGGCTATGTCGACACCATGGGCTACGACCTGTCCCTTACTAGAGCGCCCATCGAGCCCATCAGTCGGCTGCTGAGTCGTTTTCGGGCTCTGGGCATGCCTGTGATCCATACCCGTGAAGGGCACCGGCCTGACCTCAGCGACCTGCCCCCCAACAAGCGCTGGCGTTCATTGCAGATCGGCGCCGGCATCGGTGACCCCGGCCCCTGCGGACGCATCCTGGTGCGGGGGGAGCCAGGCTGGGACATCATCCCGGAACTGGAACCCCAAGCTGGCGAGCCCATCATCGATAAACCAGGTAAGGGCTCGTTCTACGCTACCGACCTGGAGCTGATTCTGAAGACACGGGGTATCCAGAACCTGATCCTGACCGGCATTACCACCGACGTATGCGTGCACACTACGATGCGCGAAGCGAACGACCGCGGATTCGAGTGTGTGCTGGTGGAAGACTGTTGCGGAGCCACCGATCAGGCAAACCATGACCACGCAGTCAAGATGATCCAGATGCAGGGCGGCGTATTCGGCGCCGTTACCGACTCCGACAGCCTGCTGAAACGACTGGGGGCCTTATGAAGGCCCCTTTTACGCCGCCGGTGAGGCTCGATATTGACTACCTGCAGGAGCTTTATCAGGCGGGGGAGCTGACCCCGAGAGAGCTGCTGGGACAACTCGATGAGTACCAGACTGCGTTCGCCGACCGGAACCCGTGGATCCACTACCTTACGCCCGAAGAGCGGGAACCCTTTCTGCAAGCTCTGGAGGGCCATTCACCAGAATCTCTGCCGCTTTATGGCGTGCCCTTTGCCATCAAGGACAATGTCCACCTGAAGGGAATTCCAACTACGGTGGGAAATCGACATATCAGCATCCTTCCAGAGGCCAGCGCCTTTGTCGTTGAGCAGCTGCTGGCTGCAGGGGCGATTCCCGTGGGCAAGACCAACCTGGATCAGTTTGCCACCGGGCTCAACGGTACCCGTTCCGATTTCGGGCCATGCGGTAACGCCTTTGATGCAGATTGGATATCGGGTGGTTCATCCTCCGGCTCCGCAGTGGCGGTCGCCCTGGGGCTGGTCAGCTTTGCTCTGGGTACCGATACCGCAGGTTCCGGCCGGGTGCCAGCCGCCCTCAACCACATCATTGGCCTCAAACCCACTCTGGGTAGACTGAGCGTGGATGGCGTGGTTCCCGCATGCCAGAGCCTCGATTGTGTGGCTATCTTCGCCCGCACTGCACTCCAGGCCAACCAGATCCTGTCCCTGGCTGATCAACGCAACCCAACCGATCCATGGCAGAGGAACAGCAGACCTCCCCGAGGATTGGTAAGTGAAACGTTCAGCTTCGGCATTCCTCCTGCCGATCAACTGGGGCTGACTGAATACCCGGAAGCCAAGGAGCTTTTCGATGCCACTGTTGAGCATCTGGAAGCTCTTGGGGGACGAGCCGTAGAGATCGACTTCCACCCTTTTTCCGAAGCAGCAGCACTACTTTATAAAGGGCCCTGGGTTTGTGAGCGGCAATTGGCAATCAGGGCGCTGGTGAATGCCCCGGAACAGGTCCATAGCGCCGTTGTTGAGGTGCTGGCGGGCAGCGACAAATACTCTGCCGGTGACACTTTCAATGCGCAGTATCGGCTGGCCTCCCTGAAACAGCAGACTGATCGAATCGTACGGAGCGTGGACATCGTTGTCACACCGACGTGCCCGGGCCCCTACACGATTAACGATATGATCGCTGATCCGATCGTGCTTAATGCCCGCCTGGGAGCCTTTACCAACTTCATGAACCTGCTGGATTACGCAGCGGTTTCTGTTCCGGGAGGCTTCCTGGAAAACAACCTGCCCTGGGGCGTTACCCTGTTCGGCTTCTCCTGGAGTGACACAGAGTTGTGTGTGCTGGCCGACCGCTTGCACCGCCGGGTTACGAATACCATTGGTGCAACCAGCGACGCATTGATCCCGGAGGATCGGCCACGGACAGCGCGCACGCTGGATGTGGCAGTATGTGGCGCACATCTCGAAGGATACCCCCTAAACAGCCAGCTAACGGATCGTGGTGCCGTGCTGGTGAGACGCATCAGGACCGCTCCCCGATACCGTTTCTACGCATTGGCAGGAGGCCCACCGTACCGGCCCGGACTGGTCCGATCAGAGCATGCCGGCGTTGCCATCGAAGTAGAGGTGTGGCGCATGCCGGAGGATCGGTTTGGAACGTTTGTGGCCGGGATTCCCCATCCGTTGGGTATTGGCCAGCTTGAGCTGGAAGACGGCACCTGGGCTACCGGTTTTATTTGCGAGCCCTGTGGCATGGAGGGCGCTCAGGACATCAGCCATACTGGCGGCTGGAGAAACTATATGGCAACCCGATCAGTGACGGAGAATTGATTATGATGAACCTCACCATCAATGCTCCAGATTGCGTTGCCAGCGTCACGCATGCGTTCGAGGCTTATGAAAAGGCCCTGATCGACAATGACCTGGCCGTACTCGACGGTTATTTTTGGGCCTCGGAGTTCACCGTACGGTTTGGGGTTGCCGAGAACCTCTACGGAGCTGAAGCCATCAAGGCCTACCGCCGACAATGCCAACCCGTGGGGCCCGGGCGGGTCCTGGACGGTACCTTAGTGACAACGTTTGGGGATGCATTCGCCACTGTCAGCACCCAGTTCCGGGATGGGGTAACGGAAGACCAGGGCCGCCAGATGCAGACCTGGGTCCGTTTCGACGCTGGCTGGAAAGTCGTCGCCGCCCACGTCAGTGTGATGAGATCAGCACCGGCCTCATGAGGTTTTCCGATGCTCATAGGTCGCATTCAGCCGTGACGCAAGATAGTCGGAACAGGTGACCGCTTCATACTTCGGTTTCTGGTCCGGAACAGTGTCGCGAGGATCCACAATCGAGTCGGGGTTCACTTCCAGGAAGAAGGCAATCGCATACCGCTCTCTTTCGGGCGGGCGGACGCGATGGGGAGTCGAAACATAGGTGTCATTGCTCCAGCGCATCAGGCAGTCGCCGATATTACAGATGAACGCTCCCGGCACGTAGGGAGCCTGGATCCACTCGCCCTGGCGGTTGAGCACTTCCAGACCCGCGACCTCATCGGTGGCAAGGATAGTGACGTTGCCATAGTCGGTGTGCGCCCCTGCAGCACCATCCTCCCGCTCGATCTTGCCGGCGCTGGGCGGATATCGGAGCATGCGCAACGTCGCGATCGGCAGGGAGAGGTGTGACGAGAAGAAATCTTCGTTCAGCCCAAGGTCCAAGCTGAAGCCGCGATGGTTGGTGCGCCCCAGTTCCAGACAGTGATCGAAGTAGTTCAAAGCCTGTGAGCGCCAGCCGGGGATCGGTGGCCAGAAGTTCACGCCCCGGAATGGCTTGCCGGCCACCACGTCGGGGTGATCCTCGGGAAAGTCGGTTCCGATGTTGAACGCTTCTTTCATGTCAGAACCTGACTCAGGGTTAAGTTTTTCATCCGCCATGGCGACATAGCCCCGGTTGTGAGGCGACCGTTTGATGGACAGAGCCTCTTTCTTGGCCGGCGAAAGTCCGAATAGGTCCCTGGCGCCAGCAAACGCAGCTTGCAACACCGACTCGGGAATACCATGGTCGGTGGCGTAGAAAAAACCCACCTCCCGGCAGGCCCGGCCTAGTTCGGCGGCGGTTTGCCGACGCACCGCAAAATCGTCGCTGTTCAGACCAGCAATGGAAATCAGGGGTAAAGATGGCATGGCTCTGCCTCCGGGTTTCAGTTCATGGCAATTCGGGTATGGGCCAGCTTACGGCAGGCCTCATGTAAGCGCATGCCCTGCTCGTGGGCCTCGACAATGATGCTCCGGCCCGAGACGCGGACGGGCTGACCTGCGGCGATCAGCTGGTGGCCGTCAACCCAGACCGAGTCGACGTTGGCGGGGGTGGCGGCAAAGACCAGATTCCAGATCAGGTTGCCCCCCTGCTCATCAACGCTGACCGGGGTTAGATTGGCACCTCCCAGGTCCAGCATCAGCAGGTCTGCTTTCTTGCCGGGTTCCAGCGAGCCGATCTCATGATCCAGATTTAGCGCTTTCGCGCCGTCAATGGTCGCCATGCGCAGGACCTGTTCCGCTGGGAGTACGGTGGCGTCCAAACGCGTGGCTTTCTGAATCAGGGACGCAAATTTCATTTCCTCGAATAGGCTCAGGCTGTTGTTGCATACTGGTCCGTCCGTACCCAGGCCCACGGTCACGCCGGCCCGAAGCATCTCCGGTACCGGCGCCACACCGCTAGCCAGCTTGGCGTTACTGACCGGGCAATGGGCAACGCTGGTGCCGGTATGGGCGATACGAGCGATCTCTTCGTCGTTCAGCCACACACAGTGGGCCAACAGGGTACGCTCCCCGAGGATGCCGTAGTGGTCCAGCATCGCCAGTGAACGACGCCCGAAGTCGGCGGTGACCGCCAGCTCCTCTGCTTTCTGTTCGCTGGCATGGGTGTGGATGCCCACCCCGAACTCGCGGCTCAGATTAGCGGCTTCCCGGTAGGCCTCTCCGGAGCAGTAAAACAGGTGTTCCAGCCCCATCCAGACCCGCACCCGCCCCTGCTGGCCCTCGTGGTGGCTGTTGATCAGGCGACGGTTCTCCTCCCGGGTTGAGAAGAAATCCTTCCCCGGGCGGTCGGCGACGTAAGGAGCGAGCTGAACACGCAGCCCCAGTTCGGCAGCCGCATCGGCACAGCGGTCCATGTAGCGAAACATGTCCATCACGCAGGTAGTGCCGCTTTGCAAGGCCTCCAGGTAACAGAGGCGGGCCGAATGGTAGGCAAATTCTTCCGTCATTGCCCGGTGCTCCAGTTGGTACCAGGGCAACCACTCCATGAGCGGCATGTTTTCAGTGATACCCCGCATCAGGCTGGAATGGGAATGGCAGTCAATTAGGCCCGGCAGCAGGGCATAGCCACGGCCATCAATCACCTCGCAGTACATCGGTACGGTCACATGTTCCGACTCACCTACCTGGGCAATACGGCCATCCTCCACCACCAGGGTGCCCTCGGGAATAATGCGGTTGCCTTGGTCAATGGTGAAGATAGCAACGTTGCAGATAGCAAAAGCGCTCATGAAATACTGCCTCCATTACTGTTCTTGGAGCCTACTAAGCAATCAACACTGGCTGGCGGTATCTCATCGCGACAGGTTTCAGACCGGAGCACGGCAAACCGATGCTTCAGCGGAAGCAAGGCTTTATCGGACGCATGAGCGTGACTTCGTCACAGTTTTGCCCGCTACCCTGGCGATCAACCACTAGGTAATCGGAATCGACATGCAGTGGCAGTAGCGGCGCGTGCCAGGTTCCTGGCCGGTAGCTCACGCCGTGGTCGCCCGGGACCAGAAAGACACGAATCTCGTTCTCGTCGAAAGGGCCCGGCGGCGCCACAACAGCCACAAAAGGGCCTCGGTTAATCGGCACAAAAGCTTGGCTGCCCAAGGGATGCCGCTCCATCAGCGCAATCACTAGCGGCTCGAGGGGCTGACCCCGGAATATTGAGAGGATGCCCTGGTCGTTTACACCAAGCAGCTCCACCGTGGCGAGCGCATGGAAGCGTTCGGTCCTGCCCTGGTTGATGGGGAACGAGTCCGCCCCGTGCGTGCCGATCACCTCGCCAAACGGCGCGAAGGCCTGCCGCGTCAGTGGTTCTGTCGCAACCTCGCGTAGCGCGCTCACTGTGCCGGTCGTCCAAATAGCCGCAGCCGGCTGACCCCGCCGTCGGGAAGGATATTGAAACGAATGTGCGTGATTGGCCCCAGCTCAATCAGCTCGCTGAACTGATGGATGCTGTCGGCGGTCAACGGCTGGTCCGCCATCAGCGTCGGCCAGAACATACTCTGGGTGACCAGCGACTGTGCGGTGCCCGCGCCGGGTTCGACACTGGCGCCCTGGATGGAGCAGGCTGCAGGAAAGTTGCCTTTGAAATGGGCCGTGTCCACTTCGATACGCTGCGCAATACCCTTGTGGCCCAGCGCCAGGATGCACCAGTCATTGCCCGGTTCCCGCCGCCGCCGGGTCTCCCAGCCATCCCCCATATTGACGCCGCGGCCGGGACGCAACAGCTTACGCGGCTCACCGTAGTGGGCGTCGCTCCAGGCCACCTGGTCGCCGCCCTGCTCCAGGGCTAGTAGGTTTACCGTCTCATCAGCAGACAACTTTGACCAATCGCAAAAAGGTTTACCGTAAACCCTCAGGCGTGCCAGACCGCCATCCGGGTATAGGTGCAGCCGTAGATGGGTCCAGGGCTGATCGCTGTTTATGCCGCAGAAGCGGTGATCGTTGCCCTTCAGCTCGATGGCGGGGATCAAGGGCTGCCAGGCGCTAGCCTCGTCCGGGTCGTTTTCGGGGCTGAAGCAGGCGTCCAATGCGACTGCCGGGGGATAATTTCCGGTAAAGAAGCTGGTATCGAAGTCCACGCCCATCAGCAGCCCTGGCATGGCCAGGCGGATGATGCACCAATCGTGGCCAGTTGTACGGCGCCGGCGTGTCTCCCAGCCGTCCATCCACTTGCCATGTTCATCAAAGCGGTCCGGGTAGAATACCGGCTGACCGGGGGCCAGCATGCGCTCCCGGGGAGCAAAGAACTCGTCTGTGACCTCAACCACCGCCGCGCCCAGGCTGCCATCCGCCAGATTAAGCCCTTCACGGGTAAAACCCGGCCCTTCCACAACCGCCGCTATCGTCGCGTCGCTACTCATCCTTCTACTCCGGTGTTTTTTTCTGGTAGGGGTGAACCTGCTTCCAATGACGCGCTATGTCGATGCGACGGCATATCCACACCTGATTGTGCTGCTGCACATAGTCGAGGAAGCGCTGCAGAGCCCGGAAGCGTCCTGGACGACCGATGATCCGGCAGTGCAGGCCTACAGACATCATCTTCGGCGCGGTCTCGCCCTCGTTGTAGAGCACATCGAAGGTGTCTTTCAGGTACTGCAGAAACTGCTCCCCGGAATTGAAGCCCTGGGGAGAGGTGAAGCGCATGTCGTTAGCTTCCAGTGTATAAGGCACCACCAAGTGGGGCACGTCGGCACCGTCGGCGCCCGTCACAGTGGTCCAGAATGGCAGGTCGTCACCGTAATAGTCGCTGTCGTACTCGAAGCCGCCCTGCTCCACCACCAGCCGGCGGGTGTTTGGGCTGTCCCGGCCGGTATACCAGCCCAGGGGCGGCTCACCGGTGAGGCGTGTATGCTGGTCGATGGCTAGTCCCATATAGCGGCGCTCTTCCGCGGCACTCATATATTGATAGTGAATCCAGCGCATGCCGTGACAGGCGATTTCATGGCCATCCTCAAGGAAGGCTTTAACCACCTCCGGATTACGGGCCAGAGCCATCGTCACGCCAAAGACTGTCAGCGGCAGTTTTCGCCGGCGAAACTCCTTCAGAATACGCCAAACGCCCGCCCTTGAGCCGTACTCATAAAGCGATTCCATGCTCATGTGCCGGTCTGGGTAGGCGTCGGCGCCGATGATGTCGGAGAGGAACGCCTCGGAATGGTCGTCACCGTGGAGCACACAGTTCTCGCCGCCCTCTTCGTAGTTCAGCACGAACTGGACAGCGACTCTTGCATTATCGGGCCACTGCGGATGCGGCGGATGCTCGCCGTAGCCACGCATGTCCCTGGGATAGCTTTCTGCTTCAGTCATGTCGGTTTCTCAAGTCCACACCCCTTCAGGATCACATCGGTCAGAAACTCAGCCGCATGGTCAAAGTCCCGCTTCTCGTATTCGGCCTTGTTCTCGACCATCAGAATCTGAACCTGGAAGTCGGCGTAATGTTGTGTGGATGACCAGACCAGGAAGATCAGTTGGACCGGGTCCACTGCCGCCATGCGCCCATCGTCAATCCAACGCTGGATTACCTCTGCCCGACCCCGAACCCATTCGCGCATGCTGGTGCGCAAGTGGTCCAACAAAAATGGGGCGCCCTGAATGATTTCCATGGCGAACAGGCGCGATGCCAGCGGGTAACGCCGGGACATCTCCACTTTGGTATGGATAAAGTTCGACAGGGCCTCGGCCGGGTCGTCCTCCGGACTGATATCGCTGAACACCTTGTTCCAACGCGCCAGGATGTCGTCAAACATGGCGCTGTACATCCGCTTCTTGTTGCTGAAGTAATACAGCACGTTGGACTTGGGCAAGCCTGCCCGTTCGGCTATGTTCTGGATGGTTGCCCCCCGGAACCCGTGCTGGGCAAACTCCTCCTCCGCAGCCTGCAGAATCTTTTCCCGATTACGCTCACGTATTCTCCCAGGCCGGTACCTCCGGTTGCCGGCTTTGATTGTCGTTCCTTCGAGTGGCGTATCTGCGACTGGGTTGTAAGTCATGGGATTCTCACTTGTTGTCCATGTGTTCAGGATTCCGGCAGGGTGATTCTGCCGGAATCCCGTTACGGATCAAAAGTGGAATTTCACCAGGGCGCTCACAGAGCTTTGAGTGTCAACAAGGGTATCGTCGAGCCCGAACTTGTTGTTCCAGTACTGGTACTCGACACCCGCGAAGAGCACACCCGGCTCGCCCCAGAAGTTGCTAACGTCAAGCTTGATCTGAGGAGTGAACTGGAATTCGGACTTATGATCGCTGGCCGCGGTGGACCAGTCGATATAACCGTCAACCAGGAAGAGAGCCGGCCCCAAATTGAAAGGCACACCCCAGCTCACAGTCATCTGCCAGTCGTCACTGATCTCGCTGTTGTTTACATAGTAAAAGCCGGTATTGAAGTAAGTGAATGCGGGAACGTCCCAGGCCAGACCAAAACCGGTTAGGTAGTTGTTAGCCTCAGTGCCGCCGCCAAACTCGTACTGCGCCGCCAGCATGACATCCTTGACCGGGCCGAATGACAATTCTTTGCCCGTCAGCCAGCTGCCGCTGAGGCTCGGTGCGAACTCGCCATAAACATTATCCTCTCCGTCGCGGCTGCTCCGGGGCTGGTCACGGTCGATGAAGAAAAATGTTCCCCCCCAGTTGTGGACAGTCAAATTCTCGAAGGTAAAGTAAGTAGCTTCTCCCTTACTGCCGCCGTCGCCATCTGGATCAAACTCGACGTACTGATAGTCGGCGCTGTGTAGCAAAGAGATACTTGACGCGCCGAAAAATTTCTCAGCGTGGGCCGCGGGGGCAAAGGAGGCTGCTGCAACACAGCCAGCAATCAGCGTTTTACGAAATGCGTTCATGGTTGAGCCTCATGGTTACTACTTCGGTTATCGTTGAGATGTAAAACATCAGTTGCTGTTAGCGGCCGGGCCGGAATGGCTGACCGAGGGAAAGTGGCGTATTCAGTCGGGTTCGGGCCGGATTCCAGGACAGCAGGACCAGCATCAGAATCGTCACCACGTAAGGCAGCATCGCCAGCAGCTCGGTCGGGCTGTCCCAGCCCAGCCCCTGCAAAACGAGGTGGAGGATGCTGGCCGCCCCGAACAAGTACGCACCAAGCAACACCCTTTTCGGCTGCCAGGTAGCGAAGACCACCAGGGCGAGCGCAATCCAGCCGCGTCCGGCGGTCATGTTCTCTGTCCACATGGGCGTATAGGCGAGAGAGAGATAGGCACCGGCCAAGCCTGCCATACCGCCGCCAAACGCCACTGCCAGGTAGCGCACGGCCAAAACCCGCAGACCATTGGCATTGGCCGCATCGGCAGATTCACCCACGGCCCGCAGTAAAAGACCTCCCCGGCTATGTCGAAGGAAGACATGCACAGCAGCAAAAGCAGCCAGCGAGGTGTAAACCAGCACGTCCTGATTGAAAAGAACCCTACCGATAACCGGTATATCGCTTAGCAGGGGAATCGCAACAGCTGCGAAGCCGTCAATGGACTGTCCCACGAAGCCGGCGCCGACAAACGCACTCAACCCGGTACCGAATATGGTCAAGGCCAGCCCTGCGGCGTACTGATTGGCAGCCAATGTGACCGCCATGAGCGCGAACAGCAGTGACATGGCTATGCCCGCTAATACAGCAGCGGCTAAGCCGACCGCAAGGCTGCCGGTTGCTAGAGTAGCGACAAAGCCTGCTACCGCGCCCATCAGCATCATGCCCTCCTGGCCCAGATTGAGGACGCCGGAACGCTCGCAGATCAGTTCACCGAGCGATACCAGCAGCAGGGGCGTGCCGGCGATGACCGTAGCGGCCAAGATATTGGTCAGAAGATCCATGTCAGGCCTCCTGCGGCGCAGCCAGAGCTGGCGCACCGGCTGTTGTCACGGCCGGCTTACGCAGCCGGATGCGGTAGTGGATGAAGGCATCGCAGGTAAGCAAGTAGAACAGCAGCAGCCCTTGGAACAGGCCGGTCACCGCCTTTGGCAGATTCATTGCGATCTGCAGCATCTCGCCGCCGATAAATGTCAGTGCCATGAGGGCGCTAGCCGCCACAATACCCAGCGCATGCATGCGCCCGAGAAAGACCACAATAATGGCGGTATAGCCGTAGCCTGGCGAAACCTGGGGCACCAGCTGGCCGATGGGGCCAGTCACCTCCGACGCCCCGGCCAGGCCAGCGGTCGCGCCGCCGACCAGAAAAGCAAACCAGGTCAGGCGGCGCGAACCGAAGCCGGCGAAGGCCGCCGCTCGGGTATCCTGACCCAGCACCTTGAGTTGAAAACCGATGAAGCTGTGCGAGAACAGGAACCACACCGCCACACCGGCCAGCAATCCGAACGCCAAGCCGAGGTGAAGACGGGTACCGGGTATCAGGGCCGGCAGGAGAGCGCTATCGGCAAACATAACTGACTGCGGAAAGCCGAAGCCGAAGGGATCCTTGAGGGGGCCGTGAACCATGTAAAGCAGCAGGTTCAGGGCGATGTAATTGAGCATGATGGTGGTGAGGATTTCATTACAGTGCAGGTGGGTTTTCAGGAACGCGGGGATGGCCGCCCAAAACGCGCCCACCATCAAACCTGCGCCGAGCACCAGCGGCAGAACCCAGAAACCGTCGGCCTCCAGCAGCCACACAGCCATCGCGCTGGCACCAAGAGCGCCCATCAGGAAGTGCCCTTCCGCTCCGATGTTCCAGAGCTTTGCCCGATAGCACACTGTAAGTCCTGCGGCACACAACAGCAGCGGCGCCATCTTTAGCCCCAGCTCTGCCAGACCGTGTACGTCACTGATGGGCGTGATAAAGAAGAACGTCAGCGCCTTGACTGGGTCCTTCCCCAAGGCTAGAAACAACACAAAGCCGGTCATTACCGTTAACAGCAAGGCCAGCGCGGGTGAGGCCCAACGCATCAGGGAGGAATCGACGGCACGACGCTCAAGCTGCAGCATCAGCGACCTCGTCGCGGCTAAAGTCGCCCGCCATCCAGCGCCCCAACTGTTCGATACTGACACCCGACGTGGGGGCCAAGGGCGACAACCGACCGTTACAGAGGGCGCCGAGGCGGCCACATAGCTGATACAGCTCGTCCAGATCCTCGGATATCAGCAGCACCGCCGTACCGCTATTTCGTAGCCGGACCAGCGCCTCATGGATAGCCACGGCGGAGCCGACATCCACACCCCAGGTTGGATGGGACGCCACGAGCAGGCGCGGACTCTGGAGGGCTTCGCGACCGATAATGTACTTCTGCAGATTGCCGCCGGAGAGGCTGCCCGCGGGGCTTTCCTCGCCGTTGCAGCGCACGCCGAAATCGTTTATCACCTCACGGGCGAACGCCTTTACCCTGGCAAAGCGGATCAAGCCCTTTTGTACCAGCCCCTGACTGGACGCTGTCAGCAGAGCGTTGGCTGCTAGCGACAATTCTGGTACCGCGCCGCGACCAAGTCTCTCCTCCGGAACAACAGCCATACCTAGCCGCCGGCGCTGAGCGGGTGACAGCCCGCCGATGGCGTGCCCCGCCAGACGGATTTCCCCGTCCGAGGTTTTGACTTCGCCTGATAACGCCTTCAGCAGTTCGTCCTGACCGTTGCCTGCTACCCCGGCGATGCCCACGATTTCACCCTGCCGCAAGGAAAAACTCACATCGGCCAGGCTGGCCCCAAACGGGTCGGCGCTCTTCCAGCACAGCGCATTCACCTCAAGGAGGGCCTCGCCGGGCTCGGCCGCATCTACTCGGGTGGAAACAGGCGTGTCATCCCCCACCATAAGACGGGCGATGTCTAGGGTAGAAACCTCTGCCGGTCGGCATTCGCCACTGACTCGGCCCTGTCGGAGCACCGTGGCGGTGTCGCAAAGGCTACGAACTTCTTCCAGCTTGTGGCTAATAAAGAGAATGCTACAGCCGCCCTTTGCCAACTGGCGAAGCGTGGCGAATAAGGACGCAACTTCCTGTGGCGTAAGCACCGAGGTAGGCTCGTCCAGTATCAACAGCGTGCTTTCCTGAATAAGGCAGCGGACGATTTCCACCCTCTGTCGCTCTCCCATCGATAGCGTGCTGACAAACCGGCGAGGGTCCAGCGCCATTCCGTAGTATTCGGATACCTCACGGATCCGCTGCGCCAGTCGACGGCGATCGCGGGCCTGATTCGCCGGGAGCCCGAGTGCAATGTTCTCGGCCACGGTCAGGGTTTCGAATAGGGAAAAGTGCTGAAACACCATGCCGATACCCAGCTCCCGGGCCCGGGCTGGGCTATCTACCTTTACCGCATGACCGTTCCAGATTATCCGGCCCTGATCCGGCTGAACCAGGCCGTAGATCACTTTCATCAGCGTGCTTTTTCCAGCGCCATTCTCACCCAACAGAGCATGGATCTGCCCTGCCTCCACGGCTAGATCAACACCGTCGTTGGCCCGGCATCCGGGATAGTCCTTAACGATGTCCTCCAACTTCAGCCGTAGCGCTGCACTCATAGACAGCCTCATATCGCTCAATCAGGTAACTGGCCGCAAAACTGACCATGCAATCAACATTTGAAGGACGAGCAATATGTTTGCCAATTATTAATATCAGCCCAAAAAAACAATAAACAAACCATTTGGTCAGATTTTTGCAGAATCCCGGGTATAAGTCGGCCCGCCCCGGTTTCTGTAAGAGGGGGTAGCCTCCCAGACCTTGCCTACTGCCTGGATACGGAGAGAAGCGTGATCGAATTCGTACTCAACGGACGCCCTCAAAAACTTGACCAAGTCGACCCAAACCTGAGCATTCTGGAGTGGCTACGCACCAAAATGCGGCTTACTGGCACGAAAGAGGGGTGCGCCTCCGGAGACTGCGGCGCCTGTACCGTTATCATCGGAACTCCTGACCAGTCGGGCAAATTTCAGCATGAAGCGGTAAACAGCTGTATCAGCCTTATAGGCAGCCTGCACGGGAAACAGTTGATCACCATCGAGGCCTTCAGGCAGGAGCCCGGTCATCCGGTACAGCAAACCATGATGGAACAGCACGGCGCCCAGTGCGGCTTCTGTACGCCAGGTATTGTGATGTCTCTGGTGGCGTTGCACGCCAGCGGGCAACCGGACGCCAGCAGCGAACGAGCTATCCTTGAGGCGCTCTCTGGCAACCTGTGCCGCTGCACCGGCTATCGACCGATCGTCGCTGCCGGGCGCGAGGCCTTGGTCCAGGCCTGGTCACCGGACGACGAAACACATCCGGCGGCGTGTCTGGTGCAGGAAAAACGGGCTTTGGAGGCCACCTTGAGCACTGGCGTAGGTCTGTCATTACCCGACGGGCCACGCTACGACGCGCCACAGACGCTGGACGAACTGCGGAAACTTCGCGGGCGTTTTCCCGAGGCGCGTCTGATTGCCGGGGGTACTGACCTGGCACTAGAAATCACCCAGCAGCTGAAGACCCTGGAGCACATGATCAGTGTCGAGCGGATACCGGAGCTGTCGGGCTGCCGTGTGGAAGGCGACGAGCTGGTTATCGGCGCCGCCACAACCTACCGCCGGTTCCACCGACCAATTTCGGACCGGTGGCCGGCGTTCGATGGCATGCTGAGCCGGCTAGGCTCGCTGCAGATCCGCAACCGGGGCACCGTCGGGGGCAACATTGGCAACGCGTCCCCCATTGGCGACATGCCGCCGCCGCTGATCGCGCTGGGCGCGACCTTGGTGCTGGACGGGCCTGATGGTGAACGCCGGCTGCCGTTGGAAGCGTTCTTCCTGGGTTACCGGAAGACCGACCTGCAGCCCGGCGAGTTTATTCATTCAGTGCGCGTGCCAATGGCCCAGCCGGGGCAGCGCCTGTTCATCTATAAAGTCTCCAAGCGGCTGGATGACGATATCTCCGCGGTTCTGGGCGCCTTTCAACTAACTCTTGATGGCAACGAGGTGGTGGCCTGTCGACTGGCGTTTGGCGGTATGGCGGCCACTCCAGCCCGGGCACTGGCGGCCGAAACCGCCCTGTGTGGCCAACCCTGGACCGAAGCCAGCGTTGCTCGGGCCATAGCCGCTCTGGCCTCCGATTTCCAGCCCCTGAGTGATGTGCGCGCCTCGGCGGGTTATCGCCTACAGGTGGCTGGCAACCTGTTGCGCCGGGCTCTGCTGGCGTCCGACCCCCGTCATAACGATGAACCGATGCTGGTGACCGATTATGCGTAAGCTTCCTCTGAACGTCCCCGTTCCGGCCCGCAACGCCCGCGGTCTGGCTGGTGCCAGCGCCATTCACGAAAGCGCCTGGAAACACGTCAGCGGCCAGGCCCGTTACATTGACGACCTACCCGAGCCGGAGAGCCTGCTCCATGCCGCCGTGGGTCATAGTGACCAGGCGCATGCCCGCATTGTGAGTATGGACCTGAGTGAGGTAAGCGCCTATCCGGGCGTGGTGGCGGTGATTACCGCTGCTGACGTACCCGGCCACCTGGATATAGGCCCGGTCTTTCCCGGCGACCCGGTACTGGCGGATGGCCTGGTCGAACACATCGGTCAGCCCATCTTTGCCGTGGCAGCCACCAGTCATCTGGCCGCCCGTAAAGCCGCCCGGCTGGCAAAGGTGGAATACGCAACAATGGAAGCTGCCATCACCGTCGACCAGGCCCTGGAAAAACAGCTCTTCGTGCGACCCAGCCAGACCCAACAGCGCGGTGACCCGGATGATGCCCTGGCGCGAGCGCCCCACCGCCTTCGGGGGGAGCAGTACGTCGGCGGCCAGGAGCACTTCTACCTGGAAGGTCAGGCCTGCCTGGTGGAGCCCACCGAAGACCGCGGGGTGTTCGTCCACACCTCAAGCCAGCACCCTTCGGAAGTGCAGAAGCTGGTGGCGGAAGTGCTGGGGCTGCCGATTCATGAGGTACAGGCGGAGGTGCGTCGCATGGGCGGCGGTTTTGGCGGCAAGGAAACCCAGGCGGCACCCCTGGCTTGTGTCGCCGCCCTGTTGGCCCGGGCTACCGGCAGACCCGTGAAATACCGTCTCGCCCGCGCGGATGACATGATTCAGACCGGCAAACGCCACGACTTCTACAATAAGTATGACATCGGCTTCGATGGCAACGGATTAATCCACGGCGCCGACATCATGGTGGCCGGCCGCTGCGGCTACTCGCCGGACCTCTCTGACGCTATTGTCGACCGAGCCATGTTTCACGCCGACAACGCCTACTTTCTCGACCAGGCCCGGGTCACCGGCCATCGCTGCAAAACTCATACTGTCTCCAACACAGCCTTCCGCGGTTTCGGCGGTCCCCAGGGCATGATGGTCATCGAGCAGGCGATGGATGACATTGCCAGCTACCTGGGCCGGGACCCGTTGGATATTCGCAAGCTCAACCTCTATCGGCCCGGACGGGACGTTACCCACTACGGCCAGACCGTGGAACAGCACCTGTTGCCGGAGATGGTCGACAGCCTGGAGGCCAGCTCAGATTACCGCCAGCGCCGACAGGACATTATCGACTTCAACCGCTCCAGCCCCGTACTCAAGCGTGGTATGGCACTGACCCCGGTGAAGTTCGGTATCTCCTTTACCGCCAAGCATCTGAACCAGGCCGGCGCATTGGTCCACATCTATACCGATGGCAGCATTGAGGTGAACCATGGCGGGACTGAGATGGGGCAGGGTCTCTACATCAAGGTGGCCCAGGTAGTGGCTTCCGCCTTCCAGGTGGACCTTGACCGCATAAAGGTATCCGCCACCCGCACCGACAAGGTGCCCAACACCTCACCAACCGCCGCTTCTTCCGGATCCGACCTTAATGGCATGGCTGCACTGGACGCATGCGAGAAGATTCGTGCACGGTTGACCGCCTTCGCCGCGCACCACTGGTCTGTGCCAGCGGAACAGGTTTCGTTCGTGAATAACCAGGTGGTGATAGGCAGCAAGTCCTTACCTTGGGCAGACGTGATCCGGGCGGCCTATATGAACCGCATCTCACTCTCGTCCTCCGGCTTCTACGCGACCCCCAAGATTCACTATGACCCGGCGACCGGAACGGGTCGCCCGTTTCTCTACTATGCCAATGGCGTTGCCTGCTCCGAGGTGTTGATCGACACATTCACTGGTGAATACCGCGTGCTGCGCACCGACATTCTCCAGGACGCCGGTCGATCCCTGAACCCGGAGATCGACATCGGCCAGATTGAAGGTGGCTTCATCCAAGGCATGGGCTGGCTCACCACTGAAGAACTGGTCTACAGCGATGAAGGCCGGCTACTGACCACGGGCCCGGCCACTTACAAGATACCGGCAGTGTCTGACTGTCCGCCGGACCTGCGCGTGGCATTGGTACCGGAAAGCCCGAACCGTGAAGCCACTGTGTTCCACTCCAAGGCCGTGGGTGAACCGCCGCTGATGCTGGGAATCGCTGTCTGGAGTGCGCTCAGGAATGCCGTGGCCAGCCTGACCGACTATCGCTACAGCCCGAGGCTTGACACTCCGGCGACCCCGGAACGGGTTCTGGCCGCAGTTTCTGCCAGTCAGCGTTGGCTGGACGACCAGCAGGAGCACGCGTGATGGAGCGGCGATTGAACTGGTACCAGGCTGTGGCCCATTGTGAACAGACCGGCATTCCGTATGCGCTGGTTACCATACTGGGCGTCACCGGCTCCGTGCCTCGGGAGCCGGCCAGCAAGATGGTAGTAACTGGCGACCACAGCTATGACACCGTCGGCGGCGGCCACCTGGAGTACCGTATCTGTCAGCAGGCCCGTGAGCGTCTGGCGAGGGCCGATTACACCAGCGAACTGGCTCACTTTCCCCTTGCCGCCAGCCTCGGGCAGTGTTGCGGCGGCAGTGTATCAGTCTTGCTGGAAGCTCACCCCGGCTGCGAACAACAGCTTGTGATCTTCGGCGCTGGCCATGTCGCTCGGGCGCTGGTCACCATTCTCGGCGAACTGCCCTGGCGCGTGACCTGGGTCGATGAACGGGCGGACCAGTTTCCCGCCGAGGTTCCCGCCAATGTCCACGTTCACCGCACCGATGACCCGGTCGGCGATGCACCGATGCTGTGCAGCGGCAAGCAAGTGCTGATCCTGACCCACAACCATCAGCTCGATTTTGACTTATGCCGGGCGCTGCTCGACAGCGCCACCTGTGCCGGTATCGGCCTGATCGGCTCCAACACCAAGGCAGAGCGTTTTCGTCACCGCCTGGAGCACCGCGGTTACGCCACCGCCGACATCGGCCGTATCCGCTGCCCCGTGGGCCGCGCCGACGTGCCCGGCAAGCGCCCCATGGAGGTGGCCGTATCTATCGCCTCTGAACTCCTGGCGCTGACGACCGCCACCACAGGCACCGCGCAGCGAAGGGGCCTGCCCTGGAAAGAACTGCGCGGCCTGATCCAGAAAACCGAATCCGGAGAGCGCACAGAATGAGCCTGGAAGAATTGAACGACCTGCCCGAACGCCATGCCAAAGAGGCATTCCACAACTGCTGCGCTGCCGGAACCTGGGTCCGTGGCATGGTCGATGGCCGCCCCTACTCCAACCCCACGGCCATGCTGAATCAGAGCCACGCCCTTTGGCCCAGCCTTACAGAAGAGGATTGGCTACAGGCCTTTGAAGCCCACCCCCGTATCGGCGACATAGACAGCCTGCGCCAGAAGTATGCCTCTACCCGGTCGCTGGCCAGCGGTGAACAGGCCGGAGCGCGGCAGGCCCCGGAAGAGCTCCTGCAACGGCTCAAGGTGCAAAACGATGCCTACCTGGAGAAATTTGGGTTCATCTTCATTGTCTGCGCCACCGGAAAATCAGCGGAGGAGATGCTAACCCTACTGGAAACCCGTTTGGCCAATAGCCGCAAGATGGAACTGGGGAATGCGGCCCGGGAACAGGCAAAAATCGCTGAACTGAGACTGGAGAAATTGGTATGACCGACAGGAGCCCCGTGACGACTCATATCCTCGACCTTGGTGGCGGTCGGCCGGCCGCTGGCGTGAGGGTCGCCCTGGAACAGGTGCTGGAGAACGGCGCAAAGCTCATCGCCGATGCCGCCACCGACGACGATGGCCGCCTCATGTCCTGGTTTCGTGGCCCCATCGAACGCGGCCACTACCGGCTGCGTTTCGCCACGGGCGCGTGGTACCACGCACGCAACCTGAACACCTTCTACCCGGAGGTCACCCTGGATTTCCACGTCGTCGACCCGGACGCCCACTACCACGTACCGCTCCTGATGAATCAGTGGGGCTACTCAACCTACCGGGGAAGCTGATGATCCGAACTACCGACGTCCGCTTTCCCGTCGACTGCGAGGCCCATCGCGGCGCCCTGCTACATTTTCTCGAGGATCCGGGCAATGAGCCCGAGCCGGCCCTCGGCGCGACCGAATACCTCGAAGACGGGCTGTTGCTGATACACCATGGCAAGGTCTTGGCCACAGGCCAGGCCCGGGAGCTGCTGCCCAGACTGGCGCCAACGACACCCGTGACGCACTGGCAGGAGGGGCTGATCCTCCCAGGCTTTATTGATACCCATGTCCACATGCCACAGCTGGGCGTGATGGCCAGCTATGGCACGCAACTATTAGACTGGCTTGAGACCTATACTTTTCCCCATGAGGCCCGCTTCAGCGATAGGGATTGGGCCCGGACTGAGGCTCACCGGTTTGCTGATTTGTTGCTGGCGCACGGCACTACTTCCGGTCTGGTCTTCTGTACCTCCCACGCCAATTCGGTAGAGGCCCTGTTCGAAGCGGCCGAGGCCCGCAGTATGGGGCTGACCGCTGGTAAAGTGATGATGGACCGTCACGCGCCGGACGACCTGATCGATACCCCCGAGACCAGTTACCAGGAGAGCCACCGGCTCCTGGAGAAATGGCATGGACGGGGCCGGCAACGGTATGCCATTACTCCCCGCTTTGCCGCCACGTCGAGCCCCCAACAGCTGAGTCTGGCCGGAAAACTATCCGGCGAGTTTCCGCAAGCGCTGGTGCAGACCCACTGGGCCGAGAATCTCGGGGAGATCCAATGGATCCGTGAACTGTTCCCGCAACGTGCCAGCTACCTCGACGTATACGACCACTACGGACTGCTCGGGAATCACACGGTACTCGCCCATGGCATCCACATCGACGACGGGGACCGCAAGCGGCTGAAAGAGACCGGCGCCCGCATCGCCTTCTGTCCCACCTCGAATACTTTCTTGGGCAGCGGCCTGTTCGACTTCCGACGAGCCCGGGAGGCGGGCATAAACGTCGGCCTGGCTTCGGACGTCGGTGGCGGCACCAGCCTGTCGATGCTGGCTACCATGGGCGAAGCCTATAAGGTCTGTCGTCTGCAGGGTCAGACTCTGACACCCTGGCAGGCGTTCTATCTGGCGACCCTGGGCAATGCTCGGGTGTTGCATCAGGATCACGACACCGGCAGCCTCCAGCCCGGTCGCCATGCCGACTTTGTCGTACTGGACCCGTCTCGCGGCCCTCTGTTGGCGATGAAGAAGACGCACAGCCAGACCCTGGCGGAAACGCTGTTCGATCTGATGATCCTGGGTGACGACCGCGCCGTTACCGCCACCTTTGTGGCCGGTACTTGCCAGTATCGGCGCCCGCCAGCGCCGGCGTTCCTCCCCAGCGTCGCACTCACCTCTAACTATTCCAAACAAGGAGCCTGATCCATGGCGGCCTATCTGCACGAATGGCTGGCCCTGCTGGTCCGCTGGTTTCATCTTATCGCCGGAGTCGCCTGGATCGGCGCCTCGTTCTACTTCATCTGGCTGGACAACCACTTGCGGGAGCCGCCCACGTGGAAGAAACAGAAAGGCATAAAGGGTGACCTCTGGGCCATTCATGGGGGCGGCTTCTATGAGGTTGCCAAGTACCATCTGGGGCCCGAAAAAATGCCCGGAGAACTGCACTGGTTTAAGTGGGAGGCCTACAGCACGTTCCTGAGCGGCATGGCCCTACTTTTTGTTGTGTACTATCTGGGATCGCCGGGCTATCTGCTCGATGCCGGCAAGGCCGACATAAGCATGGCCACGGCCGCCGCTATCGGCCTGGGCGTCATCGCTTTCGCGCTGGCGCTGTACGAGGGACTGATACGGAGCCCTCTGGCCCAAAACGGCAAGGCCTTCGGCCTGGTGCTTTACGCTATTTTGGTCTTCGCCGCCTGGGCCCTGTTTCAGCTGTTCTCGGGCCGGGGCGCATTCATCCACGTGGGGGCCATCATCGGCACCATAATGGTGGCCAATGTGTTCCTGGGCATCATCCCCTCCCAGCGAGCGTTGGTAGACTCAGTGACCCAGGGTGGCGAACCGGATCCCAAGGTGGCCCGGTTGGCGGCTTTGGCCAAGCTGCGCTCTACCCACAATAATTATCTGACGCTGCCCGTGTTGTTCATCATGATCAGCAACCACTACCCGATGCTTTACAGTCACCCCTGGGGCTGGGCGATCCTGGCAGCGATCGGTTTTATCACCGCTTTCGCTCGTCACTTTTTCAACCTCAGGCATCGCGGCGTCAACCGCCCGTCGATTCTCGTTGTATCAGCCTGCTTGGCGGCGGCGTTAATCTGGTTTGTCGCCCCAGATACGGGAGCTGGGGCAAGTACGGCAAATGCTGTGACCCGGATCTCCGACACGACCGTCACCCAAATACTGGAAAAACACTGCACCAGCTGCCATAGCAGTCAGCCGTCACACCCAGCCTTCCAGGCCGCGCCGGCTGGCATCGTGCTGGATGAACTGTCCATGCTCGACAGTCATGGGGCTCAGGTACGCCAAGCGGCCGTGGTCACCCATTACATGCCCTTGGGCAATACCACCAGCATGTCCGAGGAAGAGCGACAACAGCTTGGCCAGTGGTTGATAAGCCGGCAGCAGTCAAAATAATCGGCTACAAAACGCCGTGGTTTGATTCTCAACGCCGAAGGGAGGAAAGAACAAAGCAGTAGGCCCCAAACGAGGGGGCCACTGTAAATGGATCCTACTGCTTCTGCGACTCGGCCTTTTCTGCAGCCGCGTCAAAGTTCGCTTTGATCCGCTGCAACAGGTAATCCCGGGCGGAAATGGGCGGGTATTTGCCCTGCGGACTTTCGATCATGACGTCCTTGTTGGCCTGGCAGAAGAAAGCCAGGCTGTAGCGAGAGCCGTTGTATTCGCCCGGTCTGGGCATTCGCACGCGGTGGAGGGTGGACTTGAGGCGGTCATCGCTCCACCGCATCAGCATGTCGCCGATGTTGCAGGTAATCAGGTCGTCTTTCGGCAGCACACTGAACCATTCCCGTTCATCGCCCTTTCCTTCTGCATCCTTTCCCGGGCTCACCTGTAGCCCGCCCTGGCCCGTTTGCTGGAAGACCATGGTGAGACAGTCAAAATCGGTATGCGCGCCAGCCCGCCAGATGGATTCATCCAGCCCAGCCTCATCCGCCAAGGGCAGATAATGGAGTAGCCGAAGGGTGCTTTGGTAGTCCGGCAGGGCCCGATCATGAGCCTGCGTGAAGAAATCTCGCGCAAATCCCAGGCGGTCTGCAAAGCAGGACAGCACCTTCATGCCCAGCTGCCAAGCCTGATACTCCATATCCAGCATTACTCTGTGAAACTCCGGCACGATTGTCTGGTTGGGCCAGAGGTCGTCCATGTGCGGCAAGGTAATTTGGAAGGACTCCTTCTGGTCAGCTGTGCCGGTAGAGGGCCGCACCTGGGACATAAATTCCCAGCCGGCATTGAGGCCTTTTTTCAGCGGATACTGCGACTTCTGACCTTCTGGGAGTTCAAAAAAGCGCTCTGATACCTGGAACGCTTTACGAACTACCGCCAGTTCCAGTCCGTGGTTGGCCAACTGGAAGAAGCCTACCTCGGTGGCAGCAATCCATAGCTGCTCAGTAATCTCTTGTCGACGGTGCTCGAAGTCGGTGAGGTCAATCACCGGTACGTCACGGTCGATTTCCTTTCCCATACCGCCAAAAGTGGTTTCCAGGTTGAGTTCTTTCAGGTCGTATTTCTTGGTAGTGGTGGTCATCAATGCCTCCCAGGCAGAACATTCTGAGGGATTAGGACCGGACAGGATGGGGCGAGCACTACCATGGCGGCCGCGAAAGCCATTGCCTCGATGTCGCCAACCGCCGTCCGGCCGACAACTGAGCAATGACCCGAAACTACCGCAAGCACGGCAGGTTCCTGACTGCTTCTACTCAGACTGGGCGGCTGCAAAAAAGAACAGCCACACTTACACCAAGCAGCCTTTGTGCCAGCGTGACAGCAATCTGTGAATCGCGGTCGATCAATTCGTTGCCTCCGATTCGGTTTTTCGTCCGGCTCGAGTACGTACCTAAGCAGTGCATTTTTACCCTCACGGGCACCGCTACGGTGCAGAAGACATCTTCAGGGCGAGCGCCGAAACAGGATTGACCACATGGTCAAAAATGGAAGGATTTTTGCATTGGTGGGATGCCCGCTGTGCGTATATCAAACGTTTTACATCACGACCTCATGTGTCTAAGCACTTGCAACAAGAGTAGAAGCGGTCAGGAGCAAGACTCCGGGACATTGCTCTTTCTCACACCAGGAGCAGCCTGTGAATTATCTGATCCAGAACGCGACGGCCATTTTTTCCGCCAGCCACGCCAAAGCAACCGACATCCGCATCACTGACGGGCGTATTGCCGAGCTCGGCCGGGACCTCAACATGAGCCCCACCGCTCCGGAAACAACTATCAACGCCCAGGGCTGTGTTATCTGGCCGGGGCTGGTTAACACACACCACCACCTGGCCCAGTCAGTCATGAAGGGTGTGCCGGCGGGTCTTAACCAAACCCTGGGGGATTGGCTCGGCAGCGTGCCCTATCGGTTCTGGCCAAAGGTGACGCCAGATTTGATGTATCACGCCGCCCGCCTGGGGCTGTATGAGATGATACGTTCTGGCGCAACCACCTGCGCCGACCATCATTACCTTTACCACAGCACCACCCCACCAGAGCTGGAAGATGCGGTCTGGCAGGCCGCCGATGAGCTGGGAATCCGCCTGGTTCTATGCCGGGGCAGCGCGACGGAACAGGGTAGTCATGAGGGCATGATCGAACACAACATCGAGCCGGAGACCCTTGATCAGGTCATCAACAGGCTTGACGCCACTCGCAAAAAACACCACCAACCCGGGGCGGACGCCATGAAGAAGCTGGTGGTTGCCCCAACCAGTCTGATCCACTCCAGCTCGCCAGAAGGACTCAAGGTCCAGGCCCAGTGGGCGCGCGAACAGGGCCTGCGACTCCACTCACACCTGCTGGAAGTATTTTCAGATGAGGAACAGGCCCGCCGGAAATACGGCATGAGCGCCATTGATTACGCCGAGTCCTGTGACTGGCTAGGGCCGGACGTCTGGTTTGCCCATCTGGTCCACAGTGACGACCACGCGATCGAGCGGCTCGCAGCCAGCGGAACCGGCATCGCCCACTGCCCAACATCCAACTGTCGGCTGGGCAGCGGTATTGCTCCGGCCGTCGCGATGGCCCGAGCAGGGGTACCTGTTTCACTAGCGGTGGACGGTTCGGCCTCGGCCGAGTCGGGCTCGCTGCTGCAAGAACTGAATCTGGCCTGGTTGATCCACCGGGCCGTGCATGGCCCGGAGGCAACCACCCTGGAGACGGTCCTTGACTGGGGCTCAAGGGGCGGTGCGCAGATTCTGGGGCTGACGGATGTTGGCAGTCTGGAGGTGGGCAAAGCTGCCGATCTGGTGCTCTACGACATAGACCAGCCGCGCTTCGCCGGGGTCCATGACCCACTGCTGGCACCGCTCATGTGTGGAGAACCGGTTCAGGTGCGGGATAGTTTCGTGCAGGGCCGCCCTGTGGTGAAAGACGGTGTGATGGGAAACCTGGACATTGACGAACTGACCCGGAACGTACGATCTAGCGTGGCAAAGTTACTCAGCAACGCCTGACTGAGCCTTCAAGGCGAGAGGCGAGCCTGAAGATGCCCCTCGCCGCCCACCGTTTACTGCGGTATATTCGCTGTCATCCCTTCTACGTACCAGTCCATGCCCGCCAGCTCTTCCTGGGTCATGGTGGAGCCTTCCGCAACCCGCAGTTTGCCGGACTGGTCTTTCAATGGCCCGGTGAAAGGATGAAGCTCACCACTGCCAATGGACTCGATTACCGCATCCACCTTGGACCTCTGCTCATCCGTCAGGCGATCGCTGATTCCGACAATCTGGATCACATCGTCGGAAATGCCGCCCCAGTAATCTCCCGACTTCCAGGTATCGTCCATGGCGGCCTGCACAGTGTCGATGTAATACGGTGCCCAATCGTTTACCACAGAAAGCAAGTGGGCTTCGCCGCCGAATTTACGCATGTCGGAAGCCTGCCCAACGCCCCAGTTGCCGCGTTTCTGGGCTGCCAACAAGGGCGCCGGGCTATCCGTATGCTGGACGATTACGTCGGCCCCCTGGTCCATCAGGGCATTTGCCGCATCCGCCTCCTTTGCCGGGTCGAACCAAGTATTGGCCCAGACTACTTTGAGCTCAATGTCCGGGTTGACCTCTTTTGCCCCCAGATACACAGCATTGATATCGCGAATCACCTCCGGAATAGGAAATGACGCGATATAGCCCAGCGTGTCGGTTTCTGTAACCAGGCCGGCAGCAACACCGGTGACGTAGCGCCCCTCGTAAGTCACAGACAAGTAAGTGCCCAGGTTATCGTCTTGCTTGTAGCCAGTTGCGTGCAGGAAGGTAATGTCGGGGTACTGTTCGGCAACGCGGGCCGTCGGATTCATGAAGCCGAAAGAGGTCGTGAATATGACATCGTTACCCGCCTGGGCCAACCGACGGATTGTGCGCTCTGCATCTGCACCCTCACTGACATTCTCAACATACGTTGTCTCCACCTTGTCGCCGAAGTGCTCTTCCAGGGCAAGGCGCCCCTGGTCGTGCTGGTAACTCCAGCCGTGGTCTCCAATGGGGCCAACATATACAAAGCCGACTTTCATCGGATCCTCGGCCATGGCCGGTAGTGGCAAGGTAAGTGCAACAGCTAGTGCCAGACTGCATTTTAAGCTCATGTAGCTTTCTCCTGAACAATTTGAACGCGGACTACTTCCGCTTGAACGGACCACAGACCGGTGGCAGCAAAAAGCTGGCCAAATGCTCAGGAATTTCACTTAACTGTTTTTGTTGAGTATTTAATTGGAGGTAAACAGCAACTGAAAAATTAGGCACTGTTTTGGCGCAGTATTCGTTGGAAGGCGAGGAAAGGAGAGCAATTCTGTACGGCCAGCGTTGCCGCAAGTCCAATTGTCGGGGCTCATTTCAGAGCTCGACGTATTTTCAAGTGATAGTACTTTTTTTAGTTCAGCGTAGCCATCCGACCAACACCTTGCCAAGGTCAATCCAACCTGAACCCGAAAGCAAACCCATGATCAAACATTTGCTGCGGCAGGAATAATATCGGCAACAGCACGCCGAGAACGGCTACAGTTAGGCCCAGTTTCGTCATCGCCACAAGGAATGGCTCGGTCGTTATCAATGCAGCATGCGTCAGTCATACCGCGCCACGCGCTTTCTGTTGGAGATCTTACAGCTGCAGCAAAGATGGGTGTATCCTCATGACGCTATAGTGCAATTGCTACTAGAAACTCCGCTCAAACAATACCCGCGACAAATGGCGACCATCAGGCGTTTTTTAGAACACGCCGCTCTTTAAAGTCATGTGCTAGCTTCTGGTGCTCCAGCGCAGCTTCTCGGAGGGTCGCGTTAATAGGTTCGGGGTTTTCCAATAGCTCCAGCATTCGATCCGCGCTTTTTCTCCCGACCTTAACCTGAGGTGCCTGGCGTTCCGTTTCGATAGCTTCTTTCCTAGCAGCGTAGACCAAAAACTGATTTACACTACGGCCAGTCAGCTCCGCCGCTCGTGCAATGAGAATTCGAGTTTCTTCGTCAAAACGCACAACTATGCGAGTATTCTTATCGCAAGAAGTCATAATTTTACCCGTACAAACATGGCCAAAGAGAGGAGTCGAGTGCACCCGTGCCCTTCAAAAATGCACGCTTTCGACTATCCATTGTGTTTCATATCGACGGCCTATGCTACTTGGCCGGACAGAGATAAATGGATAGAGCATGACGATAGAGATTCGAATATCGACTACAGTTGGGGCTTGCCACTTCTGATTCCGTTTTATCAAATCTGCAAACCTACGGCCTGGACCTGGTCCTGCCCAAATACCTCGTCCGGATCTATACAAAGCGAGACGCCTACGGAAATATCGCTCGTCGACATTGAGACCTTGAGCAGCCGACAGCTCTAGGCCTGGCCCGGCTTGGCTTGGGTTTACACGTTAGTACGCAAATAAAGCGTAACTACGCTTTATTTGCGTAAAGATGCGTAAGTCTAAAATCATTGAAGGGGCGTTATATGTCGACGCCGACTGAGCCCCTTTGGGGTTAAAACGCCGAAGTAAAACTGACCCCCTGAGCTCGTTTATTATAGCGTTTTTGCAGTTTTTGCCTGGGCACCGCCCGCCTTTCGTTGTCCTCCAACCGGTAGCTTTCGCCATTGATCTGCCCAATGTGGGCATGGTGTAGTGGTCGACTAAGCCCGGACAATAACAGCGAACGGCAACGCGGAGTCAGTTACCGGCGGGCATCCCACTCTGTAACGATTCTTCCTCACCCTCGACGTTATTGCCATGGATCCCCTTCAACAGACCTTTAGCCGCGCCCTTGCGCTGTATGACGATAGTGATCACGCCTCTCCGATCAGCAAAACTCTCACACTCATCGCCAGGCTGAATGCCAGCTAAAGCCACACTTCCAGAGATAGAGTTATTCTTCGCTTTCGGCGGACGACTGACATTTGGTGCCCCAACCATTTCTTGGGTTCGGGTCGTACGACAGCTAACTTGCGGCCTCGGAGATGAAATTACCACTAACCGCTCGAAGTTTCCCGCATCAGCTTGAGTACCGGTTCTACGTCCAAACCTTCGACTAGCCAATCACGAGGGCAGAGTGTTGTTTCGGTCTCAAGATCTACATGCTTACTGAGCATAATTCGCGACAGGATCATTGGTGCGATCGAAGCGCCAGCGACGGAGAGCAAAGGCTTTAAATGGGGTACGGTTCCTGAACCAATAAACTGCCACCGAGGGAAGAACCATGGGCCAGCGCCCAGCTGAAATGTATGCAATATCGGATCAGTTTGGGTTGCAAGCGCCTCGGCTTCATCAGTCGAGACTTGGAGCAGATATGCAGTTTGGGTTATGTCGTAACATTGGCTTAGGAATTGTCGGCCTTCTTCGATGAGACCTCGCAAGTTCGCGTAATGTACCAGACAGAAGTCTTCCTCATCGTCCAGGCCATAAGCACCCCCAGCTCGAAGGACCTCAATCTCAGTCGGTGTTAGCTCGTAGAAGCTCCGCTCACTTTTCAATGGATCTAATTCAGGTAGCGGAAGAGTTCCGCCTTGCAGAGCTCGCATGTAGTCTGCCGACATACCGAGTTCAACCATAAGCTGTATATCAGCTTTATTAACATCAACACTGCTTAACCTGGCTTCCATCATCGCTATCCAACTGAAAAGTTTTATCGCCCCCACCATGGTCGCAGTGTTTTGACGCGCATGCACTTTGATTAGATAACGCGCTGTGCCTCCGCTGATCCGAGAACGTGGCTATAGCTGGACATCGAGTTCGATGACGGCGCCCTTCCTGAGACTCGCGCACATTCGCTTTCATTGCCACTTTTTTCCGCTAAACCACTTAACTCTTACAGCTACTTTGTCCGATTTTACGTATGTTAGTACCTAACACTTTAATGCTAGATACAAGTGCGGATTTTAATTAAAATCAGTGGGTCAACAGCAATTGAGGCAGCGCTCAACTGTCCGATTCCAAGCCACTAAAAACCGAACGCATCTGTGCCCAAAAACGGCGTTAATTGGCTATATTATTGTTCTAATGGGTGTTTCGAAAGCGCTACCCGTCAGCCTTAACCTGCTGATTCATAGCGTTTACCCCACTTTTCCCCATTTAAAAACGACTCTAAAAGTTGCCCTCCGGAGGCAGAGGTCAGAGGTTCGAATCCTCTCGGGCGGGCCATCTCCATTAAAAAAGCCCACCACGCGTGGGCTTTTTTAATGGACAAAGGCTTGCTCGAGGGCAGATGAGAACCTCTCGTTCGACAAATTGCGCAGCAATTTGGACGCCGGAGCGCAGCGACGGCGGGGCAAAGCCCCGAAGATCGCCCCAAGGCGATCTGAGTCAATCCTCCGGGCGAAATTCCACTCTCAGCTCGGCCAAAGCCCACCACGCGTGGGCTTTTTTAATGGTCGGTGGTCTGCTCGAGGGCAGATGAGAACCTCTCGTTCGACAAATTGCGCAGCAATTTGGACGCCGGAGCGCAGCGACGGCGGGGCAAAGCCCCGAAGATCGCCCCAAGGCGATCTGAGTCAATCCTCCGGGCGGAAGTCCACTCTCAGCTCGGCCAAAGCCCACCACGCGTGGGCTTTTTTAATGGACAAGGGCTTGCTCGAGGGCAGATGAGAACCTCTCGTTCGACAAATTGCACAGCAATTTGGACGCCGGAGCGCAGCGACGGCGGGGCAAAGCCCCGAAGATCGCCCCAAGGCGATCTGAGTCAATCCTCCGGGCGGAAGCCAACTCTCCGCTCAGCCAAAGCCCACCCTACGTGGGCTTTTTTAATGGCCGGTGGTCTGCTCGAGGGCTCGATGAGAACCTCCGTTCGACCCGAAGCCTACGTTCGCCGGCCAAGAGCGCGCCTTTTCTATATGCTTACGCACTCTCTTTCGCGATTCTCTGGTGCTGACCAGCTCTTCGTTTTGTTATGATATAAGCAACAAAGCGAGGACCAGACATGCAGCCGCTAAATCAACTGGAACACTGGCTCATACGACCTGAGGCTCGGCAGAACACTGGCCTCTATCATGTCAGTGATTTTCGATCCCTCTTCCCTGGTATGAGCCCAAACGCATACAGAGCAGTAATTCACCGCGCTGAACGCAGAGGACTTTTGGAGCGAGTCTGCCAGGGGGTCTATCAATTTACCGGCGCCCCCGATGCCAGTGGCCGGATTCTGTTCCATGCGGCCGCGCTCATGCGGGCCCGCCACTTCAACTACATTAGCCTGGAAACGGTGCTTAGCGACGCCGGAGTGATATCACAGGTGCCCATGGGGTGGATCACACTGGTCAGCACGGGCCGCACGGCGACCGTGAGTTGCGGTCGCTACGGGACGATTGAGTTTATTCATACAGAGCGATCGATGGCTGATATTGCGGGCCAGCTTACCTATGACCACGACTGCCACCTTTTCCGAGCTAGTGTTGATCTGGCAGTTGACGATATGCGCCGCTTCAACCGGAAAGCGACGGCTGATCTGATTCTGCCCCAGGAGCCTGCCGATGAGCACCTTTGATACTTTGGTTAGCCAAGCCCTTCGGAACCAGAGTTCCTTCAGCGCCCTGCGAAACGTCGTGGAAAAAGAAATCCTTCATCATGACATTATGAGGGAGCTCAACCAGGCAGGTTTGCTTCAACAACTGACCTTCATCGGGGGCACCTGCCTTCGCGCCTGTTATAACTCAAACAGGCTGAGCGAGGATCTGGACTTCACCGGTGGCGCCAACTTTAAAAAGTCTGACCTTGAGGCGCTGAAGCGGACGCTGGAGTCACGACTACAGGAGAAATACGGCGTTCCCATAACAGTCACCGAACCAAAAGCTGAAAGACAGGGCAACGTCGATACCTGGAAGCTCCAAGTGAACACCCAGCCTGAGCGATCGGACATGCCGGCCCAGCGGATAAATTTGGATATCTGCTCCGTGCCGAGCTACCAGGTTGTTCCTCAGACATTACGCAACCACTATGGGGTAAACCTCGGTACCGACAACCTCATCATCAACGCCCAATCCCGCGAGGAAATATTCGCCGACAAACTGATTGCGTTCGCGATGCGCCGTGGACGGCTAAAGCACCGGGACCTTTGGGATATTGGCTGGCTGACCCAGAACCGAGTCAAGCCTGCTTACGAGCTGTTAGAAGCCAAGTTGGCAGACCATGGCGAGTCTGTGGCGGAGTATCAGGAAAACTCTGACGCGAGGCTTAATCAACTGACAAATGATCACCAGCTGCAGGCTGGGTTTACTTTTGAGATGAGGCGGTTCCTGCCGCCACAAACTTTGGAGCAGACAGTAAATCAAGCGGGCTTCTGGCCCTATCTGGTTTACACAGTGACCGAAAACATTAAGCACGCTCAAGAACGGTTGGATAAGTCGACGGACGAGCCCGCTGGGCCCGATTTTCAGATGTAGGCGGCTTTCAGCCTGGTATTCATTCGATCCATCTAAACCATTACACATTCCTCATGGTAATGAGCTAATCCTCACCTTGTCTAATCAGGTAGAGCCCACAAAACAAGTGGCGCTTTTTGCCTTGCTCTCAATCACGCCCGTGCGGACGTCACAAGAGGCTTCGAGGACAGGGCTACGACGTAAAAATCGAATCATCTGAAGCCAAGGGACTGACTTACGCGCGGTCGAACGGGACCACTTGCTGAGAGTGGAAGCCGAACACATTCCGACACCTGAAAATCTAACGGCAGCAGGTCAAAATTAGTCTGAAACTAGCTCAATAAAAAAAGGCCCCCGATTTTAAAGAGGGCCTAACCACTCCAAGACACCACACCTCGGAAACTTTTTTCAACCCTTCTAATGCATGGCACTCAAGCTCTTTCCCGGAAACCAAATTCACGCTGCCTCTCTAGGCCTAGACCACGAGAAGAACAGACCGCCGGTAGTTTGTCGGGCCTCGCAGTTCCTACGTGACTGCCCGACTATACGAATCAGCTCAACGAGCGGTTCAGCCTGAGGCGGACCATCGACGTCATCCTCTGCCAGAGGCGCAACATCGTCCTCAGCCATGAGCCCTTCTGGGCTGGAGTTGGGACCGTCGCGGTATGCTTGGCGGTAGTCGCATACGAGTCCTCAGTAATCTCTAGCGATGCTTTCGTGATAAGACTCGGGCTGGTCTTAGTCACGGGATCACTCATTCGGACACAAAATCCGCGATCAAGGTACCGAGCTATCTGCTCGACCGACCTGACAAATACATAGTCTTTCTTGAATCTCGTTCTGCTGACGACATAGCGCCCGTCTGCATGCCTATGAGGCGTGCAGACTGTGCCGGCTCTTTTTCCTGATGGGATGGTATATGTGATCTTCATTGTGTTTCCTTTACCCAGCTCGTTAGTACGGCAATTCATTTTTGAAACCATGCTCAAGTAAGCGGTGAGATCTTAAGCCCTGAAAATATGTGCTCTAGATCTTCGTAAGTTTTGACTGTCACTTTGTTCAGGGGAGCTCTGGCTAATTCCCGGTACTTACCCAAACCGCTATGCCGCCCGGTGTTTCGCCCCTGTGCTTCGGGAGAAGGATAGAACCTGGCCTGAAGACGCCTATCAAAAGCGACCTGCGCAGGCAGCCACAGAAACTGGGTCTGACCATCATGCTGATGCGTAAACGTAACTCCGCCTTTTATACGGTAACCATCCATTTTCTTATTCGGCTTAGTCTGAGCCGGGTGTCTCTCAATGTCCGGCTCTCCGTCAAAGAACTTACGCATCCCTTCGGCCGTAACTGAAAGTTCAAGAGACGGTTTTTCAGGAGGCAGCACAATCTCCTCCATGGAACGAAGGACCTTTCGACGACTCGAATCGCATGCCAGGCGGTCAGCATGTTCGTAAAGCCACTTGGCGCTTACCTTCAAATGCCTTGCCAACGCCTGAGCGTTACTAGGCGTGACCCATTCCGTGCGCCTTTCTTCTATGGACCCGCAGTCCAGCGCCCTTTCAAAATCCTGACGTAATTCTGGCGAGACCGCGTTCACGAGAATACGATTATCACCGCCTAGCTTTACTATTTGACCGCTCATCCACCCCATTAACGCATCAATAGTGTGCGGCTCCCAGGTTGGCTCGAACGGAGAGGGCGGGAAACGCTTTAGCGGTTTATAACGACCTTTATGGTTCAGCCAGCGCCGAGCATCTTCTCTTGTTACATGTCCACCCTGCATTTGAGGCAGGTGGGCGTCCCCTTCAGCAAACCCGGCCGCTCGCACAGTCTCTTCCGCAAAATCACCTAGCAATGCAACTTGCGTACGCGTCAGTGCTTCGCCTTCGTAACCAAACTCTAATGTAAGGCGGGCTCTGTGCAGCTCAGCCAGCTCAAGCAGCTCAAGCCGCTCACTGCGCGACGAGATCGCAACCCTTCCTGCGTCGAAGTCTAGAAAGGCATCTAGCGCTTCCTCGTCCTCTCGCTCCCTTCCGACTTCTTCCGCCATCACGGCGAAGGCGAAGACACGCTCGAGCAGCTCCTGGATGGCAAATTTTGTCCTTACCTCGCCGTCTGGCCCTCTAGTGCGATACCCGTCGAGATCCAGCGCAACCTCTTTACGGTCGTCCCCAAGTGCCAAGTTCAGCAAACCTGAGACTTCCGAGCCTATAAAATCGTCAGCTATTCTTCGAAGATCTTCTTGTGTAATATCCATGCTCATTCTCGTTATAGTTTTTTGGCAGCCATTTAACTTTGAGCCAACGGAGCCTCGCTGTCAATGTTTTTTGGCAACCAAAACACTTCGTGAGAATGCCAGCTAAGCTTATACTCGGGCCGCTAGCCGGCAGAGCTCCTGATACATTCTCTTTAGCTGCATCGAAGAAGATGAGCAGGCCGTTTGTTTAAGGTGCCGTCCGGCAGCCGCTACTGATCACCTCGGCTTTGGCCCGCTCATTTGCCGCGCATCACAACACGCCTTTTGAACATTAGGGACCGCACGGCGTTTTTAGTACTCTTCAACAACAAGATAGCGAGCGGTTACTCATGCAAAAAATCGGCAAGCATGTAGCACGTCATCAGTATCTCCACATATGCCTCCGCCCAGAGTTGGACGAAACCGACCAGCGCTTGATAGAGGCGGCCGCCCGCCAGGCATCGGTAACCCCGGGCGACCACTTTAATGTTATAAAGCTAGCTGAGGACCGGCGCAGCCTCACGCTGCTCGATTACCCAGGCTTCTTCGAAGAAGCTTTCCCCATCCTCCGCCGCTATTGGACTGTTGACCTCAAAACCGAACAGCATCGTTTTCGAACCTATGAGGACTCCAATAACCCGCCCATTCTCCACCGCAAAGAACTGTTACTCCCCAAAATCCACGAAAGCTTTTCGCAGTATGCCGAGCTCACGAAATCAGCTGAAGACATTGGGTTATTCGACGATCCTAATCGCATCGGTTTCTTACGAGCATGGGAAGCGCTATTGCAGCAGAAGGGCTTTCGCGTCGTTGGCCACGATCTAGTGCCCGTCGGTAACGCAGAGGAGACCTTACAAGCTGAATGCGTACGGCCACCGAATGGAGAAACTGTGGCACGACACCTTACCGCCCTCACCCGCTACGGCTTGTCGGCGCCTATGCAAACCCTAGCGCGCTTCGGGTACCTAGATGGCTCAAAGACCATCTTTGACTACGGGTGCGGTAAAGGCGGTGACCTCGAAACGCTCAGAGAAAATAACCTTATGGTTTGGGGCTGGGATCCTTATTACGCCCCTGAAAACGAAAAGCGGTCGGCACACATCGTCAATCTCGGCTTCGTGATTAATGTGATTGAGAATTTCGAAGAAAGGATCCAAGCACTGGTAGGGGCCTATGAGTTAGCCGATCAGCTCCTGGTAGTTTCTGCGATGATTGCGAACCAGGAAGCCATGAAAGGCAAGCCCTATGGAGACGGCGTCCTAACTTCCAGGAACACGTTCCAGAAGTACTTTACACAGTCGGAGCTGAGTCATTTCCTTGCAGAAACGCTCGGTGAAGAACCCGTAGCTGTAGCACCTGGCGTCTTCTATGTATTCAAAGATAAAGACGCAGAACAGCGCTTTATGTATAACCGGTTTGCACACAGACGACCGTCCAGCTTACGAATCAGAAGATCTGCGCGGGAGCATCGCCCAAGAGCCCAGGTTGACCGCGTGCAGGAGAAGTACGCGAAGCACGGCGAGCTTCTAGAACCGCTCTGGCAGTTGTGGCTACAACTTGGCCGTAAGCCGGAGCGCAGCGAAGTCGATCTCCTGTCGATCACTCAAGGCCTCGGGTCTCTGCCAGCAGCACTCCGCCTGATCGCAAGTTACAAAGGAGAAGGAGCTGAAGCTCTACTGGAGGACGCCCGAAAAAAGCGCATCGACGACCTACGTGTTTATTTTGCACAGCTCCAATTCGAGCGGCGAAAGGTCTACCGGCACCTTGACCCCAGCCTTAAAAACGACATCAAAACCTTTTTCGGCAGTTTGAAAGACGCAATGCTCGAAGGCCAGCAGCTTCTGTTCGATTTGAGCCAGGCGGAGAAGATTAATCTTGCATGCCAGCAAGCCGCAGAACATGGCCTTGGCTGGCTGGACGAGAGCCATTCCTTACAGCTACACACCAGCCTTGTTGAACAGCTTCCCCCTGTTCTACGGAGCTATGTCAGCTGTGGCACCCTTCTTTACGGTGACATTTCTAGCGCCGATCTCATAAAGATCCATATCCGATCAGGCAAACTAACCCTGATGAAATTCGACGACTTTGTAGGCAAAGCGCTACCGCGAATGCTCGAGCGAGTCAAAATTAACCTGCGCACGCAGAAGCTCGATTTCTTCGACTATGGGGAGCTATACACGCCGCCCTACCTCTACCTGAAATCAAGATTTATAAACGAGGAATTCCCGCACTTCGGTGAGCAACAAGCATTCGACGAGAAACTCGAAACACTCAACCTTTTTGACTTTAGTGAGCACGGTCCGGAGGTCGATGTGTTCGATGCACAACTGGAGGCGCGCCGCTACCAAGTCAATGGATTCGAGCTAGAGCGCAGCCGAACCATCCCCAATATTGACGCCGCGTGCGGGCAGTTTTTGACCTATCGCGACCTCATTGAGTGCGGGGAGACTCAGACTGCCAGCCGCATGCAAAATTTCCCGACACAGCCAGCTACCTACACGGCACTGCTCGACTTAGCCGCCGAGCTACTGGACCCGATCATTGATTATTTCGGAATGATTAAGCTTACCTTTGGATTCTGCTCTCCCGCTTTAGCGAAGAACATAAAAGGAAGGATCGCACCCAAACTAGACCAGCACGCAGCACATGAGCGTAATCGGCTAGGGAAACCGATCTGTGACAGAAAAGGGGCTGCAGTTGATTTCGTGATAGAAGACGAAGATATGGTCGAGGTTAGTAAATGGATTGCCGAGAACCTCAGGTTTGATCGAATGTATGTCTACGGGGTAAATCAGCCCCTCCACCTGAGCTTTAGCGACGCCCCCAAAGCGCAGATAACTCTAATGACGCCTGATAAGAAGGGAGTTCGGCTTATTCCCAAAACAGTAGGTCTCGAAAGTTACTTAGAAGCTGACTCTTGAACCAAGCTTTAGCTGCAGCTTTTTACCGCTTCTCTGACAGCTCCAAGCGCGCAGGTGGAGCCTCTCGCCTCTCATGGCGACGGGGTCGCTCAAATCAATGAGGCAATCTTTGCAGCAAGCAATTTCACCGCGTCATCTACCTGCTGCTCATCGCTGAATCTCCCCAGGCTGAATCGAATAGAGCTTGCTGCGCGTTCCCTATCGAGCCCGATGGCTTGGAGGACGTAGGATTGGTCAATTGTCCCGCTATTACACGCCGACCCTGTAGATGCACACAAATGCGGCTGCAGAGACGTCAATAACCAATGGGCATCGACGCCGGCGAACTGAATGCTCAAATTCCCAGGGTGAGCGCGGGCGTCAGTTGAGCCGTTTACCTCGTAACGAACACCAGCAGCCGAAAGCCCTTCGAAAAATCGAACCTTGAGCCCTCTAAGTCGGGCACGCTCTCCGACTGCCTCTTCCATCATAATCTCAGCCGCCCTTCCGAAACCCACGCATAGTGGAGTTGGCAAAGTGCCTGACCGGAGTCCGCCCTGCTGCCCCCCGCCGTGAATCAGAGGGGGAAAACTCGACTGCAGCTCTGAGCGCACGTAAAGCGCGCCAACCCCTTTCGGCCCATAGATCTTGTGCGCTGAAAGGCTAAGGAAATCCACGCCTAAACTAGCCACATCCAGGTCTATCGCTACAGGCGCCTGCGCTGCATCGCAATGAAACAGAGCACCATACTCATGAGCGAGTGCGGCGAGCATGGAAATATCCTGGATGGAGCCAATCTCATTGTTTACCGCCATAATCGCCACTAGCAGAACATCCTCGTCTAACAGGTGCCTATAGGCATCCTGGTCTATTCGACCGTCCGCATGCACGGGAACGACCTCAAGCGTCAAGCCGAATTCGTCTGCCACCGTTTCTGCGGTAGCAAGAACGCACTTATGCTCGGTCGCAGCGACAACTAACTTTCTACGTCTACTACGGTTGGCTTTCGCCACGGCAGATAGCACATGGTTATTGGATTCCGTTGCGCCAGAGGTAAAGACTATTTCTTCAGAATTTGCCCCGATAAGGAAGGCAATTTTGCCACGCGCGATCTCTACAGCTCGATCTGCACTCCATCCCAAAGCATGATCAGATGAGTGGGGGTTCCCAAAAAAACGTGTAAAATGCGGCAGCATTTCCTCAAGAACACGCTCATCCACGGGCGTAGTCGCCTGATAGTCCATGTAAATAGAATTTTCTACCCGCAAGAAGCCACCTCACTCTCAAATTTGGAACTGGAGGATGCCTCCAGTTGCATTGACGTTAACGGCGTCTCCCGCTACTGTCTAGACTGGAGACTCGATCCAGGGGAAAAAATGTTTAACAGTCCACTCCACCAACCTAACTATCCGCCGCAGTTCTCAGGTCATGAAACATTCCCGATGCGCTATGGGTGGTTAAAAAAAGCATTTGACGCGGTAGCCGAGTCACAGCAATCGCCACAAGAGCACTCGGTTTTTCACGATGCTAGCGCGATTGCGAGATTTGGGGTGGGTAAAAATATGGTTGCAGCAATGCGCCATTGGGCCACGCAGTGCGGGGTCATTAAAAACGGAGGCAAGGGAAACCAAGCGGCTACGACGAGCCTAGGAGAGAAGATTTTCTCAGATGATGGGCTAGACCCCTATATGGAGAACCCCTCTACACTTTGGCTGCTGCACTGGAACTTAGCTTCGAATCATAAGCTTACTACCTGGTACTGGGTCTTCAGTCACTTTCCCAACACTAGCTTTGATCGCGAAAACATAGTTCTGGCCTTGGAAAAGGTAGGGAATGAACGGAACTGGAGCCGCATGTCGCTTGCCACCATAAAGCGCGATGTAGAGTGCTTTGTCCGTACATATGCCGCAAAACCCGCTTCAAAAAAACAAACTCATGAAGACACGATGGAATCTCCTCTCACCGAGTTAAGTCTTATCAAAGCCATAGGTAAAAAGGATGGGTTTCGTCTCATTCGCGGCCCGAAAGCAACGCTCGGTGACGGCGTGTTTACCTACGCTGTGCTTCAGTTTTGGCAGAACTATTCTGGCGCCAACACTATCTCATTGGAGGCATTAGCTCACCAACCGGGCTCGCCCGGCAAGGTCTTCCAGCTCAACGAAGAAGAGCTAACTGATCGCTTGTCTAGAATCGAATCTTCCAGCGATGGCAGCTTAAGGTGGTCTGAAACGGCTGGGCTCAAGCAGTTGGTTAAGTCCAAGGAACACTCAGAGCAAGAGATTTTGGAGATCATTAACAGAGACTACCAAGAGACTGCTGGAGAAAAGGCCGCCTAATGTACCTTTCAGAAACAGTTTACGTCGGCAGGCGCTTTCAACGCTCCATCCGAATCGACACCGATCTCCGTGATCCCGATGCGCTCACTGGCTTCATATGCCCGGAATCTTCAGCGGCCGTCCTTACCTCAATGGCGAACCATATTGTAGAGAGCGGCCAAGCGGCGTTCACCTGGACGGGACCGTATGGGAGCGGGAAATCCAGCCTAGTCATCGCCCTAAGCGCCCTGACCGATCAGAGCAAAAGCCGACGCGAGCAAGCTCGGAAAGCGGTCGGTGAAAAAGCCGCTAAAACCGTTGCCGAAGCATTCCCTCCTGGTAGGAGTGGCTGGACCACTGTGCCAGTTATTGGGCAGCGTGCTGCAGCAGCGAAAGTAATCGGCGACGCTCTGGTCGAGAACGGCCTCGCCTATATTGCTCCAGAGGGGGGCTGGAACGATACAAACGTGTTGCAGAGCCTGCTGGATGCTGCGCAGAGCATGCCGGGTAAGGCTGGCCTCATCCTTTTTATTGATGAGATGGGTAAGTTTCTCGAGGCGGCCGCCAGAGACGGGGCAGACCTATATCTGTTTCAACAACTGGCCGAAGCTGCGTCCCGATCGAACGGCAAACTCATCGTCATCGGCATCCTCCATCAGGCGTTTGCGGAATACTCAAACAGGTTATCGAGGGACGCACGTGATGAATGGACCAAAATTCAAGGTCGCTTTATTGACCTAGCGGTAAACGCGGCTGGAGAGGAACAGCTAGACCTTTTGGCTCGAGCAATTCAGTCTAGCCACCCAGCATCGCCCCCAAGTGTTGCTGCGAAAGCCGTTGCAGAAACAATCCAGCAACACAAAGCCGGCGTTGGCCAAAATTTGGCTACCTTGCTAGAAGATACTTGGCCGCTCCATCCCGTTGTCGCGGCACTTCTAGGACCAATTTCTCGCCGACGGTTTGGCCAAAACCAGAGAAGTCTTTTTGGCTTTTTGAATTCCGCGGAGCCTGAAGGGTTTCAGGATTACCTTCGAGGCGCTACAGGCGACGTGAGGTACAGTCCTGCACGGCTATGGGACTATCTGCGAGTCAACCTAGAACCTTCCATAATTGCCTCGCCTGACGGCCATCGCTGGGCTATGGCCGCGGAAGCGCTAGACCGATGTGAAGCGAATGGAGGCTCGGCGCTTCATATCCAACTTCTGAAGACTATCGCTCTACTAGACCTTTTCCGCGAACGCTCCGGTTTGTACCCCAGTCGAAAGCTACTCGCTAGTACCGTCGACGCGGCAGAGCTAGACATTGACAACGCCCTAGAAGATTTAAAGCGCTGGTCTTTCATTATCTATCGGAAGCATTTGTCTGCATTCGCGATTTTTGCCGGTAGCGATTTTAATATTGAAGAAGCGATCGAGAGCTCTCTCCAGGAAGTGCGTGACGTTAATTTTGAAACCCTCCAAAAGATGGCCGGGCTTCAACCGGTTTTGGCTAAGAGGCATTATTTTCGTACCGGCGCTTTAAGATGGTTTGACATCCAACTCGGGTCTTTGACTGTCGTTACATCTACTGCCGTACAGTTCGCCCCTCAGCATGGGACGATAGGCCAATTCTTGTTGACGCTGCCAACACAAGGCGAGGATACAAAAACCGCCAAAGAGCGCTGTAAGGAAGCATCAAAGCGAGCCTCCCGAGAAGGGCTTGACGTGATCGTTGGCATGCCAAGCCAAGCCTGGACCATAATTGATCTCGCTAAGGAGCTCAAAGCTCTTGAAAAGGTCCAGGAGGAGCACTCCGAGCTACAGGGTGACCTGATCGCACGAAGAGAGGTTTCCGGACGCCTAGTTGGGCTCCAAAACCAGCTAGAGAGCGAACTGCAACAGGCGCTTTTGAATGCTACCTGGTTCCGCGGCGGCAAAGAGCTGCCACGGATGAACCTCCGGGGACTCAATAATCTGGCCTCAGAAATTGCTGATGAGCAGTACCCTGACACCCCAGAGCTCCATAATGAGCTCTTGAATAGAACCAAGCCCTCAAGCAGTGCCATAGCGGCACAGAACGCTCTGCTAAAAGCCATGGCAAACAAAAATGGCGAGCCCCGCCTCGGAATTGCCGGTTATCCTGCAGAAGGTGGCTTGTTCGAGTCGTTGCTTGAAAATACGGGGCTGTACGGGGCCACCGAACAAGGTTACGGATTCCAGCGCCCCAATTGGAGGAGGGATTCGGCAAAGCTCAACGAGGTCTGGCGCAGGGCGACACGACACCTGGAAGAGAATTCTGACAGGTCTGTCGCTGTCGACGAGCTGTACGCGATTTGGGAAGAGAAGCCCTTCGGTATCAAACGCGGACTGATGCCGGTGCTTGCCGTCGCCTTCATTCTCTCTCATAGGGAGAATCTTGCCTTCTATCGCGAAGGAATCTTCCAGGCCCATTTTTCTGACTTAGATGTGGATTACCTAGCGCAAGATCCAAAGTCCATACAGGTCCGCTGGATGGACCTCAGCGACATATCCAAGGATCTGTTGTCCGGTCTCGCTGAACTGGTGCGTAAACTCGACCCGAACAATAGGCTGGAACAGCTTGCGCCTATTGATGTGGCCAGAGGCCTGATTGCGATCTTCGACCGCCTCCCGAAGTGGACCAAGCGAACGCAACGGTTATCTGCAAGCGCCATGAGCGTTCGAACTATATTCAAGCATGCTGTCGATCCGAACCAGTTGCTCTTCACAGACTTGCCCGGCGCTTATGAAAAGAACGCCGATATCAAAAAGGCTGAGGTTGTACAAAACGTGATCGCACTTGTCGACGAGACACTGACGGAACTGGTTCAGGCCTACCCCAAAATGCTCGAAAGAATTGCGGGGTCGATGCTTTCCGAACTTCATGTTCCGAGCGACTCGCCCCACGCCCTCGCGGAGCTGCGGGAGCGCGCCGCCAACATCAAGCAAATGTCTGGTGATTTCAGGCTCGATGCTTTTACCAACCGCCTAACGAGCTTCGATGCTACAACGATGGCAATCGAGGGGGTAGGAAGCCTTGCGGCAAACAAACCTCCCAGGGATTGGGTAGACGCAGATCTTGACGCGGCCGCCATCGAAATTGCTGCCTTCTCGCAAAAGTTCATCCGCACCGAAAGTTTTGCGCGCGTACAAGGTAGGAAGGACAAACGTCACTCCATGGCCGTCATCATCAGCCGTGAGGGAAAGCCGACCCCCTTACAAGCGGAGTTCGAGGTTACTGATACTGATAAACCAGCCATCGACGCACTCGTGGCCAAGGTTAGAGACCTTGTAAAGGGCGACCATGCACAGAAGCGAGAGATCGTCCTTGCAGCTCTGGCAGAGCTGAGCAGCGACTACCTCACGACCGAGGAATACAAAGAGCAACTAACGCTTTTGGAGAGTACAGATGTCACAGCCTGAAAAGCACGTATTGGGCATTTCCGGTGGAAAAGACAGTGCGGCACTGGCAATCTACATGCGCCAAAACCATCCCGAGCTCGATATAGACTATTTCTTCACAGATACCGGGAAGGAACTCCCAGAAGTATACGAGTTTCTCGGAAAGCTCGAGGGGTTTTTAGGCAAGCCGATACTCCGCCTGAATCCAGACCGCGACTTTGACTACTGGCTGAAACAATACAACAACTTCCTACCCTCGGCACAGACGCGATGGTGTACTCGGCAATTAAAGCTGAAGCCTTTTGAAGATTGGATCAAGCCGTTTTTGGATGACGGCGTGATGGTTCACAGTTATGTGGCTATTAGAGCGGATGAGCCCTATCGCGAAGGCTACACCACCAGGAATGACAACCTGAAGGTGCTCCTTCCCTTTAGAGAAGCTGGCGTGGACAAACCCGGTGTCACGGAGATTCTTGAGGCCTCCGGTCTTGGCTGGCCGAGATACTACGAGTGGCGCTCAAGAAGCGGCTGTACTTTCTGTTTTTATCAACAGAAGATCGAGTGGGTCCGCCTTAAAGAAAGGCATCCTGACGCATTTGAGGAAGCCATAACCTATGAGAAAACGGCCGTTGAAAACGGCTCCCCCTTCACTTGGAGTGAAGGGGAGTCCCTGAATGAACTCACTCAACCTGATCGTGTCCGCCAAATCAAAGAAGACCATGACCGCCGAGTTCTTCGCTTAAAAGCTCGAAAGAAAGCGAACCCTCTTCGACCAGACGATGATGCTATCGATATGGATGATCTCTATGGCCAACCCAAATTTTGTGTGACTTGCCACAAATAGTAAGGCTATTTCGGGCAGAGTGGTAAACCGCATTATTCCTGAAACAACGCTAAGCTAGCAAAAGCTTGTTTAGCTTCTTTTCGAGCCTCTTAATTTGTTTCTGAGCAGCAGAGTCCGCTCTACGGTTTACCTCCTCAGTAATCTCGTTGTTCGGTCGACCTACGTAATCCTCTTTTACTCCGGGTCTTAAATCGCGTCTGTATCCTGCAACCATCGTTTTAAAAACTCTATCCCGCAACTCCTCAAGCTCATAATATTCACGTTCGGCAGAAATAAACAAACAAGCGTAGCCAACAGCGGCACCCAGGCCCTTTTTAACTTGGTCAACCTTATAGTTGATAATCGAGCCTGAAGAATCAAGAGCAACATTGTTTGTCAACTCATAGGAAAGAAGAACATTTTCTCTAAACAAATGATTAAATGACTTCTCAAACTTTTTCGCGAGATCCAACCAAGGCTCGACCGTCACGTATTGCGTATAAACATCGCTGAATTCGCAAAAACCTGAGAAGATAGCCCTTAACCCAACAACCCGAGAGTAAATATTTCCCATCTCTCTCTTCTTCTCGCCACAAGATTTAAGAAATTCATGCTTTCTCTCGCGGACCTTTGTTTCCATGTTTTCCGGCGCATAATCGGAACCGTAAACTATTCTCGACCAGGCGTGTTTTTCAACGTCATTCTTCAAGCCGTTCTCTATATCCGTCAAATACTCGATATAAGAAGCCACAGGCTCGATTTTATACAAAATGTAAAAAACAGCCGGCAGGACCGTTTCCCGGTATCTTGAGCGGAATGCTTCTCTCAACTCGACTGGAGGGCTATCGAGCGGGGGAGGAGTTGCCTGCTCATTCCATAATACTGCTCTTTCTTGATCATTGGTAAGCTTGAACTCTGAGCTTGAGTCTGCATCCTCACCAATTAGGTAGCCTTTTATTATATCTTCAAGCTCGTCAACCCCGACCAGGTAGGTCGTCCCCGCCTCTGAAGGCTCATCCCGATAATCCCTCCAGTTAAAGAACGCTAGCGGGATTCCTTGGCTCCTTGCGGAGTCTAGCACTTCCTGCGTCGCTACAGCAGTTACACTGTAATCGTTGAGCAAGATTGTTCTAGAGCGAGTCGGTTGTTTCGCTTGCTTGTTGATAGTCACGAAAATCCCGCGCGTTTTTTCTAACAGACCTTCTGTGCTATGAATTTGTGAACTGTGACCAAGCGTTACAAGTACAATTGGGATTTTCCAGGATTTAAATCCCACCTTACCTAAAGCTTCATCACTTGGGTTTTGGCGAAAAACCCCGAGCAATCTTTTTAGCGCATATAAGCGATGTTGACCATCAATAGCAATCAGCTTTACTTTCGAAGTATCCCAGTGCAACAGACCATACTTAGTCACGCCGGCATCGTGGGAAACGCGATAAAAGCCGTCCACAGCATATGCATGAGAAAAATTTCTTGAACTGTCGGCGGAGTCAACATCTACATCCTCTTCAACCAGGTCGCTGCAGAGTTGCCCGTGATTGTCGATAGGGAGCACAGCGATAGTTAAAGGGTTGAAGAATTTCACCGTAGAGGGGTCTTTAAAGTAGGGGATGATCTCGTCCTCCACGCGATCCTCATCTATGTCCCTCTGAAACAGCTGCCTAATAGACCATTGCTCGCTACCAGGAATCTCGGACACTAGCCCCAACAGATCAAGCTCATCGGTCCCTAGATTCAGCTGAATAAACTTAACTTTACTCTGCTCATTCCCAAGATGGCCAAATATGCCAAGCAGCTCTTTATCGTACTTTGGCTTAGTATTGGGTTTTTTGACAATTTCTTCCGGCATTTCAACGATCTCCAAATACAGGTCCAATTATATTTTTCAGTATATGTTCAATGGTTGCTATGAGCTCTTTGGTCGAGACGGCACTCTCCGCCTCGTCGGACAGAAAATCAACCGGAAGAGCAGCAAAAACCAGATCGTCGAACCTGACACCTAATTCATTGTCAACGACGTATTTCTCAAAACGGCTCCTAAAATTGTTTTTTTTGAGGCTAGCGGACGCGTGCTGTTCATAGCGTGACGAGAGACTGCCAGCCAACCCTATGTAGAGAGGGTTGGCGAATATAGAGGCTAACGAAATCACTTGCCTTATAGCCTTAAAGTCGTCATCCGCGAGAGTTTTCCGTAGTAGTTCCCATCTTTCCTCGTAGCTGCGGTCTCTCCTGTAGTCGGTCGTGACCGTCACTTCGGAAAAAAATTTCTTCCACTGAATCTCATTCGTGCTTCTTAAAGTGATAGAGCTGCGGACCCCAGAGTCATAGATAGAAAAGCTCTTGTGCCTTCTTATCTCATGATCTAAATCGGAGCCCTTAGCGTCAATAGGCAAGAACCATCCATAGAGTCCAGGACTATTGGGAATAGAAGCCGCAGTCCTGCCCGTATAAAAGCCTAGTTGCTTGCTGCCCAGATGACGCCAAAGATCTTCAGAAGAATACAGTGGTAAACGCACGACCTACCTCTCATCAATTGTGTATCCTCTAGGATCTAAGATGATATTCTCAGCTCTCATCATCTACCTCAAGGTAATCATCCAGAAGCTGCCCCCAATCTCTCCGCGCCATCTCTAATTGAGCTAAACGTTTTTCACTTGAACACTCACGTTCCATTCTTGCCCATCCAGCCAGACAAATTTCTAAAGCTTCCCTTTGACTATCGGAAACTTGGCTGAGAATCTTTGTATTGAAGACATGCTTAGAGTTTATTTGTAATAATGTAAAACCCTTCTTTGTCGATACGTCAAAGAAAGCTGTTGTGGCCATAGGGATCTCCTCGACCCACACCTGGAGCTGTTTATCTAGTATAGTTCGTGCTTTTTCCTCTACATTGTCCGCACCAATACCCGAGAGTTCATTTTCCAACTCCTCTTTTGAGATAGACGGAGCCTCTGTCGGATGGAGTTGCTCCCGCTTTTTATATTTTTCGTTCGCGGCCTCATTTACAGGTTTTATGTCAACATCAGAATCGCCTGTTATAGCCTTCTCGCTAGCTGCCTTGCCTCTCAAATCGTAAAGGCCAACCCGGCTGATAAGATTGCTCTCCACCTCTTTAATATGACTGACAATCTCATAGATACGGAGCTTTGGATCGTTGTTAGCCAAAAGGTCAGACCTGTATTCTTGCTCAGAGTCAAAACCTTCTCTTTCATAGTCCTCCGAAGGCCTCATCATTCTGAGGTTCACAACATGTTGTTTGTTGTTGGTAACTCCAAAAATATTATCGAGCGCGGGACCGAATTCGATCTGGATCCCGTAGAATCTTGCCCACCCCTTATCCTTTGCTTCAGATTTAATGAACTCAGGAACTAACGCCAATTCGCGCCCTGACCTCATGACCGATATTCCTATATTCTTTGCGCAATGCTTACCCCACTCAGTATGGCCGATAGTACTTCTCGTCGTTTTCCTTATTTCCTCAAGCACCGACCTTTTCAACACACTACCGGTAATCCGAACTAGTTGCTCTGTGCCGTTCTCATCGGGCACTTTGAATTCGTAGTCGCAGTCACTGCATAGCTCAAACATTGACTCCCCCTTAAATTCGCCAGGGAGCTCGGGGAGAGAAGTATTCTTCATCAAATACATTGGGTCATTTGGAAGAAACTTATGTTCCTCTCCGACCACGTGTATCGAGCCCTGCAATTCAGCCGCCCGGAACCAGATTGAGACTTTATCCTTCTTCAGAAAGTTTCGATAAGCCCTTCCAACTATGTCCTGCGTATGCCTATAAATGGAGCTTCCAGTCTTCCATTGGCATCTGTCGATCTTACTCCAAAGCACAAACGTTCCACTCTTGGGTAACGTTTCGCCAAATGCACTAGCTATTGAAGCTGGAATTTCCTTTTTTATCGGCTCGGGTATTTGCTCCAATTGCCCGTCTTTAATCTCATCGATGTCCAAATAAGTGTAATAGGTTTCACTTGGACTTTTCCAACTCCAGACCTCAACATGTTTACATTGAGAAATTGATGAGTTCGGGAGCCCCATGCCGAATTTACCGATACCGAGCCTATCATTACGGTTTTCTGAAGCTCCAAACTCAAGAGCCAAGTGTAGCGTTTCCGGCGTCATCCCTTTGCCATTATCAAGAACCCCAATTTTATCAATTCTTTTAGTGGCTCTCCTCCCATCGCCGCTTGCTTCCTTTTTTACTTCAAACGCAACTAGCTCTACCCTATCAGCTTCTGCTTGAATACTGTTATCTATGAGCTCAGCCAGAGCATGAGCCGCACTCAAAAATCCATTGTCCCGCATTGAGTCAATAGCTACTTGCCCTCTAATGAATGGTCTACTCATACTATTCCTCTTGCCTTTACACCTCTGACCATAAGTTGTCCCAATGCATAAACGCTTGCACTACGCTTCGGAACGCCGGTATATCATCCCTCACAGTGTAAACCGTGCAGTTTTCGTTACCCCCACTCTTCACGCCGCGCATTGCCCTTCCGGCCATCTGAGAGTATTGCACCAGAGAATCGGTCGGCCTTGCGATTACTACAACGTTTGTGTTTGGGGCATCGAAGCCTGCTGTGAGAATATTAAAGTTCACCAAAACCTTTACCCTGCCAGTAAGGTACTCCTTAATCTTGCGTCTTCGAGTTTCGCTAGTATCATTTCTGCTGTCTAGGGAATAAGCTTTAATACCGCTAAACGCAAGCATTGCCGCAAGCTTTCTTGAATGGTCGATATTACACGCAAAGACTATTACTGAACTCCCCTTTTTATACTCGTCACTGAGCACTTCAATTAGCCTTAGATTCCTATTTCCGTCTTCTGACAGTGCATCTCTGATTTCCCGGCTGCGTTTTTGGTCGGCAAGGTCATTGGCAAGCCTTATTTTATTTCCAGAATATTCTATGTTGACAAACGAGGCTTTAGCTAAGTACTGGTGCCTTACCAGGTATGTGATAGGAGATTCGTAACCTGGCATTTTCATGGTTACTTTATTCCCATGGAAGAACTCGGTTAACCTCTCATCTTCGTCCGAATTAAAGTCTAGCTTACGCCCGGGGGTAGCGCTTAACCCTATGAAAAAGGCCTCGTTTTCTACTCCGACCATGTCATTAACGATTTTTGAATAGGTCGGCGCGATCGCTTTATGCGCCTCGTCGAAGACTATTAGCGTTACGTGCTTTCGTAGTTGATCATAAAGGATTTTATAGTCTTTGCTTCCTGATGCAGCATTTAGTTTTTGCAGTCCCGCTACCAAAAACCCTTCTTCCACACCGCCAAGCGAGATATTCGTGTCGGAATAGTAGGAATACAGCTTCAGCTGCCTGTCGCCAAGTTTTGTCCATGCTTTAGTAAACTCATTCGCCGCTTGTTCACATAGTTCAGAGGTATCAGCGAGCCATAATACCAACCCATCTACGTTTGCCCTAAGATGGTCAGCCGCTATGTTCATTGCTGTCCTAGTCTTGCCCGCCCCGGTCGGCAAATGGATCAAACATCGAAAATGCTTTTTACTATTGATCAGGCAGTTTGCCTTTCTAACTATTTCTTTCTGGTATGGGTAGGTAGGGTATAAAGGTGTGATATTTATTATCCCCCTCACGGATGAGCCTTCTTCTTGATCTAGAGTTTGGTCTTCGAAGCCCAGCAGGGAAATAAACCGATTTGGCCACCTATTAGCCAGTCTTATAAGAACATTAAAAATATTTATGCGCGTGTCTTGCCAGGGCTCATATTCATGGTCTGGGATGAGCTGCTTTACGAGGTCCCTCACATTATCTTCGCTCATTCTCTCGATCAGTTTTATTCGCTCTTCGTCTTGCGAGATAAGATCGAAACCGAACTGGGCCTGAACGGCTTTGACCAAATCATCCTTCTCGATATTCCGGCCAATAAGTTGCTCATACTCGATGACGACATCGCTGCCGATCATTGCAGCGAGTTCTCCGAATGAGTAACCTTTTATTATTTCCGAGATCAAGCATTGCTCCTTTCTGGCCTGGTTGCAGACCTAGACGAATTAAATCGGATTTTGCGGCTCGCCTAGCAAGCGGCTATGTAAAACGGGTAGAGGCCGTTAGTTCTAATTCGCGCAAAGCCGGTTGGCAAACGCGATTCCAGCTCGTGTGAGAGCGCCTTTAAGAGGCTTAGCATGCCAACGAGCCATCTTCCGGAATAAAACATATCTAAACAACAGTAAACAATGTTAGCTTCCAGACATCCCTGTATGTAACAACGACTCTCGGATCTTTTTCCGGCTCAGCCGTTCTCCCAAAACACGGCAGTAATGGATTAACTTAGACCCCTGCAATTTGGACATCCTCATTGCATACACAGCCTTAAGCTGCTGGAATCAACTAAAGAAAATCCCCCGAACTCCGTCTATACCGCCGTCAGCTGGGAACTTCATCTTCAACTGTCCTTAGACTCATCATGTTCCATCCTGCCCACGCCAGCTTCAGGTTATTCCCAACATTGCTATTAATCAGACCCAGGCTGTATTCATCGCCTCTAATTAAGCAGGGACCCGCGCCCCAGCCTTCGGTTTCTGTTTTCAGCTTAGCCGTTCTCAGCTTTAGGGCAACCTATTGGTTAATGCTTTCCACGCCGCAGGGCCTTTGCTAAGCGGGCACAGCATCTGTAATTTGCCAGGGAGTTGAGCACATCCCAGCCTTCTTCGAGATCGTCAGCCGTCAGGTTATGGCTGTTTATCAGATTCAAGTCATGCCCGTACCCCACAATCGGTGGGACCCGCGCACCACCTGCCGTCCCTAGTTTTCCGTTGGTTTTAAAAGATATAGGGCTGCGAGCGATTGCGTAAGTATAGAGGCGATTTAAAAAAAATTGCTCCGGAGACCTCTTCTGTCTCACCGTCCCAAGCCAGGTGACGTCCAAAAAAGCCCGAGCCCTACATTGCTAGATGAGGACTGTGTTCACGAGTCCGCGCTCACAGGGGTAGCTAAGGTATAGGGCTCGCTCTGCTCATCGGAGCCGTAACTTTTAATTAGAATAGTGCTCAGTCTCTGGTCTTCCGGGTAATGGCAGACTGTAGCCACGATTGCCGACTAGGGTGAGCCGAAAAAATGTAACTAACTGATCACCCCCAACCCAACTCAACCCCCAGCACCCCCAGAAAAACAAACCCGATTCCGGCCCGAAGTTTTCGCCTCATACAACGCCTTATCAGCTCTATGCACAGCATTCTCCAACGATTCCGCAACGCCATTCACTTCCGTAAGCCCCAGACTGACCGTTACCCGGATGGGCACTCCGCCATCGCCTTCTAAGGTATGTGCTTCAACCGCCTTGCGAATACGCTCTGCGCAACCGTACGCCTCAGCATGATCCGCCCCGGGCAGGAGGACGACGAATTCTTCGCCGCCGAAGCGGGCGACCAGGTCCTGATCCCGGCTGAACTGCCGGAAAATGTCAGCTACATTCGTCAGCACGCGATCACCCACGCCGTGGCCGTGGGTATCGTTGACGGCTTTGAAATGGTCGATATCGACCGCGATGACCGAGAGTGGCCTTCCAGCTGCCCTGGCCTGCTCAACCATATACTCGCCTTCCACCATGAAGTGCCGGCGGTTGTAGAGCCGGGTAAGCGGGTCAGTTGCGGCCTGACGCTTGAGCTCACCCTGCCTGGAGCGGATGTCCTCCAGCACCTTGATGCGGTAGGAGATGATGAAGGCCAGCGTCAGGGCCTCCAGGACGATGCCAATGCCCACACCGTGGCTGTTGATATAGCTCGGCTCTACCAGACCTTTGTAGTAGGCCACAGCCAATCCATTAAAAATGACAAAAAAGGTGTGGCCGACCAGAAAGAACTTCACCAGGGGGTTGCCCTTGCGAAACAGCGAGATGCTGACTGATAAGGTCACCACCATCATCAGTGCCGCAAGACTGCTGGCGGGTTTCAGGGCGGCCGCGATGTCGAACAGCCCATACAGGAACGTCGCCACCAGTAGGGCCAGCATCCCCTGCAGTACGCGGTGTTCCGTTCGGTAGAACTTCCGCGTTTCAAAGATCGCCATCATGAACAGAGTCAGGAAGATGGGCATGGCGATCAACGACAGGTTCAGTACAAAGACCGCGTCGCCATAGGCATTGAATGCGCTGGCGATCAGCCCGTACGAGAGCGCGATCCACACCAGGCCGGAGATCAGATAGAGGGAATAGAAAATGTTCTCTTTTTTGCTGGTGGCGAAGTAAAGAAGCCCGTTGTAGAACACCAATGCCAGCATCATTCCCACCAGCAGCGCGATGTCCAGTTGGCCGCCGGCGAGCGCACGTCGAGACTGTTCGTCGCCGTAGATCTTCAGTGAGAACCATTGGTGCGTATACGCATTGCTGCGCACGTAAAGGAACGTGGTTTCCTCCGCTGGAATTGTGAAGGGGTAAACGACTTTGCCCTGGTATATGAGGGGATGGTCGCTGGCTTCATCAAGGTTTACAGAAGCCTGATCGATGAGCTTTCCATTGCGTTCCTCGAAGACCGAGACCGAACGCACGTGGTAGGCCTTGGGTAGGTGCAGAAAAAGCCGCCTGACGGCGGTGCCGGGATTGTGTAAGGCGACCCGGTACCAGGTCACCGGCGCCTGGGTGCCGAGGGAGGTGGTGCTGGTGGTCGTCTCAAAAGACTGTCTACGGACGGCTTCATAATCCAGCGATTGTGACGGGTCGATAAAATACTCAATCGGGAAATCGGTTAACTCAACTATCTGCGGCTTTACATCGACGACTGCCTGCAATGCATGGGCTGAAGGACTGCCTACCCACAGTAAGAGAAAGCAGAAAAACGTTCCCCAGGCGGTCATATGCGCATCCTTACAGCTGCACAAGGACTATAACCGGAGCTCGCCACCTGCTTGCTAGCCCTCCACGCAGTAGCGCAGCAGCCAATTCAGTGGCCGCATGCGAGCTGTATTCCCACCATGCAGTACCTCTAACTCCGGTTTACCCAAATACAACGCTAACAGTTCAGTATGATGACTGTGCGTTACTTCAGTTGATTGACGTAAATATTGGTGCGGGCGCCATCATGCTGATGCCACACGGCGAGGGCGCTGCCGTCCATCCCGATGGCGATCTGGGGGCTGCTCGCAGCGCCGGCATCATCTGTTTCGATGAGCTCGGCAACCTGCCAGCCAGCGCCTGCCACGTAGCGATTTGCATAGATGTGATCGGTAACGCCGGCGTTCTGCTGCCACACGGCCAGCGCATTGCCCTTGGAGTCGAACGCAACCTGCGGACTGATGGCCCCGCCATTGCCGGTCTCGATGGGCTCTGCCCCCTGCCAGCCGCCGGCGACATAAAGGCTGGCAACGATGTCGCTTTGCACGCCGTCCCGCTTATGCCACACCGCCAGCGCATTGCCAGCATCATCGATAGCGATCTGCGGGAAGGACGCATTGCCTGCGTTTCCGGCCTCTATGGGCTCGTCAGTCTGCCAGCCTGTGCCGGCCACGTAGCGATTGAAATGAACGTTGTCGTAGGTGCCGTCATTCTGGACCCATACCGCTAGTGCGTTACCGTCATTGTCAAACGCGATCTGTGGATCGTTCGCTGCACCGTTGCCGGTCTCAATCAGCTGGGAAACCTGCCAGCCGTTGCCAGCTACATAGCGATTCGCGTAGATGTTGTTGCGGGAGCCGTCCCACTGTGCCCATACGGCTAGTGCGTTCCCATCGATGTCCACCGCGACCTGAGGGACGCTTGCATGGTTCCCGTTGGTCTCTATCGGCTCATCGCCCTGCCAGCCGCTGCCAGCCACGTAGCGGTTAGCATGAATAACTCGGCGACTACCGTCATCCTGGCGCCACACCGCCATCGCGCTGCCATCCGCGCCGAAGGCAATTTGCGGGTGCTCCGCAGTAGTGCTTCCGGTCTCGATCAGCTCAGCGCCCTGCCAGCCGCTGTCCGCAGTGTAGCGATTGGCGTAGATGCTGGTGGTGCTCCCATCGCTTTGTTGCCATACCGCAAGCGCATTACCAGCACCATCAACGGCGACCTGCGCACCAAATACATTGGCGAGATTACTGGTTTCCAATAGTTCGACGGCCTGCCATCCGCTGCCAGCCACATAGCGGCTAGCGTAAATGCTGTAGTAGGTGCCGTCATGCTGACGCCATACCGCCATCGCAGTACCATCAGCCGAGGTCGCAATCTGCGGGTCCGCAGCACGGCCAATGTCGGACATCTCAAGCAACTGCGCCTCGCCCCAGGCACCATCCTCAGTCGTGAACCGCCAGGTGTGCGCCGAAGCCATGGGGTTGCCAAGCAGGTCGGCGACCTCAGTCGTTACGCTGGCCTCGTATTCGGTGAGCAATGTCAGGCGGGCATCAGGCTCCAGCGTGGCAATGTTGGCGGCGCCGTCGAAGGTGACGGTGCCGGCCACGGCTGAGCCGGCCACTTCCTCCAGCAGCACAGTGCTGTTGCTGACACTGGTGCCCAGGACGTCTTCGTCGAATTCGGCGGTGAGGGCGATCGTGCGTGAAACGCCCGTTTCATCCGCTGCTGGCGTTGTTTGGACGACCGAGGGGCCTGTCGTGTCAGGCGTGTTTTCGCCACTGCCTGAGCTATCACCGCTCGAATCGCCACCCGCTGTCGGGCTACTGACGCTGCCGCCGCTACTGCTGTCGTTGCAGCCGACGAGCAGGATTGCACTGAGTACGCAGACACTGCCCAGACGGACGATGTGGTTATAGTTCATGCGTGTTGCCTCTGATTTGCAGTGATGACGTCGCTCATTTCCACCCGACGAATCAGGCGGTTGATGCAGGGCAATTCCGAGTGATGATTCGCGCGAGGTTCAGTGTCACCCGCCACGGGGTTACGCCTGGCAGTCTCGACAGAAACGGCGTTTCCGGTGATGGCGGAGGTCACACAAACGACAGATAGGCTTTTGCTGAACATCGGAAATTTCGAGCCCTGTTTTCCCGCAAGGCGGGGATTTAGTTCACAGGCTGAAATCTATGTGATGTATTTAATTGCGGCCACTAACAAAAATCTCAAAACTCACAACTGAGCGCTAGTCCAGCCGGGGATTCCGTAAGCTAAAACAAACGCTTCGGCGCGCTGGCTAACTCAGTAATGCATCCGCAGCACTCAGCCAGACCCGCTGACGAACACTAACCCTTTGCCAAATATGGCGTTTATCGGCAGCCTGAGGCGTTTATCGCGGGCCTTTTTACGTAGTCTGCTCATGATGACGTCAATACGATGTCCACTGGCCTCTGTTGCAAACCGATACATTTCTTCCGCCAGCACCTCTTTCGACATGACGACATCCGGCGCATTCAGAAGAATAGAGACCAGGGAAAACTCCTGCTGCGAGAGCCTCAGACTCTTCCCTGCAGGCGAAATCAGCTGGCAGCCAATATGGTCGAGCGCCCATTTGCTAGGGCTTCCTGCAGCCTGGGGAGGAGAAGAAGCCTGGCTCCCCCGCCGCTCAAGCTGGTACCAGAGCGCTTCGATAGACGACAGCAGATGGGGAAAACTGAGCGGTTTTACCAGGTACTGGTCCGCCCCCAGCCTGAGCCCTTCGGCACGGTCTTCCTGGGCACCACGGGCCGAGATGACAATCAGCCCGAAGCGGTCGAGTGTCCGGAGGTGCTCGATGACCCCTAGACCGTCTTCCCCCGGTAACCCTATATCCACCAGCACAATATCAGCCCTGTCCGCATGTAACTGCTTCCAGAAGTGCTCCGCGCTGCCAGCGCCCCAGGCCGCATAGCCGTTGCGCTCCAGAAAGAAAATCAGCTCCTCTCGCAGGTCTTCACTGTCTTCTATAACAGCCACTGCAGGCTTTGGGGCAGTCATCCGGCTCCTCTTCTGTGCTGCTGATACATCCAGCGAGACTTCTGCTCACTGACCTTCGTCGCCACCTGAACTGTAGGTGAACTCTTCGGGCTCAATCCTGGCAGGGTACGGTAAAGAGAAAACGGCAGCCGCGCTCGGAATTCTCAGCCAGTTCCAGGCGCCCGGCATGGGCTTCAACGATCTGGCGGGCCACGTACAAACCCAATCCGACCCCTTCGCCGCCGCTCGCTCCGGCCACCGTGCGACGGTACCGTTCGAAGATGTGGGGAACCATCGATTGGGGCACCCCGTCCCCGTCATCTGACACGGACAGGGTGAAACCGCCACCCCCGGTCCGACATTCCACCGCAACCGTACCACGCCCTGAATACTTCACCGCGTTGTCCATGACGTTCGCCAGGGCTATTCTCATCAGTGCGGGATCTACCCGTATTTCCGGCCCGGCACCCTCAGAGTTCCCGACCTCCTGCCCGTCGATCGTAATCTTCAACTCATGTCTGTCCGAGAGGCTTACTATCGCCGCCGCAGAGTGAATCAGGTCAAAGAGGTGCGTTGGCTGGCGCTCGACATAAAGCGCGTTGGCCGACAGTCGGGCGTCGGCCAGGCAGTTGTCGGTAAGCTGGGTCAGGCGGTCAACCGCCCGCTCCATTTTCTGGAACCGGACCTCCTGTTGGTCTTTCTCCAGCCCACCTCCGCGCAGGTTTTGCAGCGTCGCCGACATGATCGCGAGCGGCGTCCTGAACTCGTGTGAAACCATGCCCATGAACTGTCGCTGATGGAAACGCGCTTCCCGCTCGATATCCAGTTCATAGGCAAGCTGCTCACTCTCTTGTTGTGCCCGCCGCTGCTGGAGAATACGTGAACTGGCAATGCCCATGACCAGCAGCATGTTAACCACCAGCATGTACTGCCAGAGGAGATAGATATCGGCATTGAAATTTATCAGACCGAAAACAGACGACAACGCCAGCACGCTCGCAGCCATGAGTAGCAGGGGGCTGGCGGCCATGAGAAGCGTGCTTGCCTTGAGCCGCTCAACCCAGAGAATGTAGGCGGCGATCACCAGCAACGCTATCGCCGTGCAGAAATAGGCGATCGCCTGAACCGTCATGACATGCCCAAAAAGACCCAGCGGTATGCTGATAATGAACAAGCTTAATGCGGCAGCCGCGCCAGTCACCCAGGCATAAATACGGGGTACATGGTCCCTCAAACCGAGGCATTCCGCGGCGAGCCACAACAGGGCCGGATAGGCCAACAGCACCGAGACACTCGTCAGGTAGTGCTGCAGGTGTAAGCCCCACACCGGTAGCAACCAGTCAACGTAGCCCTGGATGCAGGCGACAACCAGGTAACTCACCGAAAAGGTGAAAATTGACCACAAAAGACGCCCGCCGAATGCCAGCGCCAGGTATAGAGCCAGGATAGTGGAGATGGCCGCCAGGCCGAAATAGAACCCCCAGAACGTGTCCTTGAGACTGGCAGCATTCATGAACGAGCCAGGGTCCCAGAGAGTGGCATACAACAGCGTGGCACTTGTACTCTGCAGCCTGACGATGAACTCATAGCCATCGCCACCCTGGGGCGTGGGCAAGCGCAGCACCGGGAAACGATAGTCCAGGTCCCCGCGGGGCATCGGTGAGAGATCGCCAAACTCACGGATCAGCCAGTCCGTATCGATACCCGCTTCCCGATAGTACACCCGTAAATGGTCTATGTACGTGGGCGCCAGGCGGAGCCATTGTTCGCCCTGGGAAAAGGCTGCCTGGGGAACGTGAAAGGCTAACCAATAGACGCCGTCGACGTAGCCGACCGCGAAGATGTCGCGTTGCGTGCGCTGAATACGCTGGAGCCGACGTGCCGCCTCATCGAAGGTCAGTGCCTGTTCATCCTCCGCCAGCAAACCATAGGGAATGTCCGGCCCGAGAACCGAAGACGGCTCCGACGCATAAGACGAGGAGGGCGAGAGTGCAAGAAGCAACCCGAGCACGCACAGCAGTGTCAGAGGGAACCCCCTCTGCCTCGTAATTTCCTGACACTTGAGAGTGAATAATCTGACTGGCAGCACGCACATCATGGAGACCGGCTGTCCCGTAATAATCTGAACGCTCCCGGAAACGCCGGAAACCCCTAACCGGGCCATTATGCACTTTTGTGGTCGGTTGCGCGTCGCACTTCAGGCTCACAAAGAGGAGCAGGCATGCCCGTTATCGACCACCAGTTCAGCACCGGTCATGGCCTGGCTGGCGTCAGACGCCAGCAGGACAAGCGCGCCATCCAGATCTTGGGGCTGGCAGAATCGGCGCATGGGGATGCGCTTCTTCAGTCGGTCTCCGGCGTCGCTGCGGAGAAAGGCTTCGTTGATCTCTGTCATCACATAGCCGGGCGCGAGCGCGTTGACCCGGATGTTGTAGCGTGCGAGTTCCAGAGCCATTGCGCGGGTCAGATGGGACAGCCCTGCCTTGGCTGCACAGTAGGGTCCGACCCCGCCGGCCAGGCGGCTGGCCAGGATCGAAGTGACATTGATAATACTGCCGCCCCGGCCTGCGTCAGCCATTGCGCGGGCCGACTCCTGAGCGACGAGCCAGGCGCCTTTGAGATTGGTCTGGAGGATCGCATTCCAGTCCGCGTCGGTGTAGTCGAGCGCTGCCTTGGTATCACTGACACCGGCGTTGTTGACCACGACATCAATACCGCCCAGGCGCCTTATCACTTCTTCCAGGCAGGCCACTACCGAGGCCCGGTCGGTGACGTCCAGCGCTATGGCTTCAGCCTCGCCGCCCTTGCGCCGGATATCCGCCACCAGTTCATCTAGCCGCTCTACCCGCCGTGCGGCGACAGCAACCCTGGCACCAGACTGGGCCAACATCTTCGCGAAATGCCGGCCCAGGCCACTGGAGGCGCCGGTTACGAGGATACACTTTCCGGCCAGATCAAACAGGGGGCTTAGCGCGTTCATGACCGTCCTGCTCCCTCGTCTTCCCGGGCCATGATTTTCCTGGCCAGGCTCATACGGTGCACTTCGTTGGGGCCGTCATAGATCCGGAACCCGCGCGCATCCTTGAAAATCCGCTCAACAATGCTTTCGCCCGACACACCCTGGCCGCCCAGCACCTGTACGCACCGGTCGATAACCCGCCAGATACCCTCGGAGCTGATCACCTTGGCCATGCTGGATTCCACATTGCCACGTCCGCCGCTGTCCAGCACCCAGGCGCAGTGATAAATGGTGAGCCGGGTAGTCAGCATGTCCATTTCATTGTCTGCCAGCATGAACCCGACCCCCTGGTGATCGCCCAGTCGCTTACCGAAGGACTCCCGTGTGCGGGCATAGCGACAGGCTTCGTCATGGGCGCGCTGAGCCGCGCCGAGCCAGCGCATACAGTGGGTAAGCCGCGCCGGCGCCAGACGGACCTGGGCGTAGCGGAAGCCCCTGCCCACCTCGCCGAGAACATCGCTGGCGGGAACGCGTAAATTGTCAAAGCGGACAACGCCATGACCGCCCGTGAAGCAGGAGTCCATCGCGTCCATCATGCGCTCAACGATGAAGCCCGGCCGGTCAGTATCGGTGAGAAACATGGTGGCGTTGCCATCTTCCGTTCGGGCCATGATGATGGCAAAACCCGCGCCCTCGGCACCGGTTATCAGCCACTTGTGGCCGTTGATAACATAGTCATCCCCGTCCCTGACCGCCGTCGTTTGCAGCATCGAAGGGTCTGAACCGGCGCCGGGTGCCGGCTCGGTCATGGCGAAACAGGACCTTATCTGGCCTGCAGCAAGCGGTCGCAACCAGCGTTCCTTTTGCGCGTCCGAGGCAACAATATCGAGCAGATGGATGTTGCCTTCGTCGGGCGCGTGAATGTTCATGGCCGTGGGCCCAAGCGGGGAGTAGCCGGCTTCCTCGAAAATCACCGCCTTGGCGACATGGGACAGTTCCATCCCGCCCATGCCCACCGAGGCATGCGGGGTCAGCAATCCGTGATGCCGGGCTCGCGCCACCAGCTCGTTGCGGAGTGCCTCACTGGGACCGTGGGAGGTCTGCCTGGGGTCGCGCTCCATCGGGATGACCTCTTCCCGGATGAATTGACGGACCCGCGATTGCATCGATTTTACGTCGTCGCTTAGTTCAAAGTTCATGCTGTTTCCGGCCACAGGTTAACTGAGAGCAGATCCGACTCACGGGTGTGGTGCATCACATCGCCAGCATCGACTGGGCAATGCGATCCATCACAGTCAGCCGGTCCCCCTTCTTGGTTATGTTATAGGGTGTAAAGTTGAGCAGGCGTACGAAGGCAGCGTCGACAGTACCGTCGGCACGGCAGTCGACGTCTACAATGTTGAGGCATGCCGCATCCTGTTCCAGGGAGGCGATCACTGTGCGGTCCCCGCTGAGAAGCCAACCTATGAGTATGCGGTTGACTGCGTCATGGCTGGCCACGATCGCGTCCTGCCAGTTGGGCTCAGCCAGAAACGCCCGGAACCATCCCAGTACCCGATCGCTGAAATCATCCCAGGGCTCGCCCCGCAGGAATCGCGTGTCTGGCAATCGGGCGTCGCCGTACGCGCCGTTTACTTCAGCACCATACGCTGCAATGGGAATCTCGCGCAGACGCCCGGCCTTCACTTCACGCAGGGCCGCAAGGTGCTCAGGCGCACCGGCGCGCGGTGGCTGGCTGAGAACCATTTCCAGCGTCTGCTGCGCCCGAGGGTAGTCCGAACTGACCGCGCGGTCCACGACGACATCAGCCAGCACCTGTCGTAGCGCCGCCACCTGGGTCTCGCCATCGGCCGAGAGGCGAACGGTGCGTGGGTCCAGTGGCTGCCCCTGAGCACCGAAGTAGCTGACATGCCCGTGGCGGACCAGATAGAGCCTCCGTCGGCGCAGGCCGGTTTCGCCCGCCATTACCGTTGCCCTGCCGTCGCAGTGATGACTTTGGGATTACTGATGCTGAGCGCGTCCAGGGTGTTCTCAAGCAGGACTTTTTCCAGCTGTTGCCTCTCTGGCCCGGGCCCGTCGAAACGCCCGGCCCTGATTGCCGCAGCCAGCGCTGCACGAGAATCGGCTAAAGAGCCGCCCTCGGCGTCAGCCAGAAAGCTGAGCAACGAGGCTTTTTCTGCGCTGTCTATCGCGGCCCCGTCTTTGGCCTCCCGGGCCGCGATGCCCATGGCGCTGGCTATCATCTGTACCTCGTAGCGCAAATTGTCGGGAACAGCGGGCAGAATCTGATCAATGAGTAAGGTCTGGGCAGTACCGAGCAGTTCATGGGCATCAGGACGGTTCATGCACTGTCTCCTGTGAGTTTGAGTATCTCGTACTCCAGTTCAGGCACCATGCGCCCGGTCAGGGCCAGCTCCAGCGAGTGCTGGCGACCGGAAAGATGACGCTCGGCCTGCTGTACCGCGACAATGGCCCACCGGACATGGGCCATAAGCTGCCAGTAGCGCAGTGCTTCAGCTGAGATCTGTCGCGGGATCACTGCTGCGTAACCCGCCATGAAATCGTCCAGATGGCCGATACCCCCGGCTACTCTGGCTGTGTTGCCGAAACGCCAGCACTTGGCCGTAAACCAGCCGATATCCTCGCGCCAGTCGCCCCACCCTGTGAACTCCCAGTCGAGAATGCCCGATACCGCACCTTGATCAACCATGAAGTTGCCGGTCCTGAAATCCCGGTGCACCAGACACGCGGCCTCTGGCTTGGGCTTATGGATCTGCAGCCAGCGCAAGCCCCACTCGATTACCGGGAACGCGTCGTCCAGTGCATCCAGGAAACCGCGGTACTCATCAATAGTAGCCTGGGCCGGATCAGCCGCAGGTGCGGGAAGAAAGTTCAGGTCATCGACCGGCGGTCGGATCAGGTGAAGCCGGGCAAGGTTGCCGCCCAACTCCCGGCAGAGCCTGGCGGTGTCGGGTACCAGGGAAGCATCCCTGACCAGTCGATGGCCCGCCGCGGTGCCACCGACCGCTTCCATGAGGAAAAAATCACGACCGATGACGGCGGGGTCGCGGCAGAGCCAAAGCGGTTTTGGCACCTGGACGCCAGCGCCGTGGACCGCCTTGAGCACCGCGTATTCAGCCGCTCGCGACATACTTACGTTGACTGCCGTGGGCGAATCTGTGCGCAGCACCCAGCGGCGCGCCCCTTGCCACTGCCCGGCGGGAACGTCGACATGGAGCATCCAGTTCTCCTGAATCGCGCCACCGGACAAACGTTCAAGCGATCGTATCTGAACCCCAGCTCTGCCGGTTTGCTCTGAGAGATAGTTACTCAACGCGACCCGAAGTCGGCTGAAGTCCTGCTCCTGGCCGCCGTCCTGCGTAGCGGCTGCGGTTGCTGCCATGGGAGTACCTTTCAACTGGCGAATAAGTTCGCAGGGGTGGAGCAACATCAGTGCCAGCCGGCAAAGGCGAGAACGAAATACTCCTTTTTTCCTTTGCATACAGCGCGTTGAAGGCCAATATCGAGACTTAAGCCGGGCAATGCCCTAAGCAGAATTTCAAAACTGAAACAGACGAAGTCAGTTCTGATACACTTTGGCGATCTCCCCTGCCACGAAGGCCCCATGCAGCCAGATACCCACCGACCGCTAATCGTCGCCCTGATAAGCCACCTCAAGTTCAACGGCGGGCAGAGCCGGCTCGCCCAGACATTGCAGGAAATTCTGCCGCGATACGCAGATGAGGCTGACATTTCGATCGTCGAGTCCAGCGTTGCCGACCTGCTGCCAACCGTGCAGCGGCTGGAGCGGGAACGGGAGATCGATATCATTATCTGTTCCGGGGCTTCGGCTGAGTTTCTGCGCAAGCACGTCAACACCACAGTGCTGTCCATCCGCATGGGCGAATACGACCTGATCAAGGCACTCAACCTGGCCAAGGACCGCGGCACCAAGGCGGGCATACTGAGCCACCAACGCTCTCATACAGAGCTCAAAGAGCTGGCGTCGCTGCTCACCGTTGAGATATCCGAAGCGGTTTATACCTCGTTCGAGGACGCACGCCAGAAGACCAAAGCACTGGTTGAGGCCGGCTACAAGGTCATCATTGGCTCGCCGACGGCCGTAGAGCTCGCGGAAGAAGCCGGTGCAGTCGGTGTCTCGGCAATTAATGCGGACGCAGTCCGGCGCACGCTGGACGATGCTGTGGCCATCTGCCGGAGCCGGGCGCGGGAACGGCTCAAGAACAGCCGGATCAGCGCTGTCCTGCGGCACCTGAATGAAGGCGTTATGACGGTCCGACCGGATGGGCGCGTTCAGTCGATCAACACCAGCATGGCGGCGCTTATAGGCGCCTCAGAAAGCGAAGTGGTCGGCCAGATGGCTCAGTTGGTCCTGCCGGGACTGGCCGTCCAGCGCGTTCTCAAAACCGGCACCGGCGAGGAAAACCAGCTCATCCATGTGGGCACCCGCAAGCTGGCAGCCAATACCATGCCCATCTTCGAAAATAACAGGATTGATGGGCTGATCGTAGCGTGCCAGGAAATCAACGCGATACAGCGCGCCGACCGACGGATACGCTCCCAGACCCGGCCCAGCCATTTCATTGCGCGCTATGAGTTCGACCAGCTGCTGGGCGAAGCGCCGCTGTTCCGCCAGGCCATCCATCTCGCGCAGCTCTATGCGCAGACCGACTCCACAGTGCTGATCACAGGCGAAAGCGGAACCGGTAAAGAGCTGATAGCGCAGAGCATCCACAACGCCAGTAGCCGCCGGCAGGCACCCTTCGTCGCCATCAACTGCGCAGCTTTCCCGGAAGCCCTGCTGGAAAGTGAACTCTTCGGTTACGAGGAAGGGGCATTTACGGGCACCCGAAAAGGCGGCAAGGGCGGGCTGTTCGAGGCGGCTCATACCGGGACAATTTTTCTGGACGAGATAGGCGACATGCCCGTCTCCCTGCAAACCCGCCTGCTCCGCGTCCTGCAGGAACGGGAGGTGCTGCGCCTGGGGGTTTCGGAACCCACCCCAATCAATATCCGGGTCATATCGGCAACCCACCACGATCTTTTAAGCGGCATCGCCGAGGGGCGGTTTCGTGAAGACCTCTACTTCCGTCTGAACATATTGCGCATCGCCGTGCCCAGCCTGCGCGACCGCGCGGCGGATATTCCCATTATCGCGAAGGCCATTGTTGCCGGGCTGGCCAAAGGCGACAGTGAGAAGCAGGCCTGCGCCGAGGGGCTCCTCGACCACCTCATGCCCCACCTGATCACGAACACCTGGCGCGGCAATATTCGCGAGCTTGAGAATATTGTGGAGCGTGCTTTTTTGTCCGCTGACTTGCTGGAGCAAGCAGATGGACTATCGCCGTCAATGGAAACACTATTCCCCGAATTTCTGGGCGCCTTGCCGTATCAGCGTCAGCAGCAATCAGAGACGGTCAAGCCGGGCAGCCTTCATTCCCTTGGCCGGGCGGCCGAGATCACGCACATCCGCAAAACCCTGGATGCCTGCAACGGCGACATGACGAAAACCGCCGAAACCCTGGGTATCAGCCGTTCGACCCTTTGGCGCCGTCTCCGCAAGGACAGCTAGCGGAACCGAGCTCATCCGATGCAATGCTGGCACAGCATGGGCGCCTTAGCGTTGCACATCTGAAACACACGCCGACTCTTCCGACGCTGCCGCCGCGCTTTTCACCTTGAATTCACTACGCTTTTCGGGGAAATGCCCCCTGCTGGCACAGCCCTTGCTCCTGCAGCACCAATGGCTTTTAAACAGAGCCGGCATTGCATAACAACAACCAGACCCAATCCGGAGGCCAACGTTGCGCGGCTTAATGATGGATGCCGAACTGAGCATCACCACAATCATGCGACACGCCGAGATGGTGGCCCATGGGACTGAGATTGTGTCCTCCATGAATGATGACGCGATCCACCGCTATACCTATGCCGACGCCTTTCGCCGGTGCCGCCAGCTGGCCAATGCCCTGGACGCCCTGAAGCTGAGCGCCGATGCGCGGGTTGGCACATTGGCATGGAACGACTACCGCCACTTCGAACTGCACTATGCCGTGCCCTGCTCGGGCAGAATCTGCCACACCATCAATCCCAAGCTGTTCCTCGACCAGATCAGATTCATCATCCGTGACGCCGGAGATGAGGCACTGTTCATCGACCCGCAGTTCCTCCCGCTGATCGAATCGATCCAGGCGGAGCTACCGTCCGTCCGCCACTGGATCGCCCTGTGCGCGCAATCCGAGCTTCCGACCAGTTCACTGCCAGACCTGTGCAGCTACGAGAGCCTGCTTGCAGCCCAGCCTGCAGAATTCGACTGGCCGACACTCGACGAACAACGCGCCAGCGGCCTTTGTTATACCTCTGGCACGACAGGCAACCCCAAGGGCGTATTAGGCTGCCACCGCAGTGTTGTTTTGCACGGTATGGCCCAGAACATGGCCAGCTGTGTGGGCCTGACTCCTGAAGATACGGTTATGCCGTTGGTGCCGATGTTTCACGTCAACGCCTGGGGAATGCCTTACACCGCACCCATGGCCGGCGCCAAGCTGGTTCTGCCCGGTGCCCACGTAGCCGACGCCAGTCGCATGGTAGACCTCATCAATAGCGAAGGCGTCACCTACTCTCTCGCGGTGCCCACATTGTGGAGCGGTATTAACAACTATCTGGAACAGTCGGGCGCGACAGTGTCGACGCTCAAGCGCGGTGTTATTGGCGGCGCGGCGGGGGCTATGCGCCTGTATGAAGACATGGACCGCCATGGCGTCCGGCTTGAAAACGGCTGGGGCATGACTGAGCTCAGTCCCATGGGCAGCTACAACCGCATTCTCGACCGGCACCAGGATTCGGACACCGAGGCCGGGCGATCGCAGCGCCTTAAATCCGGTCAACCGCTGTTCGGCATGCAGCTGCGCATAGTGGATGAGGATGGCAACAGCCTGCCCCACGATGGCGAGGCCTCGGGTGTACTTGAAGTCCGGGCTCCGTGGGCGTGTAGCGCCTACTTCGGGGCCGGGCAGGAACACACGTGGTTCAGTACGGGCGACGTCGCCACCATCGACCCGAACGGTTACCTACAGATCACTGACCGGGTGAAGGACGTCATCAAGTCAGGCGGCGAGTGGATCAGCTCGATAGACATCGAGAATGTGGTCATGTCTCACCCGGGCGTGCGCGAGGCCGTAGTGATCGGTGTATCTCATCCGCACTGGAGCGAGCGTCCGTTGCTCCTCATCGTGCCGGAGGAGCAGCAGGAACTGTCGCCGCACCTGATACTGAAATTCCTCCAGGACAAGCTGCCGAAATGGTGGATCCCCAACGCCTGTGAGTTCGTGGATGAGCTGCCGCACACCGCCACCGGCAAAGTGAGCAAGAAAAGTCTTCGCGATCTGTACACCCATTATCAGTGGCCCGATTCCCTTGCGAATTGATCCGTTCGGACTACCCCGGCCTGGTCAGTTGCCCAGCCGAGACTATTTACCAGAGGAGGATGAACTATCGCTCGCCAATAACAACAAGACCCTCAGCAGACAGAACGTTCTTTACTACGTAAAACATGACCCTGGAGTCGTAACAATGAAAAACAACAAGTTCAAGTTAGCTGTCCGGACCTCGCTCGCGTCAGCTGTTCTCGCCGCGTCAGGCCAGGCCAGCGCCTTCAACCTGAACACTGACGGCGTTGACGCCCTTCTCTATGGGTATGCACGCCTCAACGCGTCGTATGACTTTAATGAAAATATCGCCAACTCCGCGCGTACCGGTTCTTTCGCGCAACTCGGCGGTGACGACGAGGATGTCGAAGGCCACTTTGGCGCTGATGCGTTCCAAAGCCGGCTAGGGGTTATGGTCAAAACCGAGTCGGGACTCAAGATCAACGTTGAAGGCGATTTTCGCGGATCAGGTGGCGGCAGCCTTCGCCTGCGACACGCCTATGGCGAATACGAGGGCGTACTGCTGGGCCAGACGTGGTCCAACTACATGAGCTTCTACGGCATCACACCAGGGCTCGATTTTGACGGCGTGCCCGGGATGGCGGGCCTGCAGGGCCGTACACCGCAGGCACGGTATACCACGGGGCCTCTATCCGTGGCCCTGGAAGAAACATTGACCAGCGTGGTCGGAAACACTGACCTTCGCGAAGGTCTTCCGACATTTACCGCCCGCTACGAACAAGCGCTCGGCGCATTGTCCTACTCCGTGGGTGGTCTGGCTCACCAGGTCGCCGTCGACGATGGCACGATTGACGAAACCGCATTCGGGTATGCCACTTATGTGGCGGCAGACTTCGCACTCACCAGCAGCCTGGCACTCCATGGCACAGTCAACTATACCGACGGCGCCAGTCTCTACCTTTATCGCTCAGGCGAGAACTTTGGCGGGGAAGACGCCTATCTCGACGGTAGCGGGCTGAACACGATCGCAGGCTATGCCGCTACCGCCGGCGCCTCGCTGGCAGTGGGTGAAGGCCGCAGTATCAACCTTTCCTATGGCATCGCCACGATGGACTGGGATGACGCCGAAAACGACCTTGGCGCAGCGGCAATCGGTGGAAAAAGTGAAACCAACCAGAAGGCAATGCTCAACTACCTGTGGAAGCCGCTGAGTGACGTGATGATGGGCGTCGAGTACAGCTACTACCGCCGGGAGAATGTCGACGGCGACAGCGCGAACGCTAACCGCCTGATGTTCGCAGCACAGTACAACTTCTGAAACCGGTAGCTTTTTGGGGAATCGCAGCAGCTTTCATGAGGCCCCAGTCGCTTTTTAGGGGACCACAGTCGCTTGTTGCGAGACCTCAGTACCTGTTTATGAAAACCGTAGTACCTGTATATGAAAACCGTAGTAGCTGTTTATGAACAACGTAGTACCTGCTCATGAAAACCGCAGTAGCTGTTATGAAAACCGCAGTAACTTTCTTTGATGATTAGCTGATTTGCGGTGTAGCGACGCCCTGTGCCTACACCGCCTTTTTTCCCTGCAGCGCAACCCACCTGTACTTTCTCAACCTGCACCGCTGATTCGACCTTCGGCGGTTGGCCTGGCCCATAGCATTACAAGGACGCCTGATATGAAAGCAGTGTTTCTGGATGGCTACTCGCTCGACCGTGGCGACCTGGATTTTTCTGCGCTTCGCGCGCAAGTCGACTCGCTGGTTATTTATCCACAAACCCGGCCGGAAGAAGTTGCCACACGATTGGCCGGCTACGACATTGTGCTGACGAACAAAGTACCGCTGGGCCGGCAGAGCCTGCAGGACAGCGCCATCAAGATGGTCTGTGTTGCTGCAACCGGAACGAACAACATCGACCTGCAGGCCTGCAGGGCGCTTGGCATCGCGGTCACCAATTGCCAGGGCTACGGTACTGACTCTGTTGCCCAACACACCCTTGCGCTAATGCTGAACCTGTCCAGCCGGATGCCTGACTATGCCCGCGCCGTCAGCGCGGGTCATTGGCATACCAGCAGCCAGTTTTGTCTGTTGGATTACCCGATTCATGAAATGGCCGGCAAGACCCTGGGTATAGTCGGGTACGGCACCCTGGGTCAGCGCGTTGCCCAGTTGGGTAACGCGTTCGGCATGAACATTCTGGTATCCGCGCGACCAGGCTCTGCCGCCAGCAATGGCCGTGTTGACTTCGACGAACTGCTGGAACGGGTGGATTTTCTCAGTCTGCACTGCCCGTTGACAGAGACCACTCATCACCTCATGAGCACACGCGAGTTCTCGCTGATGAAACGATCTGCCTACCTGATCAACACGGCGCGGGGCGGCCTGGTCGATGAAACGGCGCTGGCCGGGGCGCTGGAACACGGCGACATCGCGGGGGCGGGTCTTGATGTCGTGGATGGTGAGCCTCCGGCAGCGCAGAGCCCTCTCTTCGTGCGCCCATTGCCCAACCTCATTATCACGCCGCACTGCGGATGGGGAGCACTGGAGGCGCGCCAGCGCATTGTCGGGCAGATAGCTGAGAATATCCGCAGCTGGCAAGGTGGAGCGCCGGTTCGCGTGGTGGCCTGATCAACACCAGCGTCGAAGACACAGCAGATGGCTGATGCCAGTCTGTGTCAGTGCGACTGGCCCAGCCTTTCAGGACGATTGATACCGCCCTGCAGCGCCATGGCAAGGTACCACTGCGATAACGGGGAGATGTTTGCGAGAGCGGCAGATGGCCGAGTCAGTTTAAGCCGGAATCCAGCATGTGCCCCGATTGGCGGGTAGTCAGCGGGTGGTCCGGATAACACTGCAAGCGCTATCCGGACTGCGTGGTTTAGCCAGCCAGAATACTAGAGCTCAGATTCCTGCGGCAGATACTTCTGCTCCAACTCGCTGATCAGCCCCATTCCCATATCCCGCACGATATCGCCGTGAGCGGACCGCTTTGTCGGCAGGTCAGCCGCCGACCCGGCCTGCCCCAGTTCGGTGATTACGCTTTTGACAGCATTGTGCATGGCGGTGACGGGGATTAGTGCAAAGTGGACGACCTTCGGGCCGATCCAGATGAGGTCTTCCCGCGACAGTGTCTCCAGCCAACCAACGATAACCAGCGACACCGGGCAGCCAACCGCGTCAACGAAGCGCTTGATGCCCTCTTTGTCGGAGAAGACACGCGAGATAGGCTGAACCAGATCCGCGCCTGCTTCGTAATAGGCTTTTGCACGTTTGACCGCTTCGTCAAAATCCACGGCATCGGTCCGGGCTATGATCAGTGTCTCCGGGTTGCTCCGGTTCTCCACCGCGGCGCGGATTTTGCCTACCGCTTCGTTGAGCGGGATAATGCTGTTCGTGGTCTCAACACAAACCGGACAGCGCTTGGGGCTGATCTGGTCCTCAATCACCACGCCCTGAACCCCTGCCCGCTCGAACTCGTGCAGCGACTTGATGACGTTGATGGCGTTGCCATAGCCTGTGTCCATGTCCGCGACCAGAGGCTTGCTCGCGACGTAGCACATCTTCTCAACTGCGAGAACGTTCTCCGTACGCGAGTACATCTCGACGTCAGGCAAACCCAGTTGCTCCGCCGAAATTGCGAAGCCGCTGGACAGCATCAGGTCGATGCCGTCGGCCTCGGACGCCAACCGGGCGCTCATGGCGTCGCCCACCCCGACGGAAACAAGTGGTCCTGCTTTCGATTCCGCCAGCATCTGACGTAGCCCTTTATTGATCTTGGCCTTGAGCATGTGTCTATCTCCTTTGGAAATCCAGAGTGTCCGAGGCCCTGCAAGAGCCCCGGCCAGGCTGCCAGGGACTTGAAGGCAGAGCGGTTTAACCTCGCGGAACACCCACTGTGAGTTTCAAACCTGGAACTCTTCGGCAATGGTTGCCTGGTCCTTGGTGTAGGTAATCCATACACCGGGCTGCATAACATTTTTCAGGCCGATGAACGCCAGTTCGACGGCCACCCCCGCAAAGCCGATGGGAATCAGATAGTAGACGGGGTACTTCGGGTACATATCGCCCGCCGCCGGGAATGCATGGCCCGCTGTGGTGCCATCCACGGCATACTCAAACGAGTAGAAGGCGACGATCGCCATGAGCAGGAGCTCCGCCATTACCACGAACAGATACAGCGCCTTCTGGAACCGCGCGGGCAAGCGATCAAATACCATGGGTATGCGTGGAGAAACGCCCTGGGCAAACGCGTAGAAAACAATGGGCAATACTGAGAGCGGCATCAGGTAGAACATCACAACCTCATAAACGCCCGGGATGGAATTCCCGCTGAGGTTGCGCGAAAGAACATCGGCAGAGATTGACAGGATCATGCCGGCCAGCGCCAGACCGCTCAACACCAGCCCGAACCCTTTTATAAAGCCGAATGCGCGATAACAGATATTCAACACATGCATGGGCAGGCCCTACCTCGAGACTGTAGACGGAAGCCAGGTGGCAAGTTCGGGGAAGACGATCATCGATCCGCAGACGAATACGGCTACAGCCACCGCCATCTTCGTCGCAGGCCCGAAGATGCTGCTCGCGGGCACCCCGCTGGTCCCCGCTGCTGAATAGACACTCAGCCCCACAGGTGGCGTTATCAGGCCCAGCGTACAGATCACGGAAATAAAGACACCGAACCAGAGCACGTCGATTCCCGCCTTCTGGATCACCGGCAATACCACCGGCAGCGCCATCAGAATCACAGCCGTTCCTTCAATAAACATAAAGAGGATAAAGAACACGACGGCCAGAATGATCAGCACGACCGACGGATACTGAATCAGGAATTCGATCATGGACAGGATACGGCGGGGCAGCAGCGAGAAGGACACGAAGCGCCCGAAAATGGCCGCACCAATCAGGATCAGCATGATCATGCCGGTCACGGTGGCGGTATCTTTCACCGAAGAGGCCATGAAACTACGATTCACTTTCCCCAGCACAAGCGCAGTGACGAACGCGCCAAGCGCGCCGATAGCGCCGGCTTCCGTCGGTGTAACGAAGCCCAGGTATATGCCGCCGAATATCAGCGAGAACATGAACACGCCGACCATGACGACCGTAATGGCCCGCCGCGCGCTTATCCTGATTTCCGAAGACGGAGCGGGCACTGGCTGGCTGACGTCACGGCCGCGTCGGTGCATCACGATGACGCAGCCGACAAACACCAGCATGGTAAGCACGCCCGGAATAATCGCTGCCATGAAAAGGTCACTGATGGGCGTTTCGGTGATGACCCCGTAGAGAATCAGGATGATACTGGGCGGGATGATACCCGACAGCGAGCCGCTGGCAGCGGCGATGGCCCCGGCCAGTTCGCGCCGGAATCCGTAACTGCGGAGTTCGGGAACAGCAACGCTGCCGAGCGATGCAGCGGTAGCAGCCCCCGATCCCGAAACAGCGCCAAGGAAGCCGCCGATTACGACGGTCATCGCTCCGAGTACCGTAGGTTTACCCTTTGAAAGTTTGTAAACCATGATAAATGCATCCTGAACAACACCGGACTTCAGGATGAACTGGGCCATGATTACATAGAGCGGAATCGTCGTTAACGCGTAACTGGCTACCTGCCCGAACGGATCCGAACGCAGGAAAGCCGATGCAATACTGAAGTCCTGGATAAGCGCCAGGCCAATCACCCCGATGCCAAGGAGAATGGAATGGATATGGAAGCCCGCCGCCATCAAGATCAGGAAGGCGCACAGGATGCTGAGCAAGAATAGGGGATCACTCATGCGGAAAACCGCTCCGTCAGTTCGAGCGGCTACGCCGCGTGCTGCGGCGTAGCCAACGTGACACTAGCTAGCTTCAGAGATCGTGAATCGCGGCAGGGACATCTCCGCCCTGCTCGATAACGATATCGCGCCACAGACGGGCGAGCTCTGTACCCGGCAGTCCTTTTTCCTCCAGCTTGGCGATGTAGTCGAACCAGGTCTGCTCCATGCCGGACATCAGCAACTTGCTGACTTCCGGTGGCAGGTCGTGAACTGAAACGAATTCAGCACCTTTGGCCTTCGTTTCCTTCATGATCTTCTCACGCCGGTCGACCCACAATTGCGCGCCTTCGGTGATCTGTTCATCAGCCGCGCCCAGCATGATCTTCTGAAGATCTTCAGGCAGCTTGTTCCACTGCTCTTCGGTCACCGCCATAACGGATGCGAAGTGACCCAGGTTCACGTCGGTGACGGTGTATTTGAACAACTCGTCGAACCCGTAGCCCGTCCAGTCCGAGATGAACAGGAAGCTGCCGTCGACCGCGCCACGGCTGAGCGCATCGAACAGGTCGAAGGCCGGCATGGTGATGGAATTGATGCCGACATTCGCTGCATACATCTCATGAATCCGCGAGGGCGTCCGCAGCGTGACGCTCTTGACATCCTCAACAGTTTCAAAGCGCTGGCCTGTGGTTGAAATGGAGTATTCTTCCGAAATCGTGATGGGAATCGCGACCAGGCCGTTTGCCTCATACTCAAGTTCGGAGAAGGTCTTGCCGTCCTTCAACGGTACATCACTTTCCAATAGTGCCTTCAGAGCCAGGCTGCCGATTTTGGGGCTGGACTTCGCAAGCGGCAGCATCGGCACTTCGGACATCGGAAACAGCGCCGGGTCGTAGGTTGGAAGCAGCGGTGCTGCAATCTGAACGATACCCTGCTTTAACGCATCTGGCTCATTGGTCGCCTTGACCAGCTCGCCCGATACAAAGGTCGTAAAGGAAATACGACCGTCGCTCTCTTCCTCCACTTTTTCCATCCAGGGCTTGAAAAAACCCTGCCATTGCCCGTGATTGGGGCTCAAGGCGGACGTCACACGGAAGTTAAACGTATCCTCCGCCACAGCTGCCCCGGAGGACAGGCACGCGGCGACGGCTGCACCAATGGTCACGCGACGAACAAACGACATCATATGCTAATCCTCACAACTTGTTGTTTTAATTGGATACTCGTTAAACGAAAGCACCCGGACGTCTCGCTGAACTCTAAAACCCGTACACTTGTTCTAAATATTTGCCGATAGGGCGGCTCCCTGTCAACAATGATCCCGTCTAAAACTGGATATTTGGTCTCAATTTAATGGATAACGCCTATTTGATCGCTTTTAGCTATCTTATTTAATTTACTGATAGCAAATTTGCATCTTTTTGATATTAATTTTACAAACACTTGTTCTATTATTAGTCTAATGGGCTACGGCAGGTATTTCTGGCAGGTCCAAACAGATTTTTCCGGCGACCCACAAAGGAGAGGCGCGGATGCAAGAGCCACTGATCGCTCCCGATCACCGAACTGCGGACGAAGACGACAGCGTTCGGCGGCAGGAGCGGAGTGAGGTCACCAAGCAGCGTATTCTGGACGCATCGGAACGGTTGTTTGCCAGTAAAAGCTTCGCGTCTGTCTCGTTACGGGAGATAGCGAAGGCCGCTTCAGTGGGTGTCGCCACCGTCAACTACCACCTCGGCAGCAAGGATGACCTGCTAAAAGCCGTCTTTCTTCGTCGCGCGACCGAACTCAACAGGGAGCGGGTCGCTTTGCTCAGTAAGTCAGAGCAGTCGTCGAATGGCTCAGCAATACCCTTGAGACAGATCATGCGGGCGCTTCTGCTACCGGGCATTCGCTGGTCTTTTGACCAGGGCCAGCGGGGGCTGTTCATTCAGTTCATGATTCGGTGCCAGCTGGACCCTTCATCTCCGCTATACGAACTTTTCTATAGGGATGTGCGGCATCTCCAGCGCTTTGTCCCTCACCTGAAGCGGACACTACCTGAGCTCGATGAAGCCGACATTCACTGGCGTCTGCATTTCACCCTTGGCGCTTTGCACTACACCATCACCGACCTGAATCGGTTAGATCAGGTCAGCAATGGGCTCTGCAATACGAGCAGCATGGATGAGACAGTCGAGCGGATTGTGACATCCAGCGAAGCCGCTTTCCGCGCAGGCCCTTTCGGCGCGTGTTGAGCCGGGAGCAAACGATTCTGGAGCCAGCTCATGAGACAGACAATCGCAGAAAAAATCTTTTCCCGTGTTGCAGGCCGCGAGGTCAGCGCCAGCACGGAGGCCGTTTTTTCGCCGGACCTGATCACGGCGTACGACTACCCGGGTTACATCGACAAGTATGAGCAGCAGATGATTGAGCTCGGGGTTGAGCGCGTCAAACATCCCGAGCGCTTCGTCCTGTTCATTGATCACCTTTACCCTGCAGGCACACCGAAAGCACAGCAGGTCCACGAGATTACCCGCAGGTTTGCAAAGCGCTACGGTTTCAAGCTGCACGAAGGGGATGGCATCGGACACCAGGTGATTTCCGAGAAAGGCTATATCCGGCCGGGCATGTTTGTGACCCATTTCGATGGCCACATCAGTACCATCGGAGCCCTGGGCGCTTTGGGAATAGGCATCCGCAACAGCATGATTGAAGCATTCGCCACGGAAGAAGTCGCCCTCGTGGTGCCCGGTTCAGTTCGCGTCAACTTTACCGGCTCGCTACAACGCGGGGTCACTTCGCGCGATGTCTTCCACTGGATCGTTCGCCAGATCGGCCCGGACGGATGCCGCCAGGCGGTGATCGAGTACGGCGGCGAAGGCCTCAAGAGCATGGAGATGGACGAGCGTTTTACGCTGTGCAACCTGGCAATGTTCCTGGGCGGTGTATCGGCGGTCATGGAAACGGATGAGCAGACAGACACCTATCTGAAGCAGACAACCGGGGAAAGCCACCCGCCTATGGCACCTGATCCCGGGGCACGGTACGAGAAAGAAGTTACCGTCAACCTGTCCGAAGTGGAGCCGATTCTGGTCGCGCCGCCCTCACCCGCTAACACCATCGCCATCAGCGAGGCCGTAGGTACCCGCATCGACTCGGGCTATATCGGCTCCTGCGCCAGTGGCCGAATCAAGGATTTCCAGCAGGCCGTTGAGATACTTGAAGGCCGGCATGTCGCTGAGTTTTTCCGTTTGAATGCCGTTCCGACGACGACACGGATTCAGGCCCAGATGAGCGAACTCGGACTGACACCGAAGCTGATAGCGGCCGGGGCACAGGTTCATGTCTCTACCTGTGATTTCTGTATCGGCCAGATGGGCGCCCTCACCGACGGCGAGCGGTCTGTTTCAACCGGGACGCTGAACATTCCGGGACGAATGGGCAGCAATCGTGCCGAGATCTATACGGCCAGTCCGTACACCATCGCCGCGACCGCCATCCACGGGAAAATCGTTGATCCACGCACAATGTTCTGAGGCCATCGTCATGCTTCCAAAAATCTGCGGCCGGGCTGCCTGGGTCTTCCAGGAACCGAATTTTGATATCGATCTGATCGTTGGTGTCGATCACATGAAAACGCAGGACATTGAGACCCTGAAGTCAGCTTGCATGACAGACTACGATCCGGACTTCCCCCGTCAGGTTTCCGAGGGCGATGTCATCATCGGGGGAAAGAATTTCGGATACGGGCACCCGCACTACCCGTCGTGCCGAGCTCTAAGAGCACTGGGGATCACCGCCATAATAGCCGAGTCGTTTTCACCGGGGTTCTACCGGGGCGAGTCGTCAAACGGCTATCCGCTGATCGAGTGCCCCCATATCACCGATGTGGTAACACGCTGGCAGACGATCACCTTTGACTGGCACACAGAAAAGCTCACCATCGAGTAAACCGGCCACACCCTGCAGTGCGAGAAAGTGCCTCAGAAGAGCAAGGACCTGATCCTGAGCGGCGGCATTATAGGCTATCTGAAGCAGGTCAGGCTGGGGTGAGCGCCGGCGGGCATCACCAGCGGTGTTGTGCACAGCTGCCGGCACGACGCCTGGCGCTCGCGTATTGCAAGTTCATGCCTGAGGCTATTCCCGCGGCGACTGCTTCCCCTGATCGGTATAGCCGAACTTCAACTCCCACTCCGCTGCCACAGCTGAGTTACTGGTCCACATAAAGCAGTATTCCTGTACCGGCTCGACATCGAGCATGGCTTTTAGCGCCTTCACCGCCTGAAGTTTCACCGGATACAGGGTCTGATCGTCCCGGTGAAGGTGGACGTTGAAATCGACCGGATGAGGCGCGGTGAACCGATATTCGACCCGGGTTGCGCCAGGGAAAGTCAGGCATTTCTCTGAAAAGAAGCCCTTCGCTGGACCCATCCTCACGGTTGCTTGGTGTTGGGCCGGCGCCTGTTCAGCAGCCGCTCCGAGTGACAGCGAGCAGGCTATAGCCGCAGTGCCAATGGCGCGGCCAAGCAAGAGGTAAATTGACATGGTTTGTGCCTAAGACAGTTGGAGTTAAACCGCGGATTTGGTTAATTTCGTATGCGCTAGACTTCGGTTTTCTTCAGCTTCGCTATCCACAGACTCGACGCGACTATCAATCCTGCCGCCGCGCCCAACCAGTGGGCGGCTTCTATAACCGTTCCACCGATAAGCTCTGCCGTAGCGCTATCGGGGCCGACACCAAGCTCATAACCCAGCTTAGCCACCAGGCCCAGCATCAATGGCAGACGCCACCGCAGGACTGACCCCGCACTCAGCGCGCCAATAACGAACAGACCGTGAAGCACCCCCGAGAAACCCCGGTACCAGGCGACTTCGGACAGTAACAGTAAGCCGAAAGAGATAAAAATCGAGCAGAACAGAACTGAGGTGAGCCCGATTCGTAGCGTAAGGGGCTGGGGAAATATCCAGATAACGATAACCAAACCGATGCTGTTGAGAAGCGCGTGCATCCAGCCGAGATGGACAAAATGCCCGGTCAGTAACCGGTAGTATTCGCCCTCTTCAAACAACTCGTTTTGAAATTGCAGAAGCTGCGCTAGCTCAACAGGCAGCAAGCTGATCAGTATCATGCCCAACGCCAGCAGGACACTCCACGTGGTTCGCGCATCCGGCAAACTGATCGTCAGGTGTTCTCGCATGGGGTCACTAGGGTTAAGGAATGAGCGCCGGGCTCGAGCTATGGCGGCTCAAGCCCGTGCCTGGTTCAAGACCGGCTGTGATTCAGCCGGCTTACTTTTTCAACCGCCCTACTTTTTCAACCACTCTGGAAACCGGAAGACGACACCCACCGACGGAAAGTAACTGGCATCCCGGTCGAATTCGAAACGCTGAATTTCCGTTAGCAACGACCATTCGCGGTTGTAGGTGTAGTCCAGTCCCAGCCCGTAATAGAAGTCCTGGCCTTTCTCGCTACTGTTGCCGACTCTGGCTTCACTCTGGCTGGTCTTGAAGTCGCCTTCCCAGAAGAACATACCCAGGCGCGCGCTGACGCCCAACCGCTCAGAGACCGGGTGTCGATAGAGCATCGACACTGCAGGGCCATGACCGGATTCCGGATGAACATCTGAGACCGCCCGGTCGATCGGCGTAGACCTGAAACTCACATCCACGTCGCCAAGGTCAATAAAGCCGACCTCAAGGGCAATCCGGTCGGTGAACCGGTAGCCACCGCCGATACTCCAGCCAAACCGGCTGCCGTCCGTTGACAGTGTCTCGGCATCGTACCCGGCGGCGGTAAACCGCCGGTCCATGTCGCCTTCACTGATGTCGGTGAAGGCGTAACCCAGGTTGGCTGTCAGGTACAGAGGCTCAAGCTCCCTTTCAGCCGCCTGCACGGTTGCGGGCTGCGCAACCATGGCCGCGGTAAAGGTTCCTGCAAGCATCAGTCCCAGGCAGGAACGGCTGGCGCTTGGGCCAGATCTGGCCTTTTTGCGCCCCACCGCGCCGATGCCCAACAGCACCAGCAAACCCGCCAGACCAACCGCGCCGCCACCGCCTGAAGTGCGCACCGTGCCACCATTATCGAGACCGGCAATCACGCCGACGCCGCCGGGATCAACGACCGTCCCGTTAGGCTCGCCATCAGCATCGTTCGGGCCACCATCTTCGATGGTCAACTGAACGCACCAGTCTCCTGCCGTCAGCCCTGCGGTGTACAAAGCGCTACCCGCAGGCGGACAGAACCCTGGCTCACCGGCTGCCGAACTCAACCGGTTGGCGCCGTTGACGGTAAAGTCATGCCAGCGGCGAACGGTGTCGAACTTGCGGTAAACAGCATTTTCAGGAATTGCCGCGCGCTGTGGTATCGCAATATGGACACTCTGTCCGGCGTCAGGCAACTGATCAACACTGAAGTCGAAAATCCCGCCCACGTTCTTCACGTCGGTATCGACATAGATCGAACTCTGCAGCTGCTGGGCGATATCTTCCTGCTCCATGAGGTTAGCTCCACCATTTACGGCAAACAGCGAGTAGTTACTCAGTTTCAGACAGGTGCCGGCGTCGCTTTCCATCAGGTAGCGCTGCTGATCAGCGATCTGTTCAGGCACGACGCTACAGTCGTTGCCACTGCTGTCCAGATAGTCAGGAATGCCGTCCTGGTCCGTGTCCTGATAGCCTTCATCCGCATCGGCAACCCCGTCGCCGTCGCTATCAGCTGAAGCAGAAAGCGTCTTCAGTTCGTCCATCGCCTTAAGGGTCACGCCGACACTTTTGCGCAGCACCGGGCTACCACTGTCGCTGACCGTCAGGTGGATCGGATAGGCCTTGCCCAGCTCCAGGCTGCTCGGGTCAATCGTAACGATACTGGGATCGTCATCGAGGTCCTGCAGGAAGCCAATATCCCAGCTATAGCTGTGCACGTCCTTTGCGTTTGCGTCAGAAACCATACTCAGCACATGGACCAGCCCACCATCACGCAGGACCGTAAGACGCTCGCTGTCGCTCTGGCTGACGACCAGTTGCACCTGCGGGGCAATATTACGCTCGCTGATGGTCAGGCGGTGGCGGAAGTTGGGACCCCGGTTAACGCCTTCCCCGAGCTTCACGACGACGGTCTCATCAGCTTCTGGTACTGCATCGGCTACAAGACGTATCGGCACCGTCACCTCGAGACCTGATTCGATAAGCGCTTCACCGGACACCAGGTTGTGATCTTCCGGATGGGTGGCCGACCCGCTCACCGTGAAAGGTACACGTACCGGGTATTCAGGCGCCCGACCGTTCAGAATGATCCGGATCGAGCCGGTCGCGCCTTCTGGCAGCGTCTGGTCCTTACCCAGGCTGACCAGCGGCTTGATGTCCAGAATCTGGCTGGCCTGGCCGATGTTGCCGGCTGCATCCTGGGCCGCCCAGACGATCTTGTGTCTTCCCGGTGGGAAGAACGGCTCGTTATCGACCAGTGACTTGGGGTACGGACTGCAGCAATTACCGCTGTCTTTGCCGTCGGAGGCCGATGCAATACCCAGCGATTCAAGCTGTGCACGGGTAACCTTGGTATACAGCCCTGTTCCCTGCAGTGTTACCGCAGGTGGCGCGGAGACAACCGGTGGTGTGCTGTCCGTGACGAAAAGCTCCACGTAATCCGGAATACCGTCATTGTCGGAATCCTTGAACTCTGCCGCTGTCTCTGGATCGGTCCCGTCCACGAAAATCTCGATGTAATCGGGCACTTGGTCGCCGTCCCGGTCCTTAACGCTGGACTTTGAAAGCGGATCGGTCCCGTCTATCTTGGTTTCGTAATAGTCGGGCACCCCATCACCATCGGTATCTTTGACATTTTTAGGGTCATTCGGATCGGTGCCATCGACGTTCTGCTCGTAATAATCGGGAACGCCGTCACCATCGGCATCCTTGTACCCCTTGGGGTCACCCGGGCCGGTACCTTCCTTCACTTCAACAAAATCGGGTACGCCGTCGCCGTCGGTATCACGGTAGTCTTTCTTGTCGGTCGGATCAGTGTTTTCCTGGTTCTCCTCGACGTAATCCGGAATGCCGTCGCCGTCCGTGTCCTTGACGTCTTTCGGGTCGTTGGGATCGGTACCCTCATCCGTCGTTTCAACATGGTCAGGCACGCCATCACCGTCGGTATCGGTAAGACCCGTAAAGGTTATGTCAGCAGCTTTAGGTGTTGTCGCAGTGGTGCCGTCGCTGGCAGAAATGTCGTAACTCGGCGCCGAAACACTGCCGTCATGCACGAACGAGACCTGGCCCAGATCGACTTCTTTCTGGGTGAAACTGACCAGAGCGATGCCGGGCGAACTGATGGATTCAAACTGGCCCGCGACTACGCTTGAGGGCGTCAGGACAATATCGGCCGGATCAGTATCGGGATCCGCGTAATTCAGTTCCTCTGTGCTGAGGGTATAGCTGGTGCCCTCGACGATGGACAGCCGGTTGGCCGCTTCTACAGGGCCGCCTGAAAGCGGACGGTCCGGATGTGCCTGAACATCGGTATACAAACTGTACGAATTACTCTTGCCGTCGGCGTCGCGCAGGTAGATCGACAGGTTGCGGTCGCTATCGGAACGCAGCGTAAAGGTATCCTCGTAGGTCAGGCTACGCACCAGCGCGGTCAGCGCAGCCGGCGTCGCATTGGCGGAAGTAAAACTGATCTTCAGCGCTCTTCCGGCTCCGTCTTCGCGGGAATCGACCAGGCCGATGAGGTTGCCCTCGTAATAGATATCGCGTCCGTCTCGGCGGATCTCACCCGCGCCGTCGCCCACGGAATTAACCCCCAGCACTTCGTACTGGCCATCGGTGAAGACCACGTTGAACTTCAGAACACCGCCGTTGAAGTCCGGGTTATTGGCGTCGGTGACAACCGCGTCAAGATCCTTGTCTACCAGTTGCTGCACGTTCGCACCATAAATGGTCCGGTCAGCTTCAATGTTGGCAATACGGGGCGCGTCCGGATCCGGCACGATAAAGTTCAGGATGAGATAGCTCTTGGTAGCGGTCGCCGTCGTGTCACGTACTTCAAATGTAATAGGGTACGCCGCCGGGTGGAGGGCTGCCGGATCAAAGGTGAAGGTTCCCGCAGTTTGCGCTGACTCGCTCAGGGCACCCTGAACATCACCAAGACTCGTGGTCTCGATAGCCGTTCCGGTGACGTCAAACGAGAAGGTTGTCCCTTTTTCGACAATGACGTTTCGCGTTTCAGGCACGTTAGCGGAGGTGGTGAACTGCACCGCTTTCTTGTTCTGCAGGTAAAGAATAAAGTCCACGTGCGACTTCGACTTGATGACGCCTGTAGAGTCGAGATCTTCAGCCACAATGCCAGCGCTGTAGAGGCCCGGCGCAAGGGTGCCTGAACCGGTCCAGCTAAGGGTGCCGGTATTGGGATTGATCGAGAAGCCTGGAGGCTGGGTAGCGCTGGGGTCGCCCATCTCGCTGACGTTCGCCAGGCGGAATTTGAGCTTGTCGGCATTGGGATCCGTGGAGCCAGTGTTGAAGGACCAGTCCGCCAACACGGCGTCGTCCTGTTGTATCTGCGGTACCTCGAAGATGATCGGCAGCTCTACCTTGGGCGCGAGGTTGCCATCCTGGAGGTTAATAACGGTCTGGATGTTCCAGGGGTCGTCGCTGTTATTCACCAGCGTGGATATGCGGCAACACGCGCTGAAGTTAACGGGATAAGAGGTTGTCAGGTCGAGGTCTTTTGCCCGGAAGATAGCGGTGCGCAGCGTATACTTTCCCGCAGCTTCGGGGCTGTCGCCCAGGTCGATGATCGAATCATTGCCAACCTGGGTAAAGGTCAGACCGGGCGCATTCAGAGACAACGCATTCGACCCATTGAGGGCCCATGCGGTCTTGATGGTGACTTCGACATCGTTAACCTGGCCGTCGCTATCCAGCTCCAAAGCCTGCCAGGTAATAGAACCGCCCCTAAAATGGCTGGCCCAGGCCCCTGAAGCGCTACAGCCAAACAACACAAGCCCAATCGCAAAGGCTGGTTTGAGCCTCCGCAAAAAGCTTCCTTTTCTCATCCCCTATTCTCCAGAATGGCCCTCAGGCCCGCAATACCCCCCCAGACCAGGGCAGGCTCGCATGGAGTATAGATAGCTTCTGGAAAGGTGCGCGGCTGCCATCCGGTTCGCGATCAGGTTGACGATATGAAATATCGATTTGCGATCTGATCCACGATAAGCAGGCGGCACAGCATCAACGCCTGATGAGGGCGCCTCCGCTTCAGGGCTCTAAAAATCTGACGACATAGTTAGCTATCGAACCTTATTCCGCGATCCACGACCGTTCCTCCTTGAAAAGCGTTTTAGCGGAGATTTTTGTAGCGATTTGTAAGTGACGCTTCCATAGCTTTGGACGCCCACAGAGCGTATGGCTCGAACGAACCTCGGCAATAGCCGCACCTGCTAGATGCTTCCCCGAACGCAGGCGGTTGCGAAACGCCCGGCAGAGGCTAACTACGCGCTGTGATCCCCGCGCCTGCGGGGAACGGCTCATGCCAATCGTCCACCTCACCATCGCTCTCCTGTGATCCCCGCGCCTGCGGGGAACGGTGCAAAGCCAGAGAGCACCAGACTGGTGTAAGCGTTCATTCCAGGACGTTCGCCAACCGGATGGTATTTTTCCCTACTGTATCCTCACACGTTCCGACACAAGGTTACCCCGATGTCCCGGAACAATGGCAAACCCTGGCTGATCAGCAGCGTAATAGCGGCCTATCAGCCGCAAAGTTATGTAAGCAGGTGGGCGTCGGCTATGCCTGCTTCTGCAATTGGCGCAAGCGCTTATCCAGCTATCCGGCAGTGGCACCGACTTTGGCGTCCGCCTCCTACTAGTAGATCTATACACGCAACAGATCTATACACGGGAAGCAGATCTATACACGGACCATTTCTCTCGCTGAGAACCATACTTGGCTCAACACTTCCCTGCTCAAAGCTGAGCCTATATGATATTTGATTCATACATAGCCCACTTCAAAAGACTTTACGCCATAGGTGGATCAACATGCCAAAGACCCGTATCCGAACCTATTCGCCATACACCCGTGCAGCCGTTGCGCTACTGGGGGAGCAAGTCCGTGCCGCCCGCCTGTCACAGAGACTTCCGGTCGCCGAAGTGGCCGAACGTGTGGGCACCTCACGTGGTTTTATACAGCGCCTGGAGCGAGGTGATCTTAAGGTCGAAATCGGCTTGGCGTTTGAGGTAGCCTTCATTGTTGGCGTGCCCTTATTTGAACCTCAAGGTAAGGACGACATGGCTCTGAACCTGGAGGGACTTAATAAGCAGCGCTCCCTTATGGGTCAAATGCTGAGCTTGCTGCCCCGCTCTGCCCATCCCGAAAAAGCAGAACTCAGAGATGACTTCTAGACCACCGCAAGGGCCGGGCGAACTGTACGTCTGGGTCTGGCTTCCTGGTGCTACGGAACCCGTAGTGGCCGGGCGCTTAGCCCAGCAGGGCGGAAACTACCGCTTCAACTACGGTCAGAGCTTCTTGCAGCGTCAGCAAAAACAGAGCAATCCGTTCTCCCTTTACGAGCCTGAGCTGCCGCTGAAGAGGGGACTCCTGCAGCCGCTAAGAGGTCTGGACATGGCAGGATGTCTGCGCGATGGTTCTCCGGACGCCTGGGGCCGGCGCGTAATTATTCACCGGCTGGTAAACAAGGCCGACCGGAGAAATACCGAGCTGGACGAACTGGTTTACATGCTTGAATCCGGATCGGACCGAATCGGCGCCCTGGACTTCCAAGCCTCTCCGACCCAGTACCAGCCCCGACAAGCGGAAAATGCGGCACTGCATGAGCTGTTGGAAGCGTCCGACCGTGTTGACAGAGGTGAGCCCCTGCCACCGGAGTTGGCCCGCGCGATTCAGCACGGCAGCTCCATTGGCGGAGCGAGGCCTAAGGCCCTGATCGAGGACCGGGGCATCAAATACGTGGCTAAGTTCTCCTCATCCTCTGACACCTACAATGTCGTCAAAGGCGAATTCATAGCCATGCGGCTGGCCAGTCTGGCCGGGCTCCATGTAGCCCAGGTCAGAATGGCTCACAGCATGGGCAAAGATGTCCTGCTGGTGGAGCGATTCGACCGGAGTCTGGCTCCCGACGGCGGCTGGACTCGGCGCCTTATGGTGTCCGCGCTGACGATGCTGGGGTTGAATGAAATGATGGCCCGGTACGCAAGCTATGAAGACCTGGCTGCCGTTGTACGCAAACGGTTCATCAATCCCTCGGACACCAACCGCGAGCTGTTTTCGCGTCTGATTTTCAACGTCCTTACCGGCAATACCGACGACCACGCCCGAAACCATGCCGCTTTCTGGGATGGCAAAAGGCTGACCCTCTCCCCTGCATACGACATCTGCCCTCAGGGCCGCACCGGTAACGTGGCCTCTCAAGGGATGATTATCGCAGGCCGAGAAAATGCCAGCACCCTGCTGGCCTGTGTTCGGGCGGCGGGAAGTTTCGGCGTAAGCGAGGCCGAAGCCCTTGAAGAGATGGATCGCCAGGAAGCAGTGATCCGTGAACACTGGACGGCTGTGTGTGACGAAGCGGGGCTCTCTAAAACAGACCGCGCTTTTTTCTGGAACCGACAATTCCTCAACCCCTCCATCAAAGAATAACGCATTGGCTCAGGCGGGTCGGCCCCTTAGTTTCTGAGCTGCCTACTCGGCCAGTCCCCCGAAATGTCCGATAGACCCCCGCGCCTGCGGGGGAACGGGATGTCTTTCATTGTGTAACGATTATTCTTGACGGTTGATCCCCGCACCTGCGGGGAACGGTGCCCACGTGTCGCAAGTCTCCGGGATACCGGCGGTTGATCCCCGCACCTGCGGGGAACGGCCCCTCGACAAGCCCTGTCAACAGTCTAATACCGGTTGATCCCCGCACCTGCGGGGAACGGTGGCGTCACCACCGTGGCACTGCCGGACCAAACGGTTGATCCCCGCACCTGCGGGGAACGGCTTCACGTGCCAAGTAATACATATATAGCTGGCGGTTGATCCCCGCACCTGCGGGGAACGGCTCTAAGCCTCGCCTGATCCAATCTCGCGGGGCGGTTGATCCCCGCACCTGCGGGGAACGGGCGGCCGGCGCTGACCTTCGCTGCCATTCATGCGGTTGATCCCCGCACCTGCGGGGAACGGCTCAGGGCGCCCAGTGTGCCCAGTAAGTCAGCCGGTTGATCCCCGCACCTGCGGGGAACGGACGCTCAAGCATGGCCCCGCCGGTTGCTGCCTCGGTTGATCCCCGCACCTGCGGGGAACGGGGCCGATCTGGCGTTTGTCAGCACAAAGACGGCGGTTGATCCCCGCACCTGCGGGGAACGGGCCGCACTGGCCGGGGGCGGAGCTTACATGTACGGTTGATCCCCGCACCTGCGGGGAACGGGGTAATGTTCGTTGCGGTTTCAAGTGCCATGACGGTTGATCCCCGCACCTGCGGGGAACGGAACGAGCTGATTATTGAAACGGACACGTACGACGGTTGATCCCCGCACCTGCGGGGAACGGCATGGCGTCCAGGAAAATACGGTCTGCGAAGTCGGTTGATCCCCGCACCTGCGGGGAACGGGCCTCGTTAAACGTCGCGTTGACTAGCACGGCCGGTTGATCCCCGCACCTGCGGGGAACGGCAGTTGAAGCTTTCGCCAAAGAGCTGCGCGGCCGGTTGATCCCCGCACCTGCGGGGAACGGTTGCGCTTGGCCTCGGCGCGTTCTTCACGCTCCGGTTGATCCCCGCACCTGCGGGGAACGGCGATTGCGAGCTTCAGCGGCCTGCTTCTCGATCGGTTGATCCCCGCACCTGCGGGGAACGGCTGGTGGCTACGCATGGCTGCGGTGAGAATGTCGGTTGATCCCCGCACCTGCGGGGAACGGAGGTCTGGCTCAAGCGCCAGATGGCGCAGACCCGGTTGATCCCCGCACCTGCGGGGAACGGTTCACGCTGCATGCCGATACGCTCGCGGTGCGCGGTTGATCCCCGCACCTGCGGGGAACGGCGGGCTTTCTGCTGGTCAGCCATGAACCCCTACGGTTGATCCACGCACCTGCGGGGAACGGAGCATCCCCGTCGATCGTCCATTGAATGGTTTCGGTTGATCCCCGCACCTGCGGGGAACGGGGTCTGTTCTCCGATAGGCTCGCAAGGGGATAAAGGTTGATCCCCGCACCTGCGGGGAACGGGGCCGGCTGCGCCCGACGATCGCACCACTCAACGGTTGATCCCCGCACCTGCGGGGAACGGCAAGAGCCGGTGTTGTTCATAGGGATGTCCTCCGGTTGATCCCCGCACCTGCGGGGAACGGCGCCTTCGGCTTTCTGGCTGGTTTTACTGCTACGGTTGATCCCCGCACCTGCGGGGAACGGTTTATTGCAATCTCGCGCGCTTGGCGTACTGCCGGTTGATCCCCGCACCTGCGGGGAACGGGTCCTGATCCATCACTTCTTACTCCTATAGCCCGGTTGATCCCCGCACCTGCGGGGAACGGCCGCATCCTGGACCGTAAGCTGGTTCCGCTGGCGGTTGATCCCCGCACCTGCGGGGAACGGCGATTCGAGAGCTGGAATGAAGATCGGCAGACCGGTTGATCCCCGCACCTGCGGGGAACGGGCTCATACGGTGCACTGGTAAAAATAAATGGTCGGTTGATCCCCGCACCTGCGGGGAACGGCAGTGGCTTCAGCTTGATCCATACATTGAAGCCGGTTGATCCCCGCACCTGCGGGGAACGGGACGGCGCGGCGCTTGAGCGACCACTGTTCGTCGGTTGATCCCCGCACCTGCGGGGAACGGCTTCGGCGAGACTTCCATGCGCTGGCCGTTGACGGTTGATCCCCGCACCTGCGGGGAACGGATACTGGTGGACCGCTCTATCATCTGCCTGCGCGGTTGATCCCCGCACCTGCGGGGAACGGGGAGAGGCATTGCAGGCTATACAGCAAAGGTACGGTTGATCCCCGCACCTGCGGGGAACGGACTTTATTTCTTGCGTTTGACACAGGTAGTACCGGTTGATCCCCGCACCTGCGGGGAACGGTTCTGCGCCAGGGAGCGGCTTGACTTGTAGGCCGGTTGATCCCCGCACCTGCGGGGAACGGGCAACGACGCTCTGGGTGAAGGCGACACCATTCGGTTGATCCCCGCACCTGCGGGGAACGGAACCACTTTGCAAGTGGTCCTGTCTTGCCAGCCGGTTGATCCCCGCACCTGCGGGGAACGGGACAACCCGACTCATGACGCGATCAGGTGTAACGGTTGATCCCCGCACCTGCGGGGAACGGACCGAGCAGCCGGACAACGCGAACGATGCTGTCGGTTGATCCCCGCACCTGCGGGGAACGGTCGACGGCTTCCGTCAGCTCCTGGATGATGATCGGTTGATCCCCGCACCTGCGGGGAACGGAACGACGGATACTCCTGCTGGAAGATCCACTCCGGTTGATCCCCGCACCTGCGGGGAACGGCGACTCGCTGGTATCGGCAGATACTGCGCTGGAGGTTGATCCCCGCACCTGCGGGGAACGGGCGCCTTTGATATTGCCTATCTCATCAATTCGCGGTTGATCCCCGCACCTGCGGGGAACGGTCCTTGAGCGCGTCTACCACCTGCCGCGTCTCCGGTTGATCCCCGCACCTGCGGGGAACGGAAGAACGCTACATCGTCGTGAAGCGAAAGCATCGGTTGATCCCCGCACCTGCGGGGAACGGGTCTCGGCCACCTGATCGAACCCCGCCCCAGCCGGTTGATCCCCGCACCTGCGGGGAACGGAGGGGTGGGGTGGGTTTTAGGCGACCTAAAGACGGTTGATCCCCGCACCTGCGGGGAACGGGACAACTGGGCTATTGCCCGTGCTTGCTCGATCGGTTGATCCCCGCACCTGCGGGGAACGGTATGGAGGTCCTGTGGCGCGCCGCCGGCACCTCGGTTGATCCCCGCACCTGCGGGGAACGGCGGTGCGTGATGAGAGAATAGCTGAAGGGCTTCGGTTGATCCCCGCACCTGCGGGGAACGGCTCCATCACACAAGGCCCATCCTTCAGGAACGCGGTTGATCCCCGCACCTGCGGGGAACGGGTGATAACCTCGAAATCTGGGTTGTTCAGAGCCGGTTGATCCCCGCACCTGCGGGGAACGGCAGACGAGCAGGTTAAGGGGATGGCCGCATCTCGGTTGATCCCCGCACCTGCGGGGAACGGCCCCGCGCCTATTGCGCCCAATGCAACTAAACCGGTTGATCCCCGCACCTGCGGGGAACGGATGCGCGTGATGGTCTTATTGTTCCGTTCGAACGGTTGATCCCCGCACCTGCGGGGAACGGACTACACGCCGAAATTCAGCGTTGAGGGGATGCGGTTGATCCCCGCACCTGCGGGGAACGGATTTGTCAGACTCCGCAAAAGGGGTCGCCAACCGGTTGATCCCCGCACCTGCGGGGAACGGCATGCCGCCACCCCTGGCCGGCCGCCCGTCTTCGGTTGATCCCCGCACCTGCGGGGAACGGCCACTGGATCGCGTCGGTGTTGAAGTAACCACCGGTTGATCCCCGCACCTGCGGGGAACGGGCTCATCTCGCAAGTACATGATGGAGACTGAGCGGTTGATCCCCGCACCTGCGGGGAACGGTCGGCCCGGCCGTTCAGGGCGTGTGAAATTTGCGGTTGATCCCCGCACCTGCGGGGAACGGATAATATGTCCACCGTAATCGTTTATTGCATCCGGTTGATCCCCGCACCTGCGGGGAACGGGTGAATATCAAGATTAACCAAACGGAGGTTTCCGGTTGATCCCCGCACCTGCGGGGAACGGATTGCTGGCATCAACGAATTCACCGGCAGCAACGGTTGATCCCCGCACCTGCGGGGAACGGTGATCGGGCGTCTTGGGTCTGCGACGCTTGGCCGGTTGATCCCCGCACCTGCGGGGAACGGATTCGGCATTACCTACGATAATGATACGGACACGGTTGATCCCCGCACCTGCGGGGAACGGACTTATCGTACACGACTGTATTACAAAGGAAAATCAGACAGCTAAAAATCCACCGCCCGAATTCCTTCTTTTAGGATCACTGTTTTTTTAAAGAACGCCTACCTATCAATTACTTACATCTTTCGGCAGAAAACTTACCAACCTCAATCCGTCATAGTCGATAGGAACACGGCGGTTTTCTCCGTAGGTTTGGAAATCGAATCCAGACTCATGGTTGCAAGCCCAGGCCATTGCTACGTTGCCATCTTCGGCGAGGGCAGAGATCTGCTCCCAGATCATTTCCCGTATGCGCTTACTCACGTCGCCGATATACACACCTGCCCTAATTTCAAGCAGCCAGACGGCCAGGCGTCCGCGGAGCCTGGGGGGCACATTCTCGGTCACAACAACAAGCATACTCATGCTACTGACTCCTATGGCCAGCGTCGCCAAGGGAGTCAGGCTCTGGGATTGCGGGGGGTTGAGAATCCGGAGCTGGTTGCGGGGGTTCGATGCCACCAGCTTCAAGGGTTTGTTCAATTAAAGGAATGATCCGCTTCAGTAATCGGGTTTCACGGAAGGCATCCCGACACGCGATGCGTACGGCGCGGTCGGGTTGCGCCGGGGATGTGGCGGCCACCTTAAACGCCGCAGGCACTACGGTCTCGAACTTCACCAGGTCGGCAATATCGTAAACGAAACTCTTGGGTTTCCCGGAGTGAAGAAAGCCGATCGCCGGGGCATAACCAGCCGCCAGAATAGCTGCCTCGGTCACGCCATACAGGCAGGCTGTGGCTGCGGAAAGACATTTGTTTACAGGATCTGCGGTGTCCCAGTTTTTCGGGTCGTACCGGCGGCCGTCCCATTTGATCCCGTATTGCTTCGCCAGCGCCTGGTAGAGCTTGCGGACTCGGGCACCCTCGATCCCCCTGAGCTGATCAACGGACCGCCGTTGGGGAGGTTCTTCCTCGAACCTTATCTCAAACATGCGGCGAACGACTTTGAGCCGCAATGACTCATCCAGCGCCAGCTGGGCCTGATAAAGGAGCTTGTCAGAGCGGGCCCCACCGGGCTGGCCGGCCGAATAAAGCCGTACACCTGCTTCTCCGGCCCATATCAGCAGCGTTCCTACTGTCGAAGCCAACTTGACCGCGGCGTGGGAAACACGTGTCCCCGGCTCCAGCATGAGGCAGGCAACAGACCCAACGGGGATATGTTTGCGCTCGCCATTTACTTCGTCGAGGACTACGAAAGCGCCGTCACGGACATCGATCTGGCCGCGGCCTACAAAGATCATGGAGACCCGGTCCTTGATCGGTATGGGCTTTAGTGGAACGAAAGCCATTAAGTAGTCCTTTTCAGCTTCGTCTGACCAGCATCAGACCACAACCGAATCCCCGGCTTCGACCCAGCCCATGGGCCAGTACATTCAGGAACTGCTCCGGATTCGTGACGGTCAGTACGCCTTCGTAGTCAACCGAGGAGAAGCGAATTTCCCGATTCTTACGCTGTATGAAGTGCTGGCGATACCCGGAAACCTGGGGTTGGGCTGTTAATTCGAACCCTCCAGTCGCGCCTCTGTTTAGAAGCCAGGTGCTGGCCGCGTGCTCCGTTCGGGCCTGTACCTCGGCAGGGTCGGTAATCTGTGCTCGCTGGCACTGCACTTTGGCATCCATCAAAACATCGTGACGTACAGAGCGCTCACGCCCCTGCTGTTTGCGCGCTACCGTAGGATTCGCGCGAAGCCGGAAGGCCAGGCGGTCTCCGGTTTTGAGGTTCGGCGAAAGCGCTTTGGTTTCTGCCTGGAGCAGCCCAGGCACATTTACCGGCGGTTCGTCCGATAACACATAGAAGACCGGTAAACCTCTGGCCTCAGGCCCCGGCGCTAGCTGTTCGCTTTCAATCTCCTGCCGAAACAGGAAATTCCGCTCTTGCCGATCAGTAAATAAACGCCACAGCAACTGATGGTTGCTATAGGCGTCGCCCGCCAGCAGTGCCAGCAGTGCTGATCGGTCAAGCCCTTCAGTGGCGACTCTTACCCGTGAGAGGAACATTACACGGCCTCCTTGATTCGAGCGTGATACTCGGCCCGACCTCTGAATTGCCAGCGATCCCGGCTAACCACATCGTCTTCCGGGAAGCGCGTGTCCTGAACGGCAACATCAGCCGCCTCCCCTTCCCAAAAGTAGTCAACCATTTCGCCAGTTCCCAAGTAGCGCGCCTGGCCCGGAAAAAAGTCCGGAAAGCCCTCAGAAAATGCTTCGGCTAAGCCCCCCGTGTTCTGGACAATTCTCGGTGCTAAAGGAGCAGCCAGCGGACAGGACTTTCGCCCCAGATAGGGCGTAAAAACCGGGCACCGTAGCGCTTCCGCGATGTCCTCAAGGGACCAATCGCTCTGGGAAGACAACGATACGGCCACATACCACAGGCCATCACATCGGTATTCTCGTCTGGAGATGATGGTGTTCAGGCGGTCGCTCGAGAACCCCATCTCTTCCTTTCGCGTCAAGTACTGCCTGTTGCGGTTGCGCTTGGGAACCTGAACTGTGTGAAAATCGCGAATGAACGAGCCAGGAGTGATCTGCTTAACTCCAAAAACCACAGCCTCAGCCAGGGACTGCTGGGCCGCAGCATCGTCCCGACGAATGCCCAACGCCGCCGCGACTATTCCGATCAACGCCGAGCGGCCCGGGTGGTCTGAGGTTGGTCGCGCTTCACCGACCGCGGGCGTGCCCCAACTCGCCAGGGGGCCGTAAAGCTGAAAAATAAGGTAGTCCATACACCCTACTCCGCCTGAAGAAATTTCAGCAGGTCATCGAACTTTCCGCTGCCTTCCACAGTGTTGAGCGCGTACCGCTTATCAGCACACGCTCCGTAAACCTGGTCGAATCGCTCTACCTGTGACTCAAGACAACGGATCGCCTCGCTGGCCTGGTCCTCTCCCTGGATAGGTTTAAGGAACGCTACCGATAACGAGCGGGGCTGTTGCGGTCCCTTTTCCGCCAATACGTAACTGGCGTAGGCTCGCGAGCCGAAACTGTTCTGCTTTCCGCTCGGCGCTATTTTTATGGCCGCTTCGGTGAGCGCCGCAATAGCGCGGTCGGCGAGGTCCGCATCGCCACGCAGGTTATCGACAAGCTGATCCCGGTTAATACACACATAACTGTAGAAAACGCCTGCGGCGAAGCCGGTTTCGCCGATGTGCGCTGCGCCTCTGTCTTCCTCGTTATTAAGGTCATCGACTGCGGTAAAGTAGTCATCCTCGATCACGACGCCGTGCACGGTGATGGCATGAGCCACCTGGCAGGCGGCTTCCACGTTGAACTCGGGCGCGCTGGCGAGCATCCGCCCAAACAGGGCGACATCGACGGCGGCCGGCTTCTTGCGTAAAAGCTTCAGCTCTTCCTCGTCGGGTGCGTGGCCCTCTGCGATCAGCCGTTCAGCCAGCTCGTTCACCGCCTGTTGCTCTTCAGGGCTGACATGGGCAAGTTGCTCAATCTCAACACTGTTCTTCTTCAGCGCCCCGAAAACACCCGCGATCTTAGCGGCCCATTCTTTCGCGTCTTTTTCCTTCACACCACCGGCAAGCAGGCGGTCCTGCACACCGATGCCCAATCGCTTGGTGCGTGTGCCGACATGGTTAGCGGCGGCTTCCTGAAACAGATCGGAGGTACGCCAGTGTCTTTTGAGGCTCTGGGACGACACCCGGAGGCGTTCGGCACCGCCCATCCGCGCGGTTTTCGGGCGCCCAAGATCGTCCCGGTTCAGGTTCGCAGGGGGATATGAAGTCAAAAGGTGAAGCTGTACAAATTTCGTCATGGTTTGTCTCCGTGATGCTAGGGGGTTCGCTGATATCGAGATAGTTCCGTGAAATAGTCGGTCGCCCATCGCACGGCGAGCCGGTGATTGGGCTTTACTGGGTAGTAACCCTGTTTTTCTTTATGCCAGTGCAATACGCTGTCCGCGAGAGAGAGCACGCTGGCAGACCGACCCAGCAAGGCAACAGAGCGCCGGGCTCGCCGGAGGAATTCGGCGCTATCGCTACTTTTCTGCAGTTGTGAGAAGCGCAACTCACTGACATGGGGCTTGCCGGTCTTCTCATTTTCACTGCCCAGTGCTGCGGCGAAGGGCTTTTCTGCGTTAACCCGAACGTCCGCAAGTACGGCAGCCACCGTGGCCCAGGCGGTCATGTCGGCGCTGGGTCTCGCCCCCTCTTTGTTTACCGCCATCCATAGCGACCGAAACCCTTCCGTCAGCAGCACATCGTCTGGGGTGTGACAGCGGCGAAGTTCGGCCCGCACGCCTCGAAGGGAAGCTGTTGCGCCATCGGTTTTGTCCTGTCCCTGTAGTCTGGCCCACCAGTTCCAGACCTGGCTGCGCAGGTGGTCGTCTCTCAACATGTGGTAGTAGAATTTCTGATTCATGGCGCCTTCTCCTTTGTGAGGCCGTGGTTACGCCGATTCCTGTTCCAGGGGCGCATCTTCGAGCCCCGCCTGCTTTCGAAACTTTTTGGCTGTCTTGCCCTTTTTAAGCTGGTACAAAAACCGGTTACGCGCGCCGGTTATCCGCTTCATGTCCAGCGCCTCCGCAGGGGCGGATAACGCCAGTTCATCAAAGACCGCCACGGCCTGCTGCCGGACATGTTGGTACCAGCGTGCCGCCAGGTCAGGGGGAAGGCGCTTGATGGTGCCGTCCTGAATTCGCTCGCCCAGAAGAGAAAGCAGGCTGTAAAACTCATGCTCAGTCAGCTCCCAAAAGCGGGACTCGATAAAATCAGTGTCGCCTTTCACGTCGGCCGGCCTGCTGAACCAGGCCTCCTTGACCTGCTTGCGCAACTGCCAGGCGGTGTCTCGCGACAGCCCCACAAGATCCCGTACCCAGTCGAGCAGGCGATCCTGCTGTGGCTGCGGTACGGCGAGTAACGGCAACTGAGTGCCGTACCACGCCCTCGGCTTCATGTTGTCCATGTCGTAGCCAAAGACCCAAAGTCGGGCCTGACGTGGGAGCGACAGGTTGTCGTGCCTCGCTTCGTCCACCTTGCGGGCGTAATCTCGTACAACCTCGGCAGGCAGATTGCCACTGCCTTCAGCATCCCTCAGGACCAGGGCTTCCCAATGGCGATAGCCAATACCACCCGGCTGGCCTTTTACAGACAGTTGCGGTTCGGTTGGCTTTTTTGGATCACGGCGATAGGGCGTTAACGGATGAGTCCAGGGGCCGTCATAATTGTTGCCGTAGTTTCGTGCTTTAACTGTCCGGCATACACGTTCGGAATCTCGGCCACATAAGTCACAACGGCAGTTGTGATCCTCGAAAATGAGCCGAAAACGACGCGGCATCGCCCAGAATTGATGAAGCGGATGAACATCACTCGCGAACGTTTTCTGGGCTTTGTCACTGACCCGGGTCGTTTCCATCCACGGAAACAGCTCAAAGCTCTTCGGGTTGGGCTCTGGATACGGCCAGTGCGACTTATCAAGAACGTTCAGCCACAGCTTTTTCCAGAGGCTGGCATCGGGTTCGGAGGGTAGTATGAGCGTGGTTAATGGACCGCCTCCCCTCAAGCCCGTCCGGTATCCCTTCCCTCCCGATGGGGCGTTGATCTGCAAGGTAAACAACGCCATCGCGGCGCAATTGGGGCAGAATGCTTCTGCGCGACCCGCTTTAACAAAATGATCGGTGTTGTTCTTGATCGTCGACGCACCCGGCGCATCGATAAGCAGACTGGACGAAGGAATCGGCGACTCTTTATCCAGCGGGTCCAGGTCCTGCATGAATAACGGCCCGTCTCCCTCCAGCTCAAAACTTGCAATGAACCCCTCGAATGCCTGTTCTAGCGCCTCCGGGGAGGGCGGGGACTGGTAGCGATCCATCCATTCATCAATGTCAACCGGCGCGTAGGCTGTCTGCAGCAAGCCGATCAGGAATTGATAGGCAGCCCCCTGAAAATCGGCGCGTGGCAGTGCCAGCTCGGTTACCTCGGGTAAAGCCATAGCAGAAACGGGACGGTACTCAACGTCCCCGGTCCGGATCTTGAAAGGCAAAAACTGAGATGTGAGTATGCGCATCGTTAACCCCCGAGTAACAAACGTTTCAGCATGGTCTTCGCACTGCTTAAACTTCTGCTGAGGTGGATTCCTGCAGGCCATGAGGGACAAGTTCGAGCCCGCATTATGATTCGCTTCCTGACCTGTTTGACCAAAGATAGCTCTTCTCCAGACAGGGCTCAATATATTTTTAAGTTAAAACCTGAAACTTTATATAAAACGCGAAGAAAACAAAAAATTCAGCCAAAGCACACTGGAAGAGTGACTGGCCCCACAAAACGGCGATCAGATAGAATGAGACGTCCGATTTCCCAGCGCCTGGGAATCAACCGTTAAAACCTGCTACTTCGGTTCGCGGTTAGTTACGTTCCCCGCACTCGCGGGGCTTATGCATCCCCAGAGTCTGGCTGTAGCGCAGCTCTGCTTCCTCACTCTCCGGCAGCCAGAGTCGGGAGTATTTGAGGGCTTTTCGAGCCGCGAATAGCTGTTCAGCAAGCACCTCAAGCGCCGCCGGCCATGCAGGGAGGCGGTTTGCCAGCGACTGCCGAACCGTTAGCTGGCTCAGCTCCCAACGGTGTTGGCCTGTTGTAACCCAGGGCAACAATTCGCTCCGATCCTCGTTGAGGCGGACCAGGGTTACCGTAACGCTGGGCTCGTCAGACAGGCGGGTGCCGATATCAACGTCTTCCAGCCAGCCCCCGGCTGCGCTTGCGGGAACGTAGCCTTTATCAAGATTGAGTTTGTTGAAGTGCCCCATTGCGGCCTGACCGCGGCGCGCGCCCTCCTGCTCCAGGTGGCTTCCGAACAGGCCTTCGGGAATAGCGGCCTCGGCCTCATCGCTGAATACAGACTCGATCAGTAACCGAGCCTCCTGTGGCATACGGATGGCTCCCTGGGTCAAAAGCACTTTCAGGGTTAGCCATAGCTGGCCGTGGTTGCGGTAGACCGCTGCCGTACCTGGCAAGAAGCTGCGAACCCATTGAGATCCGGGTGTTTCAGTATAGGGGGGAGCAAGGATTTGCAACGTAGGCCCGCGCCGCTCATCATTCGTTTCCAGGCGGTTGCCCGCAACGTCGCGACTGTGCCTGTGCAGGCGCCCCGCTCGCTGGATGAGCAGATCAATCGGGGCCAGATCGGAAATCATCACGTCAAAATCCAGGTCGAGGGACTGCTCGACGACCTGCGTCGCCACAAGGACCCATCCAGCACGGTCCTCAGGCCCTGACGCTTTTCCGAAATGCGAAAGCGCCGCCGCTTCAATGGCCTGCCGGTCGGCCATCACAAACCGGCTGTGAAACAACAGCAGCTTTTCCGGGTCTGGCACGAGTTCCGCCAGCCTTTCAATGGCGGCAATAGCATCGTCGACCGTGTTACGCACCCAACAGGCGCAGAGCCCTTCCCGGGCAGCCGCCGCCAATGATGCCAGTGCTGCTTCCTCATCGTTTATGTGGTCTACACGGACCTCCCTCTCGACGCTTTTACGGGTACCCACCGGGTACGCCGCAACACCAGCTTCAGACACGTGCGTGGCAAGGGGAAACGCGTAATCCGTCGATGATGCATCGGACTCACCTTGCAAACCACGCTGCCACGCCCTGACTAATTGGTGGCGCATATCAAGTGGCAATGTCGCCGTCAACAGAACGGCACTGCCGCCTTGCTGTGCATGAGCCGTCAGCACCGCCGTTAGCAGCGTCAGCATGTAGTCGTCGCAGGCGTGGATCTCGTCCACGATCAGGAGCTTATTAGCGAGGCCGATCAAGCGCAGCGACTGGTGCCGAAATGGCAACAGCGCCATCAGGACCTGGTCGATCGTCCCGACGCCTACATCGGCGAGCAGCGCTTTTTTGCGTGAGTCTGCAAACCATTCGTTGCAGATGGCCGACGCAGAGCTCTCGCCAACACCGTAAGTGTTATCCAGCGCTTGGCTGGGAATGATTGTCGCGCCGAAAGGGTCGTTCAGTTGGCGCGCACCGTGGGCGAGTACCAGGTTAGGTTGCGACTCGCCGGCGAACCACCGCCGGTAGACTCCCGCGATGCGGGAATACATGGCGTTGGAGGTCGCCATAGTTGGCAAGCCAAAATAGACGCCTTCGACCTGATGTCGCTCAAGCAAGCGATGAGCCAGCGTCATTGCCGCCTCTGTTTTGCCTGCACCGGTCACGTCCTCAAGGATGAATAATTGAGGTGAAGCCTCAAGGGGGATGTCCTGGGCCCACAACTGAAGAGGAGTGGGCTCGAAGCCGAAAAACGGTTCCACCCCTTCGAATGGCGCCGGCGTCAGGGCATGGGCAAAACCCAGTTGCTGAAGCAGAGCCCGGGCCCGCGGGATGGCTTTACCATGCCAATACTCGTCAAGATTCTCTGCGTCGGACTGGTAGGGAAAAGCGTCCTGATTCGAGCCCAGCCAGTCGGCAAGCACCGCCTGCCCTGCCAGGTGCCAGCTCATTCGTTTCAACTGGCACGACCATTCCCGATCATTGAACTGCTCAACTGGCCAGTCAGGCTTCATCAACTCTGCTACTGCTAGTGAAAATTCCCAGGCAGCCTCCTGGTCGTCCTCCAGTGCATGATCGTCGATGCTCTCGCTACCTGACTCAACCGGTTTGCCATGGTGACCGAAGGCGGCCCCCAACAGACTTTCGATCGCCCGCCTTCCATGCCGTCCCAATGCCTGGGACGCAGGCCAATGCCAGGAGTGACCATCACCCAGCTTTTCACTGACGCCCCTCGTCCAAAGCAGCATGCCAAGTGTGTCATGGCGTTTCGTATATTCAATCGTCGCTTCTGGACCAACCAAACCCTTTAGCCCGGGAGAAGCCAACCCTTGGAATGCCCTTGTGAATTTACCCAAGTCATGCAGGGCCAGAGAGAAAGTAAAAATCGACTGTAACTGCTGAGGGGAGATACCCAGGCTGCGAGCGAGCGACTGGTTGCGGGAGACCTCTGGCGAAAAAAGACAGTATCCAACTGCTGCCACGTCCAGAGAATGAAAAGGCAGCAGATGGCATGGAGCACCAACGCCATCGTCAGTGCCTGACGGTTTAGCTTTACCCCAGTATTTAAAGTAACTCTCCACGCTGCCACCTATGATGCTTGCCGGGTTTAATCGGTATTCAGGAACGTGGGGGGCGATAGCGGCGCTAGAAGAAAAGTCCGCGAAAACAGGCGCTCATAGCTGGAGTCTCTCGAGAAATATTTGGCAAGACCGTCCAGCGCAGTAGCTTCGTAACGCCCACCTCAGTTCTGGTTGATTCACACTACTCCGCCTACTGCCCCCGGATGTGCACCACTGGCTAAATTATCAGTAGATCCCTGCCATTTTTTTTATCTGGTCGGTCACGTTTTCCCGCAGCTCCGGCGGCCCCAGAACCTCCACCTCTGGCCCGTAGCGCAGGACCTCCATAACTAATTCCCGGCTGACGGCATAGGGCACCTGCAAGTGGAAGCCGTCTTGCCGCCACTCACTAATCTGATCCGGGTGCCAGCACTCTTCGGCCACCCATTGCGCGGCGTTGTCGCTGAAACGCAGGTGTGCCATGGCCGTCGGTGCGCCTCCGAAGATGCCGAACGACGAACCTATGAAATGGGAAAGGGGCTCATCCGGCAGCGCTGGGGCTGGCTCGTCCAGTACCGTTGGCGAGGTAATACGATCGACAGAGAATAGCCGCAGATCTTTTGCACGGGTACATTGTGCGAGCAGGTACCAGTTGGAGCGGTAATGAAGCAGCCGTTGAGGGTCCGCGGTACGTTCGGCTGACTGCTGGTTAGAGCGGTTTCGGTAAGTGAAACGGAGTCGCTTACATCCCAGGGTCGCTTCGGCCACGGGATCGAACACCAGGGCTGAGGTGGAGCGCACCTGCATGGGTTGCACGCGGATGCGCTCGCTGATGCGCTCCGCGTCGTGTCCGGCCTCACCCAACAATGCGCGTATGCGGGTCTTCAGAGGCGCAAGCCGGTGGGTCATCATGCCAGGCTGTACCGCTTCCAGAAGCTGTTCGCAGGCGAGCAGGGCATAGAGCTCGCCAGGGCTCATCCATAAGCCTGGAAGCTCGAATACCGGTTCAGCGGGGTCATAGTGATGCCCATTAGCCTCCCGGCAGTAGGCAATGGGCGCGCCGAGGCTGTCACGCATGTACTCGAAATCACGGGTGACCGTGTTTCGTGTGGCCTCCAGCTCATCCAGAAAACGTCGCATGGGGACGGGCCGCCTGGCATTGCGTAACAGGTCGTGGATTTTATAGATGCGGTTGAGACGACCCAAAAAAACGCTTCCTTACACCCGCGCACAGGATCAGCCCTGCAGCGACTAGCTATAACATAGCCTCTAAAGCGGCATATCGCCATTGCGTAGCAAACATGTTCCCTGGCGAGCCGGCAACCCGAATAGGCTGCAAAAAAACATGTACTCCTCGTGGAAGGGATACAGACTATTTGAGATCGATAAGTCCGCCGCAGCTCATGTGTTCGCGATACTCGTCGTATTTGTTGCTCGCTCTCCCGCCATCTTTTTTTGGTGTTGGCTTCACATGCCCGCTCGAGCACCTCTCCACTGGTGAGCAAGCTGCTCCGCCCTCCCACAACCGAAACCGTGCTGCACCGCTCTGTACCGCATTGCGGACTTCCATTTCGCATTTAACCCGGAGTATGCTCAGTCGTTCCGACTACGGGCTATACGATGGCGATCCGGCCGATTGGGACGGGGCTGATTATCATGACCTGGCCGTGGCTGGGGGCGCAGCCCGAGGGTTAACATGAAGTCCCGATCTGCCGGGGCCTCGGTCATCCGACCCACACCGGGAAACCTGGCCATCCGAAGATAAGAGAGATTCGAGTATGAGCAATGAGACCCAGACGCACGCCGGCTTTACCCACATGAAAGACGGCACAGCAGAAGACTGGGAAGTGATCGGGAAGCATTTCCGGAGCTTCTCCCGAAAGCTGCCCTACCGGATCCTCGACCACCTCCGTTTGCTGAAAGGCGACTTCAGTGGCTTTCCGATAGACCGTCTCGACCACAGTTTGCAGACTGCTACGCTTGCCCATGAGGATGGCAGGGATGAAGAATATGTCGTCTGCGCCCTGCTCCACGATATCGGCGACACGTTAGGGTCCTACAACCACGCGGACATCGCCGCGGCGATGCTGGAGCCGTTCGTCTCGGAGGAAAATCACTGGATGGTCAAGCACCACGCCATCTTCCAAGGCTACTATTTCTTCCACCACATGGGCATGGATCGCAACATCCGCGAGCAGTTCAGGACGCACCCCCTGTTCAATCAGACGGCTGAGTTCTGCGCCAAGTACGACGCCGCGGCATTCGATCCCAAGCGTGAATCGCTCCCGCTCGACTTTTTCGAGCCCATGGTCCAGCGCATGTTTGAGAAGCCCCGTCGATCGCTCTACAAACAGGCTGTGTAAACAAGCGATTCACTACTGGCGCGGGCGACTGACTTCACGCACGGCATTGAATAAACCCAGGCGCTCCGTCTACAGGAAAGCGATCTGGTCGCAGAACCTACGGGGAACCGCACTCTCGACTACGGCAACGTCCTTGGGCGGGTGTCATCTCGACTCACCCACCCTCCGACTCAGCTCCGCCAGGTAATCCCGAATGCGGGCAGCGTTTGTGCCGAGATCGCTGCGACCCACCCGTGAGGCAGAGCGCACATCGACTCGCACGCCACCTTCGACCTCGCTCAGGCGGATCGCCACATCATCCTTGAAACCGAACCAGGGCGTGGTCGCGGTGGCTTCCAGCGTGGTCTTGCCGACCGCCACGACATCCCAGCCCTTCGCGCGCGCGACAGCCTCAGCGGCTTCGAGTGCTTCGGCCAACGGCAGGGGCAGCATAATGGGCTGGATCTCCGGATAGGCTGCGCGCTGTTGCCGTGCGGTGGCCTCGCCCGGGTATTCGACTGCGTTGGGTGCTGTCTCCCGCGCCGGCGCCAGGGCAGTGAAGGCAGGCGGGTCCTGGGTGTCTGTCGTGATATCGTGGATCGGTGGCACTTGCTGGGCGCGTTGCAGCATTTGCCAGGGCACAATGAGCACCCCCGCGGCTGCCACGAACACGGCCCCACCCACCAGCGCCGGCCGGAAACGCCTGCACAGGCTCGCCACCACCAGCGTAATCAGCCCCAGAACGGCGCCACCGAGGGCCAGGTACGCCCCCAGCCGCAGCAGCCCGAAAGCTGTGCCCAGGTCGGCCAGTTCCAGCCGATGGGCTGGCCCCGCGCCGACCACACACAGCGCGGCAAAGAGCACCACCAGTAAGCCCAGCCAGGCCAGCAGCCTCGGCCAGCGGCCGCTGCGTCTCGACTCCATTGAAGACGTCGCCATTGCTCTTTCTCCCTTTCTGTTGCGGTCGGTTCAGCTCATTCTAATCGTATCCTCAAAGAGGCGCCGGTACTGCCCAGCCAGAACCGAGGCCCGCCAAGGCATCGGCTGGCATTGAGCAGGCTGCTGCTCCATAAGCCGCTGCAGGCACAGGGCGGCCCCCTCGGCCTCCCTGTCAGCATCCTGCTCATGACTTTCATAACGGCAGAGTTCTGGCACATACTCCCGGTAGGCCAGCCGGTCGGGCGCCAGGGGGATACAGCCGGAGGCCATGGCCTCCAGCATGGCCAGCCCCTGAAAATCATGCAGGGCTGTTGATAGCACGATATCCGTGCGGGCGAGCAGATGGTCGTAGTCTTCCCTGCGCTCCAGGAAGCCCCACTGTTCTACCCGTCCCCCGAACGCCTGCTGGATCTGCTCAAACGCCTTTGGCGAACTTCGGAAGCGCTCGCCAACGACACTCACGCGAAACGGGACCGACCGTGTTTCCAGCGCGCACAACAGACTCAACAGCCGTTCCGGGCCTTTGTCATACTCCCAACGGTGGTTCCACAGGAGGTGCGGGCAGCGCCAGTTGATAGGCCGCGGGCTATCGATAAATAACCGGTCTTCTATCGGTACCGGGATGACTCCCGACTTGGCGCGCAATGTCTCAATCAATCCGCCCGGCACGCCGTCGGGCATCTTCTTCAGAAACGCAGCGACCCCGTCGAGGAAACTGTCCCGGTTCCAGGCGCTGTTGAAGACCACGCGATCAGCCGCGATTGCACTGTAAAGGTTGACCATCTGGGGCTCGACACTGGCGTGCTGCGCAGATGCAGCCGGGAAAGCGAACTGGTTTTCATGCATGTAAAGAAGGCAAGGCGTATGTGCGAGCTGGGGGTGCAGGCCCCGTAGCGTCGCAAGGTCAACCATGGACGTGGCGACGATCAGGTCCCACTGTTCCAGCAGCCGCGGCTCATTCAACCAGGTGAGCGGATTGCCGCGAATACGCCAGCGGAAAAAACGTGGTGGCAATGCCAGGCACTGCCACTCATAGTCAGGTAACAGGCCCATCAGCTGGTGTCGCCAGCGCTGGTGGCTGGCGGCGTCGTAACCCGAGAGGACCAGTACACGCAGCCGTAATCCCATGCTTTGCCTTTCATTGCTCATTACTGGCTTTTTCCCGTCTCTAGGTCTTTGCCGCTGATACGCTTGTGCTGGAGCCTACCGCCATATACGCTTATCCGCATATATTTAATTCCATTGCAATAGACGCGCATTAGTCTTGTGCGCAGCCGTGCTGCTCCAGGAGGGTCATATGAGCGCCGATAAGTTCTTCAAATGCCTGGCTGATGAAACACGATTGCGCTGCCTGGCCCTGCTTTACTCCCGTGACGCGCTCTGCGTGTGCGATCTTACCGAAGCGCTGGAGACGTCACAGCCAAAAATTTCCCGCCACCTGGCCCAGTTGCGCGCCTGCGACCTGGTCAGTGATCATCGGGAAGGGCAATGGGTCTTTTACCGGCTTCATCCGGACCTCGCCCCTTGGCAGCTGAACGTACTGAACAGCACGCACGCCGCACTGGCGTCAAAACTGACCTTCAGGGAAGACCTCCGCCGTCTCGAAGCGGCGGAGTATCGTAAACCCGCGACCCGCTGTCCGTAACCGGTCGCTATTCTATAGCCTGGAAAAGGAGCTCAGCTTATGTCACTCAAAATCGGCATCAACGGTTTCGGCCGGATGGGACGCCTTGCGCTACGCGCAGCCTGGACATGGCCGGATATGGAGTTTGTGGCCATCAATGACCCCGGCGGCGACGCGGCAACGCTCGCGCACCTGCTTAACTTCGACAGTGTTCATGGGCGCTGGGACCACCAGGCCGAAGCCGACGGCAACGAAATCGTCATAGAAGGACGGCGCATTCGGGTAACCAGTAACAAGGCCATCAGCGACACCGATTGGTCGATTTGCGATCTGGTCATCGAGGCCAGCGGTGTCAACAAAAAGGTCAGCGTACTGCAGGGCTACCTCGACCAGGGAGTGAAGCGGGTCGTGGTCACCGCGCCAGTCAAAGAAGCGGGCGCCAAGAACATTGTACTGGGCGTCAACGAACACATCTTCGACCCGGCCAATGACCGCATTGTTACTGCCGCCTCCTGCACCACCAATTGCCTGGCGCCGGTGGTGAAGGTGATCCACGAGAAACTGGGCATCAAGCACGGGTCTCTCACCACGATCCACAGTCTTACCAATACCCAGACCATTCTCGACGCGCCCCACAAGGACCTGCGCCGCGCCCGGGCCTGCGGCAGTTCGCTGATTCCCACCAGTACCGGCTCGGCTACCGCCATCATTGAGATCTTCCCGGAGCTGAAGGGCCGACTGGACGGCCACGCCGTGCGGGTACCGCTTATCAATGCGTCGCTGACGGATTGCGTGTTTGAGGTGGAGCAATCGACCGACCGCGATGCAGTGAACCAAATGCTGAAGGAAGCGGCCGAAGGCGAGCTGAAAGGCATCATGGGCTACGAGGAGCGCCCGCTGGTGTCCATCGACTACAAAACCGACCCGCGCTCGTCCATCGTCGATGCGCTGTCCACCCTCGTGGTCAACGGCACCCACGTAAAAATCTATGCCTGGTACGACAACGAATGGGGTTACGCCAACCGTACCGTGGAGCTGGCCCGCAAGGTAGGCGCTGCCTGAGATGACGCCGGCCATCCGCCAGTATCTGGTCATCACCGGTAATTATTGGGCCTTCACCCTGACGGATGGGGCCCTGCGGATGCTGGTGGTGCTGCATTTCCATGCGCTGGGCTATTCGCCGCTGCAAATTGCCCTGCTGTTTGTCTTCTACGAACTTTTTGGTGTTGTCACCAACCTGGTGGGCGGCTACCTCGGCGCCCGCATGGGCCTGAATCGCACCATGAATATCGGCTTGCTGCTGCAGATCCTGGCGCTCGGGATGCTGGCAGCGCCTGCCGCCATGCTGACAGTACCCTGGGTGATGGCGGCGCAGGCCCTGTCGGGCATCGCCAAAGACCTCAACAAGATGTCGGCCAAGAGCGGCATTAAACTGCTGGTGCCGGATACGGACCAGGGCAAACTCTACACCTGGGTAGCCATCCTTACGGGCTCCAAGAACACCCTCAAGGGCGTGGGCTTCTTCCTCGGCGGGGTGCTGCTGATGGCAGTCGGGTTCAGCGGTGCGGTGGTTGCGATGGCCGTGGCGCTGGGGCTGGTCTGGCTGGCAAGCCTGTTTTTGCTCAAGCAGGAGCTGGGCAAGAGCAAGGCCAAGCCTAAGTTCAGGGAAATCCTCTCGAAGAGCCGCGCGATCAACGTACTGTCCGCAGCGCGCATGTTTCTGTTTGGCGCGAGGGATGTGTGGTTCGTTGTCGCGCTACCGGTTTATCTGCATACCGTTTTCGGATGGGATTTCTGGAAGGTGGGCGCTTTCATGGCCAGCTGGATTATCGGCTACGGCTTCATACAGACCATCGCGCCCCGGATAACCGGTGGCCAGGAGGGCAGGCAACCCGTGGTTTTCTGGGCCTCAGCCCTGGCGCTGACGCCTGCCGCGATAGCCTTGGGCCTTATGGCCGAATGGTCGCCTCAGATTGTGCTCGTCGGCGGCCTGCTTCTTTTTGGTGGGCTATTTGCCATCAACTCGTCACTGCACAGCTACCTGATTGTCAGCTATGCCCGTGGCGATGGGGTATCGCTGGACGTGGGCTTTTACTATATGTCCAACGCCATGGGTCGCCTGCTCGGGACACTGCTATCCGGCTGGGTGTTTCAGGCCTGGGGGCTGATAGCCTGTCTCTGGATCTCGTTTATCTTTATCGCCATCGCCGCCTTTGTTTCTCTAGGGCTTCCCCGACACCACGAGTCTCCGCAAGGTTCGACCCAACCTGAATCTCCGGCGAACTGAAGCGCGGATTTGGGAGCCGAACAAACAGGTTGACCGGAAAGCCGCGCCTGAGTTACCTGCCTGGAGTTTTATCCCCGATGAACAATCACGACTTACCCAACATCGATCCAACCCACTTCCAGATTCCTTCTGTCGAAACAGTTTTCCGCGCCTCACCGGCAGCACACCGCCCCCGCATTCTGCTGCTCTATGGCTCACTGAGACCGCGCTCTTTCAGTCGACTGGTAACAGAGGAGGCTGCACGATTACTCGAAGCCATGGGTGCGGAAACCCGCATCTTCGATCCGCGTGGGTTACCCTTACCCGATGCAGAGGACGCCTCTCACCCCAAAGTGCAGGCGCTGCGGGAACTGGCTGAGTGGTCGGAGGGCATAGTCTGGTGCTCGCCGGAACGGCACGGGGCGATGACTGGCGTCATGAAGACCCAGATCGACTGGATCCCACTGTCCATAGGCGGCATGCGGCCGACCCAGGGAAAAACGCTCGCGGTGATGCAGGTCTGCGGCGGCTCCCAGTCATTCAACGCCGTGAATCAGCTTCGGGTGCTCGGCCGCTGGATGCGGATGGTGACCATACCCAACCAGTCGTCGGTGCCGAAGGCGTTTACCGAGTTCGATGACAACGACCGTATGCTGGCGTCGCCTTTTTATAACCGTATCGTCGACGTGATGGAGGAGCTGGTGAAGTTCACGTTGCTGATACGGGACCGCAACGACTATCTGACCGATCGTTACTCCGAGCGGGTGGAAAGCGCAGAAGACGTGTCAAAGCGGGTTAACCAACGATCCATGTGACTACAGAAGCCGACGATGAGAGACGAGCGCCAAGTGATGAGTAGTAAAGCCGAAACAATTGCGGCCGAAGAAACCGGCCGTGGCATGGATCTGTTCGGAAAATACCTGTCAGTGTGGGTAGCGCTGGCCATCGTCGCCGGGGTAACGCTGGGCCAACTGGCGCCGTCAGTGCCCGAAGCCCTTTCGCGCTTCGAATACGCTCAGGTTTCCATCCCCATCGCCATTCTGATCTGGGCCATGATCTTCCCGATGATGGCCCAGATCGACTTTAGCGCCGTGGTAAACGTGAGAAAAGAGCCGAAAGGTTTGGCCATCACCACGATCGTCAACTGGCTCATCAAACCCTTCACCATGTTTGCCATCGCCTGGTTTTTCCTGATGGTGGTGTTCGAGCCGCTGATTCCCCCCGCGCTGGCGAGCGAATACCTGGCCGGCGCCATTCTCCTCGGCGCTGCGCCCTGCACTGCGATGGTATTTGTCTGGAGCTATCTGACCCGAGGGGACGCCGCCTATACCCTTGTCCAGGTTTCGCTGAACGACCTCATTATGCTTTTTGCGTTCGCGCCGATCGTGGTGTTCCTGCTGGGCGTATCTGATATCCCCGTCCCCTGGGATACGGTGTTCCTGTCTGTCGTGCTTTACATTGTCATTCCGCTGACTGCCGGGTACACCACGCGCCGCGTGCTGATCGCCCTCCGCGGTGAATCCTGGTTTGAAGAGGTATTCCTGAAAAGGCTGGGACCGGTCACACCGGCCGCACTGATTATCACCCTGGTGCTCTTATTCGCTTTTCAGGGCGAGGTGATCCTGGAAAACCCGCTGCACATTGCCCTGATTGCCGTTCCACTCATTATTCAGACCCTGCTGATTTTCTTTATCGCCTATGGCTGGGCCAGGTTGTGGAAAGTGCGCCATTGCATCGCCGCGCCCGGCGCCATGATAGGGGCAAGCAATTTCTTCGAGCTGGCCGTGGCTGCCGCTATTGCGCTGTTTGGCCTGCAATCCGGCGCAGCCCTGGCGACGGTGGTGGGTGTGCTGGTGGAAGTACCGCTGATGCTGATGCTGGTGCGCATTGCCAACCGGACGCGGGATCGTTTTCCAAGTTGATCGCGGGCGCCGTGGCTATAGCAAGAACATTAATGTGGTCAATGGTGTCCAGCCATAGCCGCGGAACGGTTTGAGCGAAGAATAACGAGTCATGGAACTACTGAGGCACTTCGGGGACCTTGCGTTTCCGCCCAAAGCTCCCATAAGCCGGGGCGGGACAACGCTCTGCCAACCGATGGATGGCATCAACGGTAGTATGGGAGAGTGGTGCATCGCATAGGGCGGTTGTGGTCGTGATGAGGTCTTCAACACGAACCCAGCCTTCTGCCAACCGGAACCCGGGCCCTTTCTCGCACTTTATCTGCTCTATCGCGGCCAGCCCGACAAGATGTACGGTAAGCGCGTGCATGTAGCGCTGATTGACGATGCCGATGGGCAAATAAGGTTTGGCATCGCGAAGCGCGCTCAGGCATTCAACCAGTCCTCTGTCGTAGCTCCCGCTGAATTTGCGCCACGCCGTTCGGTCTGTACGCAGTTGCACCAGAAAACGCAGGTAATAGCCGGGCTCATTGCTGTCGAGTACGTAATGCGCCAGCGGCATCAATAAGCTGCGCATAACCTGTTCCGTTGACACCAGTTGGCTGGTGCTTTCTGCGCGGGCCTGGGCCAGCATGCCTTGGCGCATCTTATTGATGGGCGTAGTACGCAACTGCAGTATGGATTCGATGATCGCGTCGGTGGAACCGAAGTGGTAATTGATAACCGACTCGTTCTTCTGCCCGGCGGCTTCGCGTATCTGCCGATGCGTGGCTCCCGCTATACCATTAAGGGCAAAGACCTTTTCCGCCGCCAGCGTCAGCTCAAGCCGGGTGCCACTGATCTCTTTCTTCTTACCTTTGGCCATTACCTTCGCTCGTCGCTTATCAGCCAGTGAATCCACTACAGCAGGTATAGGCGCGGCGCGCCTGATCCGCCAGGGTGGAGTGATACTGCAAGCCAACTTCTGCGCACTGTATTGAGTCTGACGGCACCTCAAGCCGGCAAGCCCGGGAATATCGACTACACTTCTGATCACATGGCAGGCCGTCGTTTACGCAAACTGGGCGAACAGGTTCTGGAAGAATCAGCCGGTTAACCATCCTACCCGGATCCAGCTCTGAGCAGCGAAGTCTTACGGAATTATTCATGTATCGATCACTGTGTGCCTACACTCTAGCTCTGTTGGCGGTGCCAGCCCTGGCACAGACGGCCTTGCCACAGTCACTGCCAGTTCAGTTCGTCGACGCGCGCACCGGTGCCGCTCTCGAGGGCGTCGTGGTGACGTCAGCTTCAGCGCCTGCAGCGGGCGTGGGCGAGGCTGAGATGAGCCAGAAGAACCGACAGTTCGTGCCCCATACGCTGGTCGTGGCGAAGGGATCCAATGTCGACTTCCCTAACCTCGACAATACCCAACACCACGTTTACTCCTTCTCGAAAGCCAAACCCTTCAATATCGAACTTTACGCGGGCAAGCCCGAATCACCCGTACTCTTCGACAAGGCGGGCATCGTTGAGCTGGGTTGCAACATTCATGACCAGATGAAAGGTTTTGTGCTTGTCACGGACAACCACCAGTGGCAGCTGAGCGATGCCCAGGGCCAAGTGAACCTGGACGAGAGCTGGCTCGAAGCCGGCGTGCTGGACGTCTGGCACCCACGTCTGAAAGACAATACCCGTACATTAACCTTGCAGGCGGCCGCAATATCAGGGCCGGTTAAGCTGGCACTGATGCCGGAGCCCGAGGCCCCCGCCCCGCTGAGTAACCTGCAGAAACGGTTCCAGAATATCAGATGATGCGTCTTTCGAACCTGGGTTTCCGCGGCCGCCTCCTGTTAGCCATGCTTGGGCTGGTGCTGCTATCGAGCATCAGCATCGCGGGCCTCGTCATGGTCTATCTGTTCGAAGACGAACAGAACCGTGCCCGAGAGCAGTTGAACGTCGCTCAGGCGATCAGCGGTGAGGTTATGGAGCGCCGTACCGATCTTTTGCTCAATGGTTTGAGCATCGTTGCTGATGACTTCGGCTTCAAGTCCGCCGTGGCCACGGGCGACGCCGCGACCATTCGCAGCATGCTGGATAACCACGTCAAGCGGGCCGGGGCCGATCTGGCCGTGCTGACCACTTTTGAAGGCAGCGTCATCGCATCCAGCGACGCCAGCTACAGCAGCGACGCGAAAACTCCTTTCCCGGACCTCCTCGAAAGCGCGCTTGAACAGGGCGCGGCGAGCGACATCCTCATGTGGCAGAACCAGGGCTATCAGATGCTGGTGGTGCCGGTGCGCGGCCCGGGGCTCAGGGCCTGGCTTTTTGCCGGGTTCTCCCTGGGCCAGGACCTGGCCGACGCCATTGCCAGCCTCGCCGGCACCGATGTGCTTTTCCAGCACTTCAGTAACGCCACCAGCAGTAAACTGCTGGCCTCGACGTTGCCGGGCGTATGGGCCGATGCCAATCTTCTGACCAAGCTCGGCACGCTCGGCAATATCAACCGCCTGCATGAAAGCGCGGACTACTTCATTCGTGCCGTTGAGCTGGGCGGCACTGACCCCACCGGCACCATCCGGGTGCTCCTGCTGAGCAGTCGGGATGCCGCGTGGCAGAACTACTATGAGCGCATCCTCGAAGTGCTCATGCTCGTCGCTGTTGTGGTCACCATTGCCGTGGTGCTGGTGCTGGCCACGGCCCGGGCGCTCGGCCGGCCCGTTCTGGATCTGGCCCAGTATGCAAAAACCATCGGTGACGGCAACACCTTCGACCCCTCCGGCATTCGTGTCGCGGGCGAACTTGGAACTCTCCGTGACGCCCTGGTGGGCATGCGTGACAAGATCCTCAACCGCGAGCATCGCATCCAGTACAACGCGACCCACGACGATTCGACCGGGCTCCCTAACCGCGGCGCCATGAACGCGCGCCTCGAAAGCGCACTGGAAGAAGGCAGGCCGGGCTGGCTGATCGGCTTTTCCATTCTGGATTTCGCTGATATCAATGACACGCTGGGGCTGGATTTCGGCGATCTCGTACTGACCGCGACGGGCCTTAGGCTGAGGGGCAGTATTGATCCGGCGAGCCCTCTCGGGCGCACCAGCGGCAATGAATTCCTTGCGATTCTCCCGGCGTCGGACGAGGCAAATGTCAGAGCCGAGGCCGAGCGGCTGCGCGACGTGGTCGAAAGCTCCCAGACGATCGGTGATACGCCGATCGCCATCAAATGCAGCGTGGCGGTGCTCAAGATCCCCGAGGAAGCCGGCGATATCGACCAGGTCCGCCGACGCCTCAACCTGACCCTGGCGCAGGCGCGCCGCACGTCGGGGCGTATTGCCTTCTATCAGTCCGGCAAGGACGAGACCCGCCTGCGCGAATTGCAGCTGATACGGGATCTCAAGATCGGGTTGGACCAAGGGCAGTTGCACATGAACTACCAGCCCAAGGTCAACCTGCAGACGGCAGAGGCGGTGCAGGTCGAGGCGCTGGTCCGCTGGATTCACCCGACGTTGGGCTTCATTTCGCCGGAAGAGTTCATCCTGCTGGCCGAACGTTCCGGACAGATTACCCAACTGACCCGCTATATCCTGCACCGCATCGGCCAGGATTCGCGTCTGTGGTTGGGTGATTACCCCGAGCTGGGGATTGCTATCAACCTTTCCGCCATTGACCTGGTGTATCCACGGCTGCTTGACGACATCCGCAGCGCGTTCGCGGACTGGCCGGGACGCATGGATCAACTGACGTTCGAAGTCACCGAAAGCGCCATCATGGAAGACCCGGAAAAAGCCCGGGCGACGCTGGACCGGTTGCGGGATCTGGGTGCCGGTCTTTCCGTTGACGACTTCGGCACTGGTTACTCGTCATTGGCCCAGCTACGCATGCTGCCGGTGCAGGAGTTGAAAATCGACAAGTCATTCGTGCTCAAGCTCGATAGCGAACCCAAGGACCAGCTGATCGTGCGCTCCACCATAGAAATGGCCCACGGACTCGGGCTGACCGTGGTCGCAGAAGGTATCGAGAACCAGGACAGCTGGAGCCTGCTCCAGGCCTGGGGCTGCGATAAGGCCCAGGGCTACTTTATGGCCCGCCCCCTGCCCGCGGAAAAGCTGGGCGAATGGGTCGAAGAATTCAAACTGAAGCGCGACGAGCTGCAAACGGCTCCCGCCTGATCGACGGACTACGGATTATGCCCAACGCCTCTATTCACCGCGCCCTCCTGCCCATCGCCCTGACCGGTTTAGCCATAATCAGCAGTGCCACAATCGCTGACGAAGGGCCTGGCTCGCGCATCTGGGCGACCGGCGGGGTCACCACGATCGAAGGAAGCGCCGGCGGCGGTCTGGTGCCCTGGGCCATGCTCGGCGGCTACGCCAGCGATCGGGAAATGGGCGGGACCCTGGCGCTGTCACGGGCTGAAGTCGACGACTACACGCTGGGCGTCTACGGGGCAACATTCAATTGGCACAACCGGGTCGAATTATCGATAGCCCGCCAGACGCTGGACCTGGATACCCTGGTGTTCCCCCTCAAGGACGGCTTCGGCCTGGAAGAGGATGAGCTGGTTCAGGATATTTTTGGCGCCAAGGTTCGTCTCTATGGCGATGTACTCTACGGGCCCTATGGCCAGTGGTCGGTCGGACTCCAGCACAAACGCAGCCGCGAGTATGTCGTGCCCGAAGCCATCGGCTCCGAAAGCGACACGGGTACCGATGTCTACCTGGCCGCCAGCAAGCTGTTCTTTGCGGCAATCCTCGACCGCAATCTGCTGGTCAACGCCACGGTGCGCGGCACCAAGGCCAACCAGGGCGGTCTCCTCGGTTTCGGTGGCGACAGGCATGACCGCTACGAAGCGATGCTCGAAAGCAGCGTGGGACTATTCATCAACCGCAGCTGGCTGGTGGGCATGGAGTATCGCCAGAAACCAGACAATCTTTCCTTTGCACAAGAGGACGACTGGTGGGACGCCTATGTTGCGTGGGTGCCAGACCGACACCTCGCAGTCACCGCGGCCTGGGTCAACCTGGGCGACATTGCCGGCCTGGAGGACCAGCGCGGCTTCTATCTTTCTCTTCAGGGCAGCTTCTAGGGATCCAGGCACATGTTACAGATGCAGATACTACGATGGGTAAAGATGACCTTGCTGGCAGGTGCTTTCGCCGCCGTCACCGCTTGCTCCTCTTTACCTTATGCCTCATCTGAGGCATCCCATGATGACCTCTACAATGCGCTGGGCCAGCAGCAAGGCATCGCCTTGATTGTTGAGGACATGCTCTACGGCGTAGCCGGTGACGCGCGTATCAACCATCACTTTAAAGGCGTGGACATCGTCAAACTGCACCAGCTGCTGACCGAGCAGTTCTGCGACCTCAGCGGCGGCCCCTGCAACTACAGCGGCCGGAGCATGGCCGAATCCCACCAGGGTATGGGCGTGGATGAGACCGACTTCAATGCGCTGGTAGGGCACCTCATCCTGGCGATGGAAAAGCATGATGTCCCCGTGCCAGCCCAGAACCGACTGCTGGCCAGGCTGGTACCCATGCATTCCGAGATCGTCGGGCACTAGTGTCCCGAGCGGTCAGACTCCCTCAGCGCCATGCTCCCCCGCGGCTGAACCTCTGGCAACGCGCCGCGAGACCAGCCGCAGAAGCAACGGCAGGAAAAACCCTGCCGTACAGATCAGAATTCCCCAGGCATTCACCCCCAGCAACATCCGGTAGTTGCCGTCGCCAATAGCCCAACTCGCGGGGATCGCGCCCACAGCCAGTAGAGTCCCCAACAACAGGCCGGTCCAGAAGCTCAAGTGAAAGCTCCAGGGTGACCACTGCGTGAACCGATAGAACAGAAAGACAGGCGCGAGGCCCATTACCATGGTGCCGCTGATGGTAGTGGCGGCGAGGATGTCGGCGCCGGCAAACAGGGGCAAATTGCCGAGGATAGCGAAAATCACCATCACCACCGCGCCCAGTCGCATGCTGGGCAGAGCCTTGCCCGTACGGCCCAGCAAGCGCGGCAGGTCTACTGCGATGGATTTCGAGAGCGAGGTGAACGTGGAGTCGAGGGTCGATCCCGCCGAGGTCATCATGATGATACTGATGATAAAAAGCGCGGCCAGGCCCAGCGCCTTGCCCAAGGCCGCGGGCACGTTGTCGGTCGCTGCAATACCCTCAAGCTGGGCGTGGACTCCTATCAGACTGAAGAGAAAAACCGCAGCAAAACCTAGCAGCCCGGCAACGACGAAGCTCTTGAGCATGATCCGCTCGCGATTGATAAAGCCACGATCCGTCAGCACAGGGTCGTGAAACGGATAGCTGAATAGCTGCAACCCGGCTACCAGCAATAGATCCACCCCACTGCCCAGTTCAAAAGTGCCTGTGCCGAGTAGTTCTGCCGGCCCATGGGCCGGCAGAACCAGGAACAGAATAGCGCCGAGGAAAAACACAAACACAACCGCCTGGATGACATCGGTAAAGATCGAGCTGCGCAGGCCGCCCTTGAGGCTGTATGCCAGGGTGAATGCCGTAAACAGGACGGCCGATGCGCCATAAGCGAACTCACCCGGATTGCCAAAGTAGCCGCCCACTACCGCCGTGTTGCTCCAGACCTCGTTGTACAGGCGTATCAGGACGGCGACGGCAAAGCTCGCCGCGGCCAGTCGGCCAAACCTTGAGACCAGGAATTCCTGCAGACTACGCGCCCCGGTCTGGGAGCGGATCAGGTAGATGATGTAGCCGGCGATGGGGATTGATAACCAGTAGGTGGCGTAGGCCAGGCCGCCGACGACGCCATAGGCCTCACCGAGGTTGGCTGCGTTCGTAACAGACTTGGCGAAAATCCAGCTGATGAAGATACTGGCGATCAGGGACCACTGCCCGACCGGCGTCCCGGCGTCGCTGGTACCCTGATAGAAAGAGCGTGAGCTTCGGCTCCGGGGCGAGAGGGCGTACATCACGCATCCGTAGACCAGCAGGAAGCCCCAGAAGAATAGCGATTCACCGATCGTCATCAGCTTTACCCTGAACTATGCCCCGAGAGCGGCTGTTTGGTTGATTCATGCGGCACCCGGGCCTCGGTACGCAACCAGGTAGCGTGTTAGCGGAAACCTGAAAGGTGCTCAGGGAGCGCTGCAGCTTGCGCCGAAGCGGTAGCAGCTGAAGCAACGGTGATGGCGGAGCATGACACGGGTATCGAGGCTTTCCGCGAGGCTGCCTGTGGCACCGTAGTCCGGATCATCGTCCACCAGAGTGCAGGCGTAGACCTTCACCCGGCCATTTTCCTTGACCAGCATGCGGCTATAGCTGCACATGAAGTGGGCCTGGCTCTCGGCCGTCGGGTACTTGGCCATACAGGATTCGGTGATCTCAGGAGTCTGGTCCTCGGACCCAGGCGTGCCGAAGTCGGGAAAAGCGGTAAACGCCAGGTCTTCGGGAATGTTCGCCGTGCGGAAGATCTTGCGGAACTCGGCCTCTTCTTTGTCGGCGTCTTCTTGCGGAGTCATCTGGCGGGCGATCGACACGTCGAAGCCGTTATCGTGGAGCCAGCGGATCCCTTCCAGGGCTTTGGCGAAACTGCCGGCGCCCCGGTCCTTGTCGTGCAGAGCCTCGTCAGGAAAATCGAGGCTGACCCTGAAGCGGATCGGAAACGGTTTGTCCCGCAACGGCAGCAATTGCTCAGTCCGACGCAACAGCGGGTCCGTGGCGTTGGTCAGCACAAAACAGGGTCTAAGCTCGCTCGCGTGGGCCAGAATGTTGACGAAATCCCGGATAACAAAGGGCTCACCGCCCGTGAAGGAAAACTGCTCCACCCCAAAGTCCACCGCCGCGGCAAAATGCTCCCGCAGGTCCTCCAGCTTCATGGCGTTGAGACGGTCATCGCCCGGCCTGGAGCCCTCCAGACAAAAAGGGCAGGCCAGATTACAGGCCGTACCCGTGTGCACCCATAACTCCTTGAGCCGCTGGAAATCCACATAGCCCCGCGGTTCTCCCGCCCGGGTGTGTGTCCAACTGCCCCTGACGGATTTCCCTGGGGATAACTCAACGGTGTCTATAATGGTCGAACGGGCCAACGTCATATACTGCACCTTCTGTTCGCCTTGTCTGGCCTCAGGTCGGCTTCGAGCGCCGACGAGAGCCCGTCAAGGATGACTGGAATCCGTGGTTCTGTTTGATGACCTGCCGTCCCGGCCAAGCCGAAAGTGGTGGTAACGGCTCAGCCACTTCAGCAGCCGCGCTGGCGCGTGCGCCTGCTTCCACTGCCCTGCCGCCGCCTTGGCCCCCTCGTTCCAGGTGGGATAGACATGGATCGTGCCGAGGATCTTGTTCAGACCAAGACCGTGCTTCATCGCCAGGACAAACTCCGCCAACAACTCGCCGGCGTGTTCGCCCACCACCACAGCGCCCAGTATCTTGTCTTTTCCTGGCGCGGTCAGGACTTTGATGAAGCCATGATCCTCGCTCTCGGCAATCGCCCGGTCCAGGTCATCCAGGGCGTAGCGGGTAACCTCGTAGTCTACCCCCTGGGCAGTTGCCTCCGCTTCGCTCAGTCCGACCCGGCCCACCTCCGGGCTGGTGAACGTTACCCACGGGATCGTGGAATAGTCGACCCGGAAACGCTTGAAGTGGCCGAATAGCCCGTTCACGGCGGTGAACCAGGCCTGGTACGACGCGGTATGGGTAAACTGGAAAGGCCCCGCGACATCGCCGCAGGCAAAAATATGTGGGTAGCGGACACTCATATCTTCAGCCACAGGTAACGTGCCTTTATCGGTGGGTTCGACCTGTATAGCCTCAAGGTTGAGGCCCTGGGTGTTGGCCTTGCGCCCGAGGGCGACCAGAACCTCGTCGAACTCAATACGCACCTTCGTATTGTCGTGCTCCGCGTAGAGAACCTTCTGCCCGGATTCAACGGCAAAGCGGGCGGCATTGTGATTGAGCCTGACATCGATGCCATCCCGGCGAAACTGATCCAGCACAGCCTCGCCGACATCCGGGTCTTCCTTGGACAGCAGTTGTCCGCCTCGATCGATATGAATCACCTTGCTGCCAAGTCGGGCGAAGGCCTGGGCCAATTCTGAACCGACGGGCCCGCCGCCCAGTACCAGCAGGCGCTCGGGCCGCTCCCGCAGCTGCCAGATGTTTTCGGAGGTTAGCGGCGTCACCTCGTCAATGCCCGGAATGGGTGGAAGCAACGGCCGCCCACCTGTGGCGATGACGATACTCCGAGCAGTAAGCCGTTGAGTACCGCTGGCACCTTCAACGCCCAGCGTCCACGGATCAATGAATCGGGCCGTCCCGCTTATGCATTCAACACCCAGCTTGCTGTACCGCTCCACGGAGTCGTGGGGCTCCACCTTCTCAATCACAGACTGGACCCGCTCCATCACCGTGGCAAAGGGAATCTCGGGTTCCATGGACACCAGCCCGTAACGCTCGGCCTGGCGGAAATTCTGCGCCAGCCGGCTCGTCTTGATCAGTGCTTTTGAGGGGACACAGCCCGTGTGCAGGCAGTCACCACCCATTTGATGCGCTTCAATCAATCCGACCCGGGCCTTGACCGCAGCACCGATATACGCCGAGACCAGACCGCCTGAGCCGGCGCCGATGACCAACAGGTTGTAGTCAAACCGGTCGGGACGCTGCAAGCCTTTGTACAGCCGACGTCGATTGATGAACGCGAGCACGATTTTGGCGAGAAGCGGAAAGAGCCCCAGCAAGGCCAGGGACAGCAGTACTTCTGTGCTCAACACGCCGCTCAGCGACTCGACCTGTGCCAGCTGCGTGCCCGCGTTCACGTAGACCAGCGTGCCGGGCAGCATCGCAAGCTGGCTTACCCAATAAAACGTCCAGGACCGCATCGCGGTCAGGCCCATCATCAGATTGATCACAAAGAAAGGGAAAATGGGCACCAGGCGCAGACTGGCGAGGTAAAAGGCGCCGTCCCGGGCAACACCCTCATCAATTTTTTTCAGTTGCCTGGCGTAACGTTTTCGCAGCGTGTCGCGGAAAAGATAGCGGGAAGCAAAAAAAGCCAGTGTGGCGCCAATTGCCGAAGCGAAAGACACCAGCACCAGGCCCCAAACCAGCCCGAACAGCGCGCCGCCGGCCAATGTCATGAGGGTGGCGCCGGGCAGCGAAAGGGCCGTAATGATAATGTATCCCATCAGATAGGCAGCCGAAGCCAGGAACGGATTGGCTGCGATGGCTTCCGTCAGTGCCTGCTGCTGCGCCTTGAGGGTTTCCAGAGAGAGGTACTGGCCCAGCCCAAAAATAAAGAAGCCGAGCACCGCCATAACAATGGCCGCGAGCAGAATCAGTTTCCCTTTATTCCTCATCGTGTTTCCTACACAGGCGGTCGAAACGAGAGCTTATCAGCTAAAGCGGTGGGTTAGCCTCTGCGGGGCTTTTGATCGGCCTTGCACTCTGGCTCCAGCCCAGCAATTGTCGGATGTGCAATGCGCATCGTTGACGGTGTACCGCGAGGTCACCGGTGCGCGGTGCACACCTTCAGGATCAGGCCGCTGTTGACTCGCCGACCTGCTCAACGAGCCAGAAAGCCAAAGACATACCACCCATAAAGCGCCAGGGCTGCAACCGGTAAAAGATGTAAAAGCAGAGCCCAGCTACTGGCTCCCGCGAGATAAAGCGCGATCACGGCCAGTGCCGACAACACGCTAAGCCCCGGCAGCACGTATATGGCCCATTCCAGGACCTGGCTCGCTAAGCGGGACAGGTGTTTGTTGCTTGCGGCTGCCCCGCCCCCGAATATGGCTCCGATAAACGCCATGTAAGACACCATCAACTGGAAGATAGTTCCTGCCACCAGCAGTCCAAGACTCATGCTTATACCGCTAACATCTAAAATGGTTGGACCGGTTCGGATCGCCCAGCGTTTCGACTTACCTATTACAGTTTCTGCGCGACTTCCAGGACAGTTTTGCCGAAGTAGTCGGGCTGCGCCCCCGCCGGGTTGATCACCTTGCCCGGCCGGGCGACAAATGCTGTGCGGCAGCCAGCGGCGGCCGCGCCAGTGATATCCCAGGCATGCGCCGCTACCATGGTTATTTCACCGGTACCGACCCCAAGACGTCTGGCGGCCATCCGATAGGGTTCAGCGGCGGGTTTATAGCGTTGTACTTCGTCCACTGAAAGAATGTGCTCGAAGTAAACCGAGAGCTGAGCCGACGCGAGCTGCTTTCGGGCCGCAGTGAGCGTGCTGTTGGTCAGGGCCGCCAGCGTGAAGCCCTTGCTGTTCAGCAACTCCAGCGCTTCGGCCACATCCTCATGGGCCGGAAGGGTCATGATGCCATTGATCAGGCTCTGCTCGTCTGCGCTGGTCACCTTGATGTTCCGGCGGCGGCCGACCATGGCAAGAGCGCTTTTCGCGAGTTCGCCAAAGGGCCGATAGTCATCCACAATCGTTGCGGTCAGCCAGTTTTCCTGCAGTGTGAGAAACCACTCCTGCCGGGTGGCGCTGCCCCCAAAAAGTCGCTCAAACAACGGGTCAAGCGCACTCACATCCAGTAGCGTCTCGTTGACGTCGAAGACCAGGTGCTTTGTCATGGAGAATCCTTTCTTTGCCAATGGCGGCCGCCACTCGGATAGTAGCCCGCCAGTCTCAGATAGAAAAATGTTCTAACGTCATACACGCCCGATTCGTCATGCGCAACGCGTAGCTCCGACGCAGTCACGGCAGATGGCACCCAGTTACCGTGTTAGGGCGGCAACGCCATTTCCACCAGCACGGTTCAGCTGTGCTAGTGTCCCGGTCAGAATCCAACGCTGGGGAATCATCAAAAGTATGGGCGCGTTACTTTCGGGTTTTTTTCTTGGTTTGTCCCTCATTGTCGCCATTGGCGCGCAGAATGCGTTTGTGCTCAAGCAGGGTATCCGAAAAGAGCATGTTTTCTGGGTATGCCTGGTTTGCGCGTTATCGGATGCGATACTCATTTCCTTTGGCGTGCTCGGATTTTCCTTCGTTCTGCAGAAAATCTCATGGCTCCAGCCGGTCATGCTGTTCGCCGGTGTTCTGTTTCTCGTGGGGTATGGCGCGAGAAGCTTATGGGCGGGCCTTACCCACGACAATGAGTCCCTGGCGCCCAGCGCCCATGAGCCCGCGCCGCTCAAGCAGACGCTGGCAGTCTGCCTGGCGATCACCTGGCTGAACCCCCACGTCTATCTGGATACGGTGGTCCTGATGGGCACGGTGTCCGCCCAGTTCGCTGGCGAGCACCTGAAGTTCCTGACAGGCGCCGTATCCGCATCGTTCCTGTTCTTTTTCTCGCTGGGCTATGGGTCGACTTTTCTGGGCGCACTCTTCAGGAAACCGCTTGCGTGGAAGGTGCTTGATATTGCTATAGGCCTGGTCATGTGGGCGATCGCGTATCGTCTTGTCAGCGAGTTCGTTGGTTTTGACGTGTTCTAAAAAAGCCGGGAAGGGTACCGTTATCTCCACTAGATCTGACCCTTGAGCTGATAGGCGCACCAATCGAGCACACGCTGGCGCCGCGGTCGTTTGCTCCACTGCTCGAGCGTCAGTTTGCGGCAGTGTTGCAGGTCCCGTTCGAACGCTTCTTTTAGCTGCGCCGCGATGTCCTTGTCCATGAGCCCGACGCCCGCTTCAGTGTTGAGGGCCAGCGAGCGCGCATCGAGATTAGTCGAGCCTATGTGGGACCAGACGCCGTCGATAATGACAATTTTCTGGTGCAGAAACGTTTTTTCGTACAGGTAGAAGTCTATACCGGCGCGTAGCAGCCGCTGGTACAGCCGCTGGCCAGCCCGGCGGACAATTGGGCTGTCGGAGTGACGGTCCGGAATCATGACGCGCACCTTGACGCCTCTGGCGACCATCTTCTCAAGGAGGTCGGGCAACGCCGGCGCTGGCACAAAGTACGGGTTCTGGATGATGATCTCATGGCGAGCGCTGGCGATGGCCAGCATGTACAGCAGCGCGACTGATGAGTGCCCCCCAGCGGTTGAGCTGCTGACCACGTGGCTCGTGACGGTTCCCTGCTGCCGCGGCTCCAGAAAACACCCTTCATCGAGGGGTGGCGAGCCCGTCGCCTCTATCCAGTCTTCTGCAAAAAGAGCCTGGAGCGGACAGACCACAGGCCCTTCCAACTGTACGCCGGTATCACGCCAGTGTTGCTCATCCTGACCGTGGCCGCGCCACTCATCACGGATGCCGTGGCCGAACGTGAATCCCACTTTGCCATCAACAATGAGCAGCTTGCGGTGTGTGCGGTTATTCAGACGGTGGATATTGAACCGTATGATGCGGTGGTAGAACCCTACCGACACGCCGCTTTCTCGCAGCAGGTTCAGCTGTTGCCCGGATGCATTCATAGCGCCGACGGTGTCTACCAGCACTCGCACGACAACGCCTTCCTCTGATTTTCTGCACAGCAGTTCGACGAACTCGCGTTCGGTCCTGCCTCTGTTCCACACGTAGGACTCAAGGTGGACGGTACTGCGGGCATTTTCGATCGCGTCATAAAGCGCGTCCAACAGGTCACCATCCTGATAGACCTGGGCTTTATTGCCCTCGTAAAGAGCGCCACCGGTAAGGCCGGCAAGCTGTCTGAGCCCATGCTCGATTGGCGGTATACGCTCCAGATGAAGGTTAATAGCGGGAAGTGATCTTCGACGCGATACAACGAAGTAGATCGCGGTCGCAACAAACACGGCTGTCATCAGAGACAACGTAAAAAGCATGACTCTCCTATGATGAGGCGCTGGCCTGTGACGGGATGAACGGCCCCTGCCGTTGGAAGCCGGGCGACGTAAACAAGAAAAGGGGCTTCGTGCCCCTTTTCCCATTCACTGCAAGTCAGACCCATTCGGCTCCCGAATCAGTCATTTCTGTGACTGTTCTGGCCACCTTTTTTACCGGCCTTGCTGGCCTCTTCTGAGTCAAACTCGTGAGCACTGCCCTTCTCATGGGCTGCCTTACCGCCTTTGCTGGCGATCTCTCTCTGCTTCTCCTTGTCCATTGAAGCAAAACCACGGTTATCGTCTTTATCGTTAGCCATTTTAACGCTCCTTGTCTGGTTTGTTGCAGCGCCTCACAGGCGACTGGATTGCGGCACCGCCGAAAGGCGGCTTAAGCGGTTCAGCTTGCCTGCGGGCCTGAACCCGAATCCGCCAGGTAAAGCTGACATCCACCCTAGCAATTTACATCCAGAGCGGCTAATTAATGCGAGGTAAGGGAATCAGTTAAAATTGGTTTAATTTCAATGGCATAAACGATCAGTTGAGCTTGAGCCCCGGGCGTACCTGCGGTTAGGCTGCCAGCGGATGCGCAATGCTCAGTATCCGGATCTGTAATGGCTCCCGGCCCTGCATGGGCCAGTCAATTACTGCCCCCACTTTCAGTCCCAGCAGGGCTGCGCCCGCGGGTGCGAGAATAGATATCCTGTCTGAGCCGGACTGCAGTTCGTGGGGATACACGAGCTCCATTTCATGTTCGCGGCCGGTGTTTTCATTCCTGAAAGCCACACGGCATCCCATGGCTACTACATCGTCAGGAAGTTCTGCCCGATTGACGAGCGTTGCGCGGTTCAGTTCCTCCTCAAGGCTTTCCACAGTCGTATCGTCCGGGTCAGCTTTGTCCAGCAAAGACCTGAGGCGGTCATAGTCTTGGTGAGTCACTACAATTGTCGGCAAACGGGCCATTCTCTTGCTCCAGGATTCATCAGATCGGATTTTCGGGCGGAGGTCGGGTTCGCTGAACCCGAAGAGAACTAGAGCACTGTTTGGTTAATTCGCTGGGTTACTGCGACTTCTGAAGGGCGGCAGCGAATTAACCAAACAGCGCACTAGGCTCGGGTCCAGCGGGCGCAAAGCAAGTCGAGCGTGCCTGTCGAGACAGCCGCGCATGCACGAACGCAGGAGTGCATAGAGAGCATGTTTCCGGGGAGTCTGTGCATGGGTCTTTCGTCCGGAGCCGGTGGTAGATCAATCATAGGCTTCGCTGCCAGGAAAAGCATCTGTCCTGTCAACCGCACAGCTGATCCGTGCCCGCCTCAGACCACGGCCGGGTTTTCCAGCAGCCGAGGGTTGTCATTGCATCACGTGCCCATCCTATGCTGTAGGGGCCGAAGCTCCTGACTGGGGCTTTAGCTCTCGGTCTTCAATGGGGCGCGCAGGCTCGGAACAGGGGTGACCACGACTTCATAGATACGCCAGTCATAGTCGGTGAGAAAATCCGCGACCTCATCAATACGCCGGGTCAGGTTATCGTCGCTTTTCGGGACGATGAACGCTTCGCCGCTGAAAACGTGCCCTTCTTCGCGAAGACGAATCGCCACATCCTTGATCCAGTCCTGTTCTTTCAGCTTCGCTTCCAGGCGTTCCGACAGGTACTCGGGTTTACTGCCAGAGGTGAACTGCGGGCGTCGGTCAAGCAGATCCCCAACCGCTTCCCCGACGTTCCTGAAGCCGTCTTTCGTTACGTCAAGCCCGATGATCGCACCCGCAACCGCATCCGCCCACCAGAAACCCAAGCCAACCCCGAGCACACCGACAACCCCGGCAAGGCCGGTCATCCAGTCAGCCTTACTCATCTTGGCATCGACGAATACGGTTTTCTCATGCACCTTGGTCGCGGCGGGCTGCTGCAGCCGGCCGATAATAAACGGCGGAATGACGCTGTAAACCAGCGCAGCAACCATGAGATAACCCATCCAGACGGTCTCACCGAAAAGCTCAATGGCCCCGATCGACGGATGCTCGGCTTTTATCAGTTTTATTGCAGAGTCGAGCACCAGGTAACTACCGAGAAGAGCCAGAGCTACGGCGGAGCACAGAAAAGCGATGACGGTCGCGCGCTGGTATCCGTAGGGGTATGACTCGTCCGGGACCCGGCTGCGAAACCGCATGGCAATAAGAAAGGCGATAGGCGGCAGTAGCGCCAGCATGTCCTCATACCAGGCAGCCTTCATAGCCTGGCTGCTGCCCAATACCAGGAACAGCGCAACGACTATGGAAAGCCGGAAACCGAGGTTCCACCATTCCAGCCGGATGAGGTACCGCAGGTCGTCTTCTTTCTCCGCCGGCAAGTTGTACGGCGCTCTGATCTTCATCCCCCGGCCTCCAGTTTCTGAAGACGCTCGCCCAGACCGGAGAGCCCGTTGAGGTGGCGCTGCGTGACCATCATCCAGCCGTTTTCCCCTTTCGGTAGCGCAAACACATGCTTGTCTGTTGCCAGTTTCCAGGGGCCGGGTTCAAAGCCGTGGGCACGCAACCACCAGGTGGGCGCCGCGACCGCGCCGTCCGTCGTTGCAGCAGTGCTGGACGTTATCGGCTGGGCGCCTTTGCCGACGAGTGCCTTGTGCAGGTGATTCACAGCAGGCACCGTCACGGTCAGATCGTCCAGAGAAAGGGGCAGAGGCGCAGGCCTGGGTACGCCAACCGTGTAGACAGAGCTAAAGTAGGGTTTTGTCAGCGCTGAGACGCTGGAGAGACGTTTGCTTTTGGTCAGCCCGCCAATGACCAGGTCCAGTTGGAACTGCTTGAGGGCCTCCAGCAGCGCCGACTCATTGCCCCAATGCCAGCGAACCTCAGCGTCCAGTTTTTCCGCCAGGTCCATCACGATGTCAGGCTCAAGACCCACCGCGCCAGTATCGGTACGGATAACCCAGGGCGAATTTTCGGTGACGCCCACGTCCAGGAAACCGCCTTTGACCTTATCAAGCGTACCCTCGATATCCCGCGGATAACGGCAGCTCGACAAAGCGGCGATGCTCAGGAGGAGAATCAGGAGGGCGAGACGCCCAAGGAGGCGCCGTCCGGCTGACAGCGATGATCCAGTCCTCTCGGGCCTGCTGTACCTGATCACATTATCATCCTTGACTCAGGGGCGGTTGAGCTCCTCCTGCTCTAGTCTTCCAGAGGCTGTGGTGCGCCTCTGGAAGAGTCGCGGTGATCAGTAATCACCACTGAATCAACCGTAGCAGCCGCCAAAGTCAGAGCCAATTACCGCTTCTCCATCACTCCCGCTGCCGCTCCCCCAGCATACGCGCCAGCACATCTTCATCGGCAGACCGGCGCCGGTGCACGAACACCATGACCACATGGCCAACGATCATCGCGAGAAGCGCCCAACCCAACCAACTGTGTAGCACGCCCGGGGCGGTCATCCAGTCAATCTCGCCCTCGAAGCCCGGCATTAGTGAGAGGCCAAGGGGCGAGAACTCGCGCCCGGAGCCGTACTGGCGTAACAGTCCGATCAAAGGGATAACCACCATCAATCCGTACAGAACCAGATGCCCCAACTGGGCCATAACGTTGAGCGGCGGCGGCCGATGGCCTCGGTTATGCAGAGACCAGAGGCCGCGGATGATGACCAGAACAATCAGCAGCAAACCAACGGTTTTGTGCGTGCCCCACAGGAATTGCTCAATGGCGGTGTCCTCAAGCAGCCAGTGCGCAAGTGCAGACGCAAACTGCCAAAGCAGGATCACGGCCATGCCCCAGTGCAGCATCCGGCTGACGGAGCCATAGCGTTGTTCGTTGTCTTGCAACTGCCAATGAGCGGTGGCCATGAGGATTCCTTTCTGAAACTGGGACGGATGGTATTTCAGTGGGGCTGACCGCACCCTCGGACTCGAGCCCAACCCGAACTGAAGTCCAGCCCAAACTAAAGCGATAGTCCCGTTATACCGGGCTCCTCCAGCAGCGCCAAGCAAAGGTGGACGCCCAATTTTTCCGTACGGCCGGTAGTTCGTCCACAACAGCCGAAACACAACGGTGCCAGCAAATAAGGAAACAATGCGAAAAGCGCGACGCGAACAATAGTCATATGCGAATGTGAATTGAACGCATTTGAAAACCTATCTATGCTACGCCTCCATTGCATAGGTTAAGGCCGCCTGGATGCCTCCCGAATCTCAGAGTTCGCCGTCAGTTACCGCAGTTAGGGCTGACACCCACCGCGGGCAACGCAAAAAAGCCGGATTTCGGGGCGGCCTGCTGCGCCAAATGCTGACCTGGCATTGGATAAGCTCGGCCCTGGCACTGTTTGGGATGCTCATCTTTGCGGTGACCGGATTCACCCTGAACCACGCCGGTCAGATTGGCGCCGAACCGGTCGTGGAAACCGTAGAAACAGAGCTCCCCGAGCCTGTGCTCAACGAATTGATAGGGTTTCAGGCGGAAGGGCAAAAGCATTTGCCCGAAAGTCTGGTCAGTTGGCTGGACGAAGCTCACGCGATCCGTCTTGGCGGGGGACAGCAGGAATGGTCCGAGTATGAGCTTTACGTGTCCCTGCCCCGGCCCGGCGGCGATGCCTGGCTGAGCATCGAGTTACCGGGCGGCGCGGTTGTCTACGAGTCGACCGAACGCGGCTGGGTCGCCTACTTCAACGACCTGCACAAAGGCCGGAACACCGGTACGGCCTGGAGCTGGTTTATCGACTTTTTTGCCCTGGGCTGCGTGATTTTCTGCCTGACCGGCCTTGCGGTGTTGTGGTTGCACTCCCGCGAGCGAGCGGCGGTCTGGCCGGTGACAGGCCTGGGCGTTCTTATGCCCCTTTTGCTTCTGCTGCTGTTTGTTCATTGAGGCTGTTATGTCGAAACGACTTTTCATGACGTTAAAACAATGGATGGCCCTGGGCCTGATGACTGCAGCGGCGCCTTTTTCTGCAGCCGCCGAGTTGGCGCTTGAGGTTGAGATCCCCCGGCTTCAGGTTGCGGAGTACCACCGGCCCTATGTCGCAATCTGGATAGAGACTGATAAAGGCGCGCACCAGCAAAACCTCGCGCTGTGGTTTGACCACGACATGGACGATAACGAAGGCACCAAGTGGCTCAAGGATCTTCGCCTCTGGTGGCGCCGCAGCGGCAGGGAAGAGTCTTTTCCCGTCGACGGTTACGCCGGCGCGACCCGCCCGGTGGGCACCCACAGGCTGACGTTCTCCGACCAGCAGGCGCCCCTCAACGCCCTGCCACCCGGCAAGTACAAGCTCGTTGTAGAGGCAGCCAGGGAAGTAGGCGGTCGGGAAATGATCCGCCTGCCTTTCGAGTGGCCCATCAATACCCCTCAGAACACATCCGCCGAGGGTGAGCACGAACTCGGGCACATCCAGCTGAACCTGAACCCCTAAAGCAACATTCCGGAGACAGAGACATGACTGTAAAAAATCTGGCAGCCTGCGCCCTGGCGCTCCTTACGGTTGGGGTTTCGCTCCAGGCCCAGGCCCATCGCGCCTGGATGCTACCCTCAGCCACAGTGCTATCCGGCGATGAAGCCTGGGTGACGGTCGACGGGGCAATATCCAACAGCGTGTTCTACTTTGAGCACCATCCCCTGCGACTGGATCAGCTCGAGGTACGTTCTCCCAGCGGCAAGTCCGTCGAGGCGCAGAACCAGGCGCAGGGCATGTACCGCTCGGTTTTCGACGTGGAACTGGTAGAGGACGGCACCTACACCCTGGAGATACATAATAACGGCGTCTTCGCCCGCTATAAGCTGGACGGTGAGACCAAGCGCTGGCGCGGAACTTTCGACGAAATCGATGAGATACCGGATGGCGTGGATGACCTGAGTATGAGCGAGACAGACCGCCGCATTCAGGTATTCGTCACCAAAGGTGCACCAACACCCGGCACCTTCAAGGTTAGGGGTGAAGGTTTGGAGATGCAGCCGATTACTCACCCCAATGACCTGTTTGCGGGCGAAGCCGCACAGTTCAGATTTCTGCTGGACGGCAAGGCCGCAGCCGGCCTGGAAGTCACCGTTATCAGGGACGGAATCCGCTACCGGGATCAGGTTAACGAGCAGGTATTGAAAACCAATGAAGACGGCGTCGTCGAGATTCTGTGGGACGAGCCCGGCATGTACTGGCTGGAAGCCGAGTCCGAGTTGGACAGTAAAAAGCTCGAGGATGCGTCCCGCCACGTGGGCTACAGCGCAACGCTTGAGGTACTGCCTCTTTGAGCCTATGGCTTAAGCTCGCGATTGTGGGCTTGATCGCAGGACTTGTAGCGGTATGGCAGCTTGGGGACGTCGACCCGGCGCGACGCTGGCTCGCGTCCCTCTCCTTGCTGCTTTACGCCGTCATTCTGCTGCGATACAGCCAGAGAACCAAGCCGGCGCACAACAGTACTCCGGAGCAGAATCCGGACGGGTGCGACTACCTCATCGCCTTCGCGACAGAGACCGGCACCGCGCGTGCGCTGGCCCTTAAAACCCAAAAATGGCTTAAAAAGAGCGGCATCAGAACATCGCGCGCAGAGCTGAACCGCCTGCGTGATTTCCCCGCGCCGCGGCGCGCGCTTTTATTGGTCGTCAGCACAACCGGGAGCGGCGATCCGCCAAAAACAGGCAACCAATGGCTCGACGCCGGTGATCTTCCGGATGATTTCTCCCGCTGCCATTATGCTGTTCTCGCACTGGGCGATCGTACTTACCCCAACTTCTGCGGCTTTGGCCTGGAGGTCGCGGCGTGGCTGCGGGCTTTCGGTGCAACCCCCCTGTTTGATCCGGTACTGGTGAGCCAGGAAGATCCGCAGTCCGTTAACTACTGGTTCCGGCAACTGAAATCGAAAGGGCTGCCCTGATCGGGACCGCCGCCTGGGCCGAGGTCCGTAAGCGCACCTGTCGCTTCGCATACAACCCGCTTGCACTGTCGGGTTTTCGTCCACATAATCGCAAACGATAATTGTTAATATTAGCGATCCATCCAGATCGCGAACGTTCATTACATGGAGCCCACAATGAAAAGCATGTTTCGCCCTGCCCCGCTGGCGCTGATTGCCGCCACGGCTTTGACGGCTGGTTGTGCCAACAGCCCCTGGTCTGGACACAGTGAAAAGGCCGGTAAAGCGTCGGAGCCTGCCACCAAAGCAGCCGTCGTTTCGCATTACGCCGATCTGGCCCACGCCAACTATGAAGACGCACTGATCACCGCGCGGGCGCTGGACGAAGCTACCGATCGGCTGATTGCCAACCCAACCGAAGCGAATCTGCAGGCCGCCAAGGAAGCCTGGCTGGCCGCGCGGGTCCCCTATCAGCAAACGGAGGTGTTCCGGTTCGGTAATGCCATCGTTGATGACTGGGAAGGCCAGCTCAATGCCTGGCCCCTGGATGAAGGTCTGATCGACTATGTGCAGGCCGGCGACTATCAGCACGAATTGGGCAACGCAGGTGCCACTGCCAACATCATTGCCAGCAACAACGTCAACGTGGGCGGCACTGCTGTGGACGTTTCAGCGTTGACCCCTGAATTGCTGGCCAACCTGAATGAGATCGGTGGATCCGAGGCGAACGTCGCCACTGGCTACCACGCGGTTGAATTCCTGCTCTGGGGCCAGGACCTGCACGGCTTCAAAGCTGGCGCCGGCGAGCGGCCAGTTACCGATTACGCTAAAGGCTCTGATTGCACCAACGGCAACTGCGAACGCCGCGGCGCGTACCTGGATGCCGTGACCGACCTTCTGGTTGCTGATCTGGAGTGGATGGTTGACCAGTGGGCCGATGGCAGCAACGGTAACTATCGTGCTCAGCTGACCTCAGCCGACGCTGGCGAAGGCGTTCAGAAGATGCTGTTTGGCATGGGCTCCCTCTCCCTGGGCGAGCTCGCGGGTGAGCGCATGAAAGTCGCACTTGAGGCCAACTCCTATGAAGACGAGCACGACTGTTTCAGCGACAATACCCACAACTCGCATTACTACAATGGCCAGGGCATCCGGAATGTCTATACCGGAACCTACCGTCGGGTCGACGGCAAGCTGGTCACGGGCCCGTCCCTGTCCGACCTTGTTGAGCAGAACAATGCCGAACTGGATGCTCGCCTGAACCGACAGCTCTCGGCTTCCATGCAGGCATTGGCCGCCATGAAAGCCAAGGCTGAGGCCAGCAATAACCCCATGCCTTTCGACAACATGATTGCACCGGGTAATGAGGCAGGGGCTCAGACTGTTAATAACGCCATCATGGCTCTGGTTGCCCAGACCGGCTCCATTGAGCAGGCCGCCCGCGAACTCGGCATCGAGGCGCTGTCTCCGGACGACGCTGGCCACGCGTTCTGACATTTGCCTGGATCCGTCACCGGGGCGGTAGTCCGCCCCGGGTTTCTTCCGGAAATGGATTCTCAAGGGTACAAGCACGCATTTTTGACCGAGAACCGTTTTCAAGGACAAGAACAAGCCATGGAAAGCCTGTCCCCGGCGGGGCATTCTTTCCATGGCTTCTTCCGTTAAAAACATGATGACTATGACAAGATCGCTGGCTCTGCTACTTCTGCCCCTCCTCGTGTTGTCAGGACGCCCGGTGCTGGGCGCTGAAACCCACGCCGGCTTCCCTTTGCAGACCTCCCCGGACACCGGCGGTGAAGGTACCGTGGAGCAGGCGGACAGTAACGCGTTCTCTCTGCCCCAGGGCAACCTGTCCATGACCAAGCGCCTGGACTTCAGCGTCGGCAACAGTTTCTTCCGCAACCCCTGGGTCGAGGCGCCGGCCAGCACCGATGCCCGGGATGGCCTGGGTCCGCTGTTCAACACAAACTCCTGCCAGGGCTGTCACCTTAAGGACGGGCGCGGTCACCCGCCCAGCGCAAAAGCGCCGTCGGTCTCCCTGTTCCTGCGGCTCGCCGTACCTGCAGATCCCGTTGTGGATGCGGAACTGTTGCGCATGCACGGTTTCAAGCCCGCGCCGGTCTATGGCAGCCAGCTACAAACCGCCGCTTTGCCTGCCGCCAAGCCCGAGGCGGAACTGGTACTGACCTGGCAAACCGTGACTGAAGTGCTGGCGGACGGTACAGAGGTCGAATTACAAAAGCCCCAGTACAGTATCGAAAACGCCAATTACGGCCCGCTGCCGGAGGATCTTCTGATTTCCCCACGCGTCGCCCCCCAGATGATCGGGATGGGGTTGCTGGAGGCCATCCCCCTCGAAGCCATCAGGCAACGCGCTGACCCAGAGGACGCGGACGGCGATGGTATCTCGGGCAAGCTCAACCAGGTCTGGGACCTGGCGACACAACAGACGGTGCCGGGACGGTTCGGCTGGAAGGCAGGGGAGCCGGACGTTCGCCAGCAGAGCATGGGGGCGTTTGCCGGCGACATGGGGCTGACCTCAACACTGAAGCCAACGACGGACTGCCTGACCGGGCAGGAATGCGACAGGTTTGCCCACGGCGGTGAGCCCGAGGTCAGTGATAAAATCGCCAATTTCGTGGTGTTCTATTCCAAAAGCCTGGCGGTGCCGGCTCGACGTAACCTGGGCTCAGCCACCGTGCAGCAAGGCGCGAAACTCTTCAACGAAACGGGATGCGCCGACTGCCATACACCCAACTTCAAGACCGGGCAGGTTGAAGACCGGCCGGACCTGAGCAACCAGATTATCTGGCCCTATACCGATCTGCTCCTGCACGACATGGGCCCCCGCCTGGCTGATGGCCGGGGTGAGTTCCTGGCCAGCGGAAATGAATGGCGCACCCCGCCACTCTGGGGCATCGGCCTGGCCCAGGTGGTCAATCCACACTCCGGCTTCCTCCATGACGGTCGCGCCCGAACCTTTGAAGAGGCAATACTCTGGCATGGCGGCGAAGCCAGAGCGGCCGCAGAGCGATATCGGCAGATGGCCGCGGAAGATCGCCAGGCGATTGTCGACTTTCTCGGTTCGCTTTAGGCTCTTGTTGGATTCGTTAAGCTCTCGTTGCATCCGCCCAGAACGCCTTTTTATACGCTCTGAACCTTGCTGAACCTCTCTTTACCGGCATTTGAGGACTTCCATGCAGACTTTCTTGAAACACCTATGTGGCTCAGTTCTCGTGCTGATATCCGCTGCCGCGGGGGCCGGCCCAGCGGAGACCCACCTTGAAGCCAGAAAGCAATGGCATCAATCGATCCAGGCGGCCTACCAGGCCCTTGAGCAAAGAGCCGATGCGTATGCCGAAGCCGCTGGCGACTATTGTTCGGTTCCGAATGACGGTGCACGACGGGAGGCGGAACAGGCGTGGCAGCAAGCCTTTTTGGCCTGGCAACAGGTCCGCTTCGTCGACTTCGGCCCGGTGGAACACAATAACCTGGCCTGGCAGTTTCAGTTCTGGCCCGACCCGAAAAATCTTATTGCCCGCAAAGCCAGTTACATACTGAAGAGCGACGATCTGATCTCCAGGGATCTCATCGGCTTGTCAGGCGTTGCTGTCCAGGGTTTCCCCATGGCGGAATACCTGCTCTTCGATGAAGACTTGAACAACGGCGACAACGCCCTCCCCGCCACAAGGACCTGCAGCCTTCTGACCGCCGTCGCACACCACATCGCCGCGAACAGCAGCCAGCTCAACCGCGATTGGGCCGGCTTCCGGGACCACTACATCGGCACCGACCAGTACCGTGACACGACCGTGCGTGCCGGTATGACGGCCCTGGAGATACTGGAAGAGCGACGGCTGGCCCAGCCCATGGGCTTGCGCGGCACCGGTAAACGCTCAGCCTATGCGGCCGATGCCTGGCGCAGCGGCACCAGCCTGAAGACCATGGAGGCGACGGTCCGGGGGTTAGAAGCGCATTATCTACCGGGTCTGGCAGTGCTTCTGAAAGAGGCCGGTGAGCAGCAGCTGGCCGACCGCATTGACGCTCAGTTCGATGAGGTTCTGCAGAACTTTCCCCAGCTACATGCGCCCATCATCGAGCTGTTGTCTGAGGACGAACGGTTTCGTGAACTGCAGGCTTTCTACATGGATATAGCCCAGCTGAACACGTTGGTAAATGACCGGGCCGCCGTGGCGCTTGGCGTTGTACGGGGTTTCAATTCCAGCGACGGTGACTGATGCCAGTGTTCAACAGGACCCGTAACCACGTGGTAAACAACCCCCCGTCAACAACACAACCCAGCCGTCGGCAGCTATTGAAAGCCGGCGTGGCCGGCGGAATTGGCGCAACGCTTTTGGGCTGCAGTCTCCTCCCACGCAAAGCCGACCACGGCCCCGAACACTTTACCGGGGCCATTGGACTGCCCACCGGCGAGTACGCCGTTGGCGCCATCGATCGGCAGGGGCGTCCGCTCTGGCAGGCCCCGGTGGGTACCCGCTGCCACAGCGGCTGCAATCGCCCCGGCGCAGCCCAGGTCCTGTTTTTCGAGCGCCGGCCCGGCTGGTCGTTTTACGTTTTTGATCAGTCCAGCGGCGCCCGCGTGCAGCATGTCGAAGCGGCACCGGGCGAGCACTTTGTCGGCCATGGCGTCTTCTCCCCGCAAGGGCGCTGGCTCTATGCCGCCGCCAGCCGCTATGACGCAGGCGAGGGTATAATCGCGGTGTACGATGCGGACAACGCTTACCTGCGCGTCGACACCTTTGAACTGGGCGGCATCGGCCCCCACCAGCTGACACTCCATCCGGACGGCGAAACCCTGGTAATAGGCCTGGGCGGCATTCTGACCCACCCGGACTACGACCGCATCAAGCTCAACCTCGATACCATGGACCCTGCGCTGATCCTTATGAACCGCCGCTCCGGGCAAGTCATCGGGCGATTTCATCCGTCCCGGCATCAGCAAAGTGCGCGGCATGTGGATGTGAGCCCGGCCGGTGAGGTGTACGTTGCCTATCAGTACCAGGGACCGCTCTACCAGAAGCCCGCGTTGCTCGCACGCCTGGACCGGGGCGAGTTGCAGGAATACCGCTTTGACGAAGATACCCAGGCGGCGCTGGCCAACTATATCGCCAGCGTGATCGCCCACCCTGAGAATGATCTGGTCGCGGCGGCTTCTCCGGTTGGCGGGACCGCCGTCATCTTTGAGGGGCGTAGCGGCAGCCTGATAGCGCGCGCGTCCATCCCGGACTGTGCCGGGGTGCAGGCGCTGGCGGGCGGTGACTTCCTGATCTCCACCGGGCAGGGCAAGCTGGTCCGCCTCGGCGCATCGGGCGTCCCGCAGGAGATCGCCCAACTGCCGGTGTACTGGGACCACCACCTCGTCTGAGTCGGGAAGGCAACGGCTAACTGTCTGCTTGTGCCTGTTTCATATCCTCAAGGCGCCCAGGCGACGGTCAGTTTTTCCCCTTCCCGGCCGCCTGCCGCAAAGCGCTCGAGGTGCGAGCCGGTAACGTCCGCCACAGTTTGTACGTTTTCTCCGTTTTCGGCCTCAGCCCGAAGCAGCAGCGCGGTCTCGTTCGCTTCCAGTTTGCAGGTGCCCATGTCGAAGTGTATTTCGCCCCGAGTGCCCTCCCAGGTCGCTGGAATCTTGTGGCTGAAGTGTCGGCACAGTCGAGCGATGTAACGCTCGCCGTGGGGTGTGGAAACATGAGCCTTCAGTGTCTTCATACATTACGCCTTGTTTTGTGGGCAAGCCTCACGAGGTCCTGCCGTTAAGATCGGCGCGGCGCACATTGAACAGCAGTGGCGCGCCAGTGATCGGGTCTGGCATCAGTTCGCAATCGATGTCGTAAAGCAGGCGGATCAGCTTCGGCGTGACAACCACCCCCGGCTCACCTTGCGCTACGATAGCGCCGTCTTTCATGGCCACCAGATGGTCGGCGTAGCGGCACGCACTGACCAGATCATGCACTACCATGGCAATGGTTTTGCCGGCGCTGGCCAGATTGCGGATCAGCTCGAACACTTCTACCTGATGACCGAGATCGAGTGATGAGGTGGGTTCGTCCAGCAATAACAGGGGTGTCTGCTGGGCGATGCTCATGGCGATCCAGGCGCGCTGGCGCTGGCCGCCGGATAGCGTGTCGAGTGCCCGCTCCGCCAGCTCGGTGACGTCCGCCGCTGCCAGGGCCTGTTGCACCGCGGCCTGGTCTTCTCGCGACCACTGCCTTAGCCAGTCCTGGTGGGGCTGGCGGCCGAAGCGGATCAGATCCAGCACGGTCATGCCTTCTGGCGCAGAGGTCTCCTGGGGCAGCATGGCCAGTTTGCGGGCTACCTCCCGCGACGGTCGGCTATGAATCTCGTGGCCGTCCAGTAAGACGGCACCCGCTCGCTGGCGATGAATACGTGACAGGCCATTGAGCAACGTCGACTTGCCACACCCGTTTGGCCCGACGATCGCGGTGACTTTGCCGTCGGGTAGCGCCAGGTCCAGATCATCAATAACAGGACGGCGACCGTGGGCCATGGTCAGCTTTTGTGCCACAAGGCGGCTTTGGTTAGTTGCCAATTCACTGTTGGAGCCGCGCTTCTGCTTCATCCCAGTTTTCCCGAGGGTCGTTTCAGGAGTATCCAGAGCAGGTAGGGGCTGCCTGCAAGCGCCGTAACTATTCCCACCGGAACCTCCAGCGGCGAGAGCATCACCCTGCCCGCCAGATCCGCCAGCACCATGATGATAGCCCCGGTCAGCCCGGCGCCCAGCAGAGGCACATAGCCCGGACGATTCAGGGCGCGGGCAAATTCCGGCGCGATCAACGCCACCATGCCGACCGGACCCGCCACTGCAACCGCCAATCCGGTCAGCAGTACCGACAAGACAAGACCGCCGCTACGGATATGCCCCGGTCGCCTGCCCAGTCCGATCGCCACCGCATCCGGAAACTGCAGGGTTCCCAGGCCGCGGCCAAGCAGCAGGCACAAGGGCCAGGCCAGCATCAGCCCGCCCGCGAGAAGCTGGACCGCGAACGGGTCCCTTGCGTTGAGGCTGCCCACGGTCCAGGGGTAGGCGGCGTTGGCATCGTCAATTGCGACGCGGCTCAGCATGAGCTGGGTCATGGCCCCGGCAATGGCCCCGATCCCTAGCCCGGTAATGATGAATCGGTAGCCCTGGGTCCCGCTCCGGCCCGCCAGCCCGAACGCCAGCGCGGTGGCCGTAGCGGCGCCGGTGAGTGCCATCATGGGCGGGGCCACACTGATGCCCGTACCTACCACCGAAGCTACCGCGAAAGCCGTGGCAGCGTTGTCGATGCCAATGATGCCCGGGGTTGCCAGCCGGTTGCGGGCCAGGGTCTGCATCAGGCAACCGGACAAAGCGAAGGCCACACCGGTCAGTACCGCTGAGACGAGTCGGGGCAGACGCAATTCTTCTATGACAAACCGGTGCATTGGCGCACCTTCACCGCTCAGGGCCAGCAGCACCTGGTGCGCGCTCAGGGTCACCGTACCGAAAGAGAGGCTGGCGACAGCACACATCAGCAGCGTAAAGAGGAGCCCCAGGTTGGCCAGCGCTGCGCGGCGATCAAGAAGCAGGTTCAGACGCCCGGGCGGCAACCGGGCCGGCAAAAAGATATGCCAGTAGCCCGGCGGTTGACTGAAAATACCATTCTGATCCTGGAAAGGCTGTCTCATAACGTCGGCATCCTTCTGGCCCGGACAATGGCGAGCAGCACAGGCGCACCGATCAATGCGGTGACCACGCCAAGCGGCAACTCTGACGGCGCTGCAACCAGTCGGGAGACGGTGTCAGCCAGTACCAGCACCGCTGGGCCTACGGGCAGGCAAAGCCAGAGCGTCTTGCGGATATCTGCGCCGGCCAGAGCCCGGGCCAGAAATGGCACTACCATACCGACAAAGACCAGCGGTCCGGCCAGTGCGGTGGCAGCGCCAACCAGAAGCGCAACCGCGAGCACTACCAGCAGGCGAACGCGGCCCGGGTGTTGCCCTAACCCGACCGCCACGCGCTCGCCCAGTGTTAGCGACGCCAGTGGTTGCGCCACTGCGACCACGATCACCCCGCCCAGCAGCAGCGTTGGCAGCGCCGCCAGCAGTTGAGGCCACTGCCGACCAGCAATACTGCCCGTGACCCAGAAACGTATTTCGTCGGCAGCACGCTGGTCCGCGAGCATCAGCAGAGAGGTCAAGGCCAGCAACAGGCCGGACAAGGTAGCACCAGCGAGCACCAGTCGGATGGGGTCATTACCCAGACCCTTCATGCGTGCCGCAGCAATGACGAAGGAACAGCCTGCCAGCGCACCCCCCTGGGCGACCAGCGTAGTCAGGGTGACTGTACTCGCGCCCAGCATGATCGCCAGCGATACGGCAAAGGCACTGCCGGCGCTGACCCCGAGCAGTCCCGGCTCGGCCAACGGGTTTCGGGTCAAAGCCTGCAGCAGGGCCCCTGCAACCCCCAGGGCCAGCCCGGTAGTGATGCCCACGGCAAGCCGGGGCAGGCGCAGCTCAACCAGCACAAACCGGGCTTCTTCGCTGCCGCCACCGCCCAGCGCTGCCAGAGCGTCCGCAATCGGCACCGGCCCGGCGCCCAGTATCAGACTGGCGCCGGCGGTCATAAGCAGCACCAACACAGCGAGACCGAACGCTTTCGTGCAGACACTTTGGGGGCGCGTGGTCATCGTTCGTCGCACTGACTGCTCTGGCGCCTCGGACACTGCTGCGTCAAGGCTTGCGGCCGCTGACCGCAGCCGCTACGGCGTCCAGGATCTGCCCGGCCACGAGAGGGCCCGAAGCACTCGTCCACTCCTGACCATCCACCGCAACAACCTGCCCGTTTTCTACTGCCTGCAGGCGACGGAAAGCAGGCGACCTGGAAGCCGCGTCCAGTGCTTCTTTGCCGTCTTTGTTCAGCGTCGCCAGAAACAGCCAGCTCTGGTCGATGGCGGAGAGGTTCTCCTCGCTTAGCGGGTGACTGTGAGGCCGCCCCGCGTTGACCAGCCCGGCGTCGCTGACGTCAAAGCCGACAGCGGCCAGTAACGTGGCCGAGAAAATCCCCGGGCTCATGACAAGGGCGCCCTGGGGCATCCAGCGGACAATAGCTGCATCCCGCTGCCCTTCGGGCACATTGGCAGCCACCAGCTTCGCCACCTCAGCGATGCGTCGCTGCACCTTATCGATTGCGGCCTCACCCTGCGCCTCACGCCCTAGCGCCCTGGCAAAAATTCGTGTCTCCCTGATCCAGCTATCGCTCTGATACGGGGGCACGTCCGGTGCCACCGTTGGCGCGATCAACGAAAGCAACCGGTACTGCTGGGGGCTGGTCCAGCC